>CACHWQ010000006.1 GCA_902583645.1 uncultured Pelagibacteraceae bacterium | reverse complement strand
AATGGTAAAATTCATGCAACAGATGCCACAAATGCCTCAAGAACAATGCTTTTTAATATTACAAGTAACAAATGGGATAAAGATATTTTAAAAATATTCAGACTAAACGAAAAAATTCTTCCAACTGTTAAAAATTCTGCTGATGATTTTGGTTTTACAAGCGAGAAAATTGTTGGACAAAAAATAAGAATTTCTGCAGTATTGGGTGACCAACAAGCAGCTGCAATAGGTCAAGCATGTTTCGAAAAAGGATCAGTCAAAAGTACCTATGGTACAGGAGCCTTCGTATTAATGAATACTGGTGAAAAAAAATTAATCTCAAAAAATAAATTAATAACTACAATTTGTTATAGAATAAATAATAAAACTACATATGCTTTAGAAGGGTCTATATTTATTGCAGGTGCTGGCGTGCAATGGCTAAGAGATAAAATCAGACTAATAGATAATGCTTATGAGACTGAAAAGATCGCGAAATCAAAAAAAGATAGTAAAGGCGTTTATATTGTACCAGCCTTTACAGGTCTAGGAGCTCCATACTGGAATTCCAAATCAAGAGGTTTAATCATGGGTCTTACAAGGGATAGTGATTGGAGAGATTTAGTGAGGGCAACAGTCGAGTCTGTTGCTTACCAAACTTTTGATTTATTCGTATCAATGAGAAAGGATGGTTTAAACCCTAAAAGTGTTAAGGTTGACGGTGGCATGGTTTCAAACAATTGGTTTGTTCAATTTCTATCAGAGATTTTAAAAATTAAGATTACCAGATCAAAAATTAATGAAACTACTGCTTTAGGAGCCGCTTATATGGCTGGTTATCAAACTGGTATTTATAGATCCTTCAGTGATATTAAACAAAATTGGAAAAAAGATAGAGACTTTAAACCAAAATTCAATAAAAGTTATAGAAATAAGTTATTGCAAGGATGGAAACAAGCAATTAAAAAAACTTTAGCATAATTTTGTTATGGCAAAAATATTAGTTATTGGTGGTGGAGCAATGGGGTCGGCTTTTACGATTCCTTGCTTAGAAAATAATAACAAAGTTACAATTACCGAACCTTATAGCAAACAATTTATAAATAATCTTAAATCAAAAAGTAAATTTCATTCAGCATTAAAAATAAATCTGCCAAAAAATTTGAAGTTCAGAAAATTTTCAAAAGAACTTTTAAAAGAAAAGTTTAATTTGATAGTTATTGCATTAAGCTTACCAGGGATTAACTTTATTAGCAAAGAGCTAAAAAATTTAAAAAATAAAGCACCAATATTAATTTTAACAAAGGGTTTAAAATATGATAAAAAAAAAAATAAAATTTTAACCATTTCAGAGCAAATTAAAATTAATACTAAGACCAAAAATATTTCAGTTTTAAAAGGCCCATGCTTGGCAAAAGAACTAGCGAGAAAGAACCAGACTAAAGTAATAATAGCAAATAAAAATATTAAATTAGCAAAAAAAATTGGAAAATTAATTTCAACAAATTATTATTTAGTTGAGTATTCAACAGATATCATAGGTGTTGAGATTTGTTCAGCTATAAAAAATATTTATGCTATGGTCATTGGAGCTGGACAATCCTTAAATATGTCTTCGAGCTTATTTCAAAAATCTTTAATAGAAATGAAATATTTAACAAAATACTTTAAAGGTAAAGAAACTACAGTTGAAAGTCTAGCGGGGGTTGGTGATCTGTATGTAAGTGCTGCTGGAGGAAGAAATAGCAAAATGGGAGATTATTTAGGAAAAGGTTTTACATTTAATTCTGCAAAGAAAAAATTTATGCTCAAAGATACGGTTGAAGGGGAACAATTGGCAAGAGAAATTGGGCCATTTATTTTTAAAAAAATTAATTTACAAAAAATACCTTTAATGATCAATTTACTTAGATCTTTATTAAAAAATAAAAAATTAAATTTAAAAAAATTGTAAATTTTATGAAATCTAATTGGAACTACCCAACAACTGTCTGGGTTGGCAATAATAGAATAATTGAAATTAATTCTGCATGCAAAAATCTTAAAATTAAAAAGCCATTGTTTATCACAGATAAAGATCTAGTTGGTTTAGATTTTGTAAAAAATATAATTAAAATTATTGAAAAAGAATTCAAAAACTTAAATATTTTTTCCAATTTTTCTGGCAACCCTAATGGCGAGAATGTAGACGAAGGTGTTAAAGAATTTAAAAAAAATAATTGTGATGGTGTAATAGCTTTTGGTGGTGGAAGTGGATTGGATGTTGGAAAAGCAATAGCGTTTATGTCTGGTCAAACAAGACCAATTTGGGATTTTGAGGATATAGGTGATTACTGGAAAAGAGCGAAAAACGATAATATCGCACCTATAATAGCTGTACCTACAACAGCAGGCACAGGCTCAGAAACTGGAAGAGCATCAGCGATAATTAATAATGAAACAGGGGTAAAAAAAATAATTTTCCATCCTAAATTTTTACCGTCGATTGTAATTTTAGATCCAGTCTTAACTTTGGACCTTTCTCCTAGATTAACTGCTGCAACAGGGATGGATGCTTTAGCGCATAACTTAGAGGCTTTTTGTGCTCCTGGATTTCATCCAATGGCGGATGGTATAGCGATAGAAGGTATAAGATTGACAAAAAAATCTTTAATGACTGCTGTTAAAGATGGAAAAAATTTAGAAGCAAGGTCAGACATGTTGGCAGCAGCAAGTATGGGGTCTACTGCGTTTCAAAAAGGGCTTGGTGCAATTCACTCATTAAGTCATCCAGTAAACGCTCAATTTAATTTACATCATGGATTATCTAATGCAATTTTTATGCCTTATGTACTTACTTATAATAAAAAATATATAGAAAAAAGAATAGTATCTATTTGCGATTACCTTGGTTTAAAAAAAGATTTTAATAACTTTTTGAATTGGATATTGGAGTTAAGAAAAGAATTAAATATTCCACACGCTCTATCAGATGTAATCAGTGAAGATAAATTTGATTTAGATAAGTTATCAAAAATGGCAGTTGAAGACCCTTCAACTGCGACAAATCCTAGATTGTTAAATCAGGAGGATATGAAAAAATTATATGAATATAGTATGAAAGGTAATTTATTTTGATAAAAAAAATACTAATAGTCGAGGGAAATCTTAAAGAGGAAAATCAGCAATTTACTAATGCTGGCATTCAAACTCATACAGAAAGTTTAAAAGATAGTATTGCATATTTTACCAAAAATTTAGAAATTGATGTAGCAAACCCATCATCAGATCCTAAAGTTTTTGAAAATATTAAAAACCTCGAGGAGTACGATGGTCTTATTTGGGGTGGTAGTAGCTTAAATATTTATAATGACACAATTGAAATTCGTAGACAAATTGAGTTTATGAAAGAATCTCAAAAAAAAATAAAAAAAATTCTTGCAATATGTTGGGGTATGCAAGTTGCCGTTACCGCAGCAGGTGGAGAAGTAAGAAAATGTCAAAAAGGAACACATAGGGGAATCGCACATCAAATACAAATAAATGAAAATGGTTTAAATCACCCTCTTTATAAAAATAAAAAAAATAATTTTAATACTCCTGCATTTAATTTTGATGAAGTTTCAAAAGTTCCAGATAAGGCAATACTTTTATCATCTAATAAAATTAATAAAGTACAAGGATTAAATTTTAAAATTAATGAGTGTGATATATGGGGTATACAATATCATCCAGAGATATCATACGATAAAATGATACGATTGATTCATTTTAGAACTGAGAGATTAATCGAAAAAAGGGCTTTTGAAGATCAAAAAGAAATTGATAATCATGTTCAAATGATAGAGCAAGAAAATCAAATATCAAATAAAGATTTAAGAATGATCGAATTGAGAAATTGGATAGACTATTTAAATGAAAATTAAATCTAAAGAACAAATAATAGAACATTTTATTTCAGGTAATAAACCAGATCAATTTATTGGTGTTGAGAACGAAAAATTTCTATTTAAAAAAAAAAGTAATGAAAGGGCAGAGTACACCGATTTATTAAAAATTTTCAATTTTTTTACTTCAAAATTTAATTGGGAACCAATTAAAGAGGATGAAAATATTATTGGTTTAAAAAAAAATGGAAAAATGATTACTCTAGAACCAGGAAATCAAATAGAATTATCTGGTAGTCAATTATCTAATATTCATGAAGTTTGTTCTGAGTCATATGAATTTCAAGAAAAATTAAATTTAGCTTGTGAGAACTTTGGTTTAAAGACTTTGTCAGTAGGTTTCGACCCATTTTCGAGTATTGATAAAATTCCAAATAATCCAAAAAAAAGATACAAAGTAATGACAAAAGAGATGCCAAAAAATGGCTCCTTAAGCTTAGAAATGATGTATCAAACAGCTGGTACTCAAATAAATATTGACTACAAAAATGAGGAAGATTTTAAAAAAAAATTTAAGGTGGCATCTTATCTTACACCAATAAGCATCGCATTATTCTCAAATTCAGCAATTAGGGAAAATAAATTCAGTGGTTATTTATCTTATCGTACGAAAGTTTGGCAAAATACTTCTAGGGCAGGATTGCCTGAAATTTTTCTTGAGGAAATGTCTTATGAAAAATATGCAGATTTTGTTTTAAATTATCCACTGCTATTTTATCAAAAAAATAATGAATATTTATTTCCAGACGGTAAAACATATTCCGATTTAATTAAACAAGATGAAGCTGACAAAAATAATCTTGAATTACATCTATCTACAATTTTCACTGAAGTAAGATTAAAAAGCTACATTGAAATAAGATCTTTAGATGCATGCGAATGGGACTGTCATTGTGCTGGTCCAGCTTTTTTAATAGGACTTCTTTATGGAAATTTAAATGAATCATACGAGATTATAAATAAATGGAAAAAAAAAGATATTTTAGAGGCATATTTTAATAGTCCATCAAAAGGCTTTAGTACAGAAATAGACGGGAAAAGTATTTTAGATTGGTCAGATATTTTTTTAAAATTATCAAAAGTAGGATTAAAATTAAGAAATCAATTAAACTCAAAAAAAAATAATGAAGAAATATATCTTAAAAATGTTGACAGCATGATCAATAAAAAAAGTACAAAAGCCGAGGATTCAATTAAAAATCTAAATCAATGAAAAAAATTATAGCGATACAATCTAACAACTTGAAAACAGTCAATCCTTTAACGGATACGTCTTTACAATTAGCAATTGAGGCTCAAAAAAGAGGTTTTAAAGTATTTTGGTATGAAGCTAATAATTTAAGTATAATAAATTCTAAGCTACAAGCTCAAGGTCATCTAGTATATTTTTTTGAAGGCAAAAAAAGTTTTTATAAAATAAATAAAAAAATCAAATTTGATATCTCAAAAGCTGCATTTACTTTAATAAGACAAAATCCACCATTTGATATGAATTATGTTAATTCCACATATTTTTTAGATAATGTTGACCAAAAAAAAGTTATTAATAATCCTTCTGCAATAAGGAATGTATCTGAAAAATTTTACTCTTCACGATTTTTAAGATTTATGCCTCCAACTATTTTTTCGAATAGTATTCAAGATATATACAATCATTACAAAAAATATAAGAAAATTGTTATAAAACCTTTAGATGGTTACGCAGGAAAAAATATCCTTTTTTTAACAAAAAGCTTTTCAAAATCAAAAGTATCTTTGTTTCTTAAAAAATATAATTATTTGATGGTACAAAAATATTTAAATAAAGTAAAATTTGGGGATAAAAGAGTATTTATAATTAATGGTAAAGTAAAAGGTGCAATTAAAAGAGTTCCAAGAGCAGGATCTAACTTATCAAATATCTCACAAGGTGGAACAGCATTTAAAACTAATTTAAATAAAAAAGAATTAAAAATTTCCTCATTGATTGGCAAAAGTTTATTAAAAGATAAAATTTATTTTGCGGGAATAGATTTAATTGATAGTTACCTCATTGGAGATATAAATGTTACATCCCCTACTGGATTACCTCAATTTAAAGATCTTACAGGAAAAAATTTAGCAAAAGATTTTTGGAATGGTTTAGGCTTAAAATAATCCTTCGATATCACCTTTTTTATTTAGTTTTATTTTATCAGCGGCAGGTACTCTTGGTAAACCCGGCATTGTCATAATTGATCCACAAACTACAACTATAAACTCAGCGCCAGATGATAATCTTACTTCTCTAATAGAAATTTCGTGACCTGTAGGAGCTCCTTTTAATTTAGGGTCAACTGAAAAACTGTACTGAGTTTTAGCTATACAGACAGGTAATTTTCCATATCCGTTATCTTCAAATATTTTCAACTGTTTTTTGACATTTTCATCTGCAGTAATTGAACTCGCTTTGTAGATCTCTTTAGCAATAGTTTCCACTTTGCTCCATAACGATTGATTATCTTCATATAAAAATTTAAAGTTTTTCTTTTTCGAAGCCTTACATATTTTAACAACTTTTTTAGCTAAATCTTTTGCACCCTTTCCACCATCTGCCCAATGTGTAGACTCACTGACTTCAACTTTTTGACTTTTGCAAAAATCTTTTACAGCGGATATTTCTTTTTTTGTATCTAAAATGAAACTATTTATAGCTACAATTGGTGTTAATCCAAATTTTTTAATATTACTTATGTGTCTTTCCAAATTTACTAATCCTTTTTTAAGTGCATCAACATTTTCGTCTTTTAAATTTTCTTTTTCAACGCCTCCATGCATTTTTAAAGCTCTTATTGTTGCAACGATAACAACACAACTTGGTTTTATGTTTGATTTTCTACATTTAATATCTAAAAATTTTTCAGCACCTAGATCTGCGCCAAATCCTGCTTCTGTAACAACATAGTCAGCAAGTTTTAAAGCAGACTTTGTTGCAATTACTGAATTACATCCATGCGCAATATTAGCAAAAGGACCTCCATGAATTAACGCAGGATTATTTTCTAAAGTTTGAGTTACGTTCGGTCTTATTGCATCTTTCAAAAGAACAGTCATTGGTCCTTGGGCATTTAGATCTTTTGCATAAATAGGTTTGCCATCAGTATTATATGCAATTGTTATATTTCCGATTCTCTTCTCCAAATCTTTTAGATCATTTGATAAGCAAAAAATTGCCATGACTTCTGATGCAACTGTGATATCAAAGCCATCTTCTCTAGGAAATTCTTTTGCAACACCTTTAGTATTTATATTTATGAACCTTAGAGCTCTGTCATTCATATCCATAACTCTTTTCCAAACAATTCTCTTATCATCAATTTTAAGTTTATTACCCCAATAGATGTGATTATCAATTAATGCAGATAGTAAATTGTGAGCTGATGTAATGGCATGGAAGTCTCCAGTAAAATGTAAATTAATTTGTTCCATAGGTACTACTTGAGCATAACCCCCTCCGGCTGCACCTCCCTTCATACCAAACGATGGTCCGAGACTAGGCTCTCTTAAACATACTATTGATTTTTTACCAATTTTGTTAAGCCCATCATGCAACCCAACAGAGGTAGTTGTTTTTCCCTCTCCCGCAGGAGTAGGAGTAATTGCGGTTACTAAAATTAGATGTCCATCTTTTTTCTTTTTTAATTTATTTAAGTATTCGAGGTTTATTTTGGCAATATGCCTACCCATTGGACTGAAACTGCTATTATTATCTGGAACTTTGATTTTGCCTAAAATATCCTTAATAGGCTTCATTTTTGCGGCTCTTGCGATTTCGATGTCTGATTTGACTGCGCCCATATATGCTTTCTTTAAGCTTTATATTATGGGACAGATTTCTATACTTTATTATATAATTTTAAAAGAAATAAATTAGAATTAAATATAAAATTTATGCAAAAATATTCCTTTCTAAGCCTAATAAAAAATGCTTTCTCAGCTCACAAAGGGTGGGAAGTTGCATGGAAAGATCCAACACCAAAAAAAGAATACGATGTTGTCATAATTGGAGGTGGAGGTCATGGCTTAGCTACCGCATACTATTTAGCTAAAGAACACAAAATTACAAATATTGCCATCATTGAAAAAGGATGGATTGGTGGCGGGAACGTTGGAAGAAATACAACTATTATACGATCCAATTACATGCACGATGAAAATGGTCTCTTTTACGAAAAAGGCATGGAGTTGTGGAGAAGTATGTCTCAAGATTTAAACTTCAATATAATGTTCTCTCCCAGAGGAATTATTAATCTTGCACATTCAGATGCTCAAATGAATGCATATACAAGAAGAGGGAACTCAATGAGATTAAATGGTATTGATGCAGTATTACTCAATAGAGAAGAAGTAAAAAAGAAAGTTCCAGTTTTAGATTTTTCTGACAATGTAAGATTTCCAATATTTGGTGCACTGATGCAACCTAGTGCTGGAACTGCTAGACACGATGCGGTTGCTTGGGGTTACGCAAGACAAGCTGACTCTATGGGAGTAGATATTATTCAGCATTGTGAAGTTACTGGATTTGATATTAGTAATGGAAAAATTCAAGGAATTAAAACCTCAAGAGGAGATATTAAAACTAAAAAAGTTGGTTTATGTGTTGCTGGTAGCACTTCAATTCTAGCAGAAATGTTAAATATGACATTACCAATTGAAACTCATTTATTACAAGCTTGTGTTTCTGAACCAATTAAACCAATTCTTGATCATGTAGTAACATTTGGTGCTGGCCATTTTTATTGTAGTCAATCTGACAAAGGTGAAATGGTAATGGGTGGAGATTTGGATGGATACAATAGTTACGCGCAAAGAGGAAATTTACCAACACTTCAACATGTATTGACAGAGGGAATTGCGATGTTCCCATTTTTAAGTAAATTAAATATGCTAAGAACCTGGGGCGGTATAATGGATATGTCAATGGATGGATCACCAATAATTGATAAAACTCATATTGCAGGATTATATTTAAATTGCGGATGGTGTTATGGAGGATTTAAAGCAACACCAGCATCAGGTTTTACTTTTGCACATACAATAGCACAAGATAAAGTTCACGAATTAAATGCTGGTTTTAGATTGGATAGATTTAGTACTGGTCATCTTATAGATGAAAAAGGTCTTGGAACAAAAACTTGGATTTCTTAAATGCTTTATATCAAGTGCCCACATTGTGGATTACGATCTCAAAATGAATTTGCGTATGGTGGAGATGCTTCAGTAAAAAGACCAGAACTTAATAAAGAAATTTCAGATCAAGAGTGGGATGAATTTGTGTATCTAAGGAAAAGTCCAAGAGGAAAACATTTAGAACTTTGGCATCATGTATCTGGATGTAGACAATGGATAAAAGTTCTAAGAGATACCTCAACACATGAAATTTTTAATACTTATAAATCAGAAGAAAAAGTTGGATAATGGTGCAGAATTTTAGATTAGATCAAATTGGATTGATAAACAGAGAAAAAAAACTTTCATTTAAATTTAATGGAAAAAAATATTTTGGCTATGAAGGAGATACATTAGCATCTGCTTTAATTGCTAATGGTGTCCATTTAGTAGGAAGAAGTTTCAAATATCATAGACCAAGAGGTTTTTTCGGTGCAGGTGTCGACGAACCGTACGCTATAGTTCAATTATATAGAAATGGCGAAACTGAACCAAATGTAAGAGCAACAGAGCAGGAATTGTTTGATGGTTTAGAGGCGAAGAGTGTGAATTGTTGGCCAAGTGTAAATTTTGATATTGGTGCAATAAATAATTTTTTAAATATATTTTTACCAGCTGGTTTTTATTATAAGACTTTTATGTGGCCAAGAAGTTTTTGGTACTGGATATATGAACCATTTATCAGAAAAGCGGCAGGTTTTGGCGTCGCATCAAAAGAACATGACAGGGAAAGATACGAACATAAATATGAGTTTTGCGATCTATTAATTGCTGGATCTGGACCTTCTGGATTAGCAAGTGCTTACGCTGCAGCAAAAAATGGAGCAAGAGTAATTCTTGCTGAAGACAAACCTCGATTTGGTGGAAGTTTATTAACATCAGATGTGAGCATTAATAATCAAAGTGGAAAAGAGTGGGCTGATAATATTATTACAGAACTTAAAGGAATGACAAATGTAACTGTTAAAAATAGAGCTCAAATTTTCGGCTACTATGATCATAACATGCTAGTAATGTCTGAAAGAGTTTCAGACCATTTGCCAAAATCAGAAGAATTCACTCCCAAACAAAGACTTTGGTATATAAGAGCAAAACAAGTGGTAATTTCTTCAGGATCAATAGAAAGACCAATTGTTTTTGGAAACAATGATACACCCGGAGTAGTCCTGGCATCTGCAGCTAAGGAATATATGAAAGTTTACGGAGTTTTAGTCGGAAAAAAACCTATTGTATTTACTAACAATGACAGCGCTTATGAAACTGCTATCGAATTTAAAAAAAATAATATTAATCCAATTGTATTAGACAGTAGACAAGACAGTAACTCAGAAATAATTAAAGAAGCAAAATCTCTTGGGATAAATATAAAATTTTCTCATGTTGTTGTTGCAGCTAAAGGTTATAAGAAAGTTAAATCTTGTGATATCTCAGAAATATCTGAAGATAAGCAAAACTTAAATCAAATTAAAAATATTGAGTGTGATTGTATTTGTGTTTCTGGTTTTTGGACCCCAACTATTCATCTTGCGTCACAATCAGGAGGTAAGACAAAATTCAAAGAAGAAATAGATGCTTTTGTACCAGATAAGTCAAAACAAAAAGAAGTAACTTTGGGTTCTGCAAACGGAATATTTACTTTAGAAGAAACGTTAAAAACTTCTTTTGACAAAGGTTTCGAATTATCCAAAGAAATTACGAATAAAAACAATAGCCAGCAAATACCTAAAGTTTCAGAAAAAAAACATTCTAAGCATGATAGGTTCTGGTGTGTACCTCTACCAAAGGGAAAAAATTATAAAAGATTTTTAGATTTTCAGAATGATGTTGCTGTATCAGATATAGAACTTGCAATAAGAGAGGGTTATAGATCTATTGAACATGTAAAACGGTATACAACATTAGGTATGGCTACCGATCAAGGTAAAACAAGTAATCTTAATGGATTACAATTAGTATCAAATATAGAAAATAAAGTTGTTCCGGCGGTAGGTCATACTACCTTCAGACCACCATATACACCGATTTCTATTGGGGCTATTGTAGGAAGAGAAATAGGAAAACACTCTAAACCTACAAGAAAATCTCCAATGCATAATTGGCACGAAAAAAATAATGCAGTTTTTGTTGATGCAGGTGTTTGGTTACGACCTAGATACTACAAAAGAGGAAATGAAGGATTGTTTGAAGCCTCTAAGAGAGAAGCGGAGAATGTAAGAAAAAATGTTGGCGTTTGTGACGTAACAACGCTTGGAAAAATAGATGTTAAGGGTCCCGATGCAGCTGAATTTTTAAATAGAGTTTATACAAATGCATGGCTTAAACTACCAGTTGGAAAAGCAAGATATGGTGTGATGCTTAGAGAGGATGGTATCGTAATGGATGACGGAACAACTACAAGGATTTCGGAAAATCACTACCACATGACAACAACTACTGCTCAAGCGGCTAATGTACTGTCTCATTTAGAATACTACTTACAACTAGTTTGGCCCGAACTTGATGTTAATGTTGTTTCAACAACCGAACAGTGGGCTGGTGCAGCTATCGCAGGACCAAAGTCTAGAGATTTATTGCAAAAACTTTTTCCAGATACGGATGTTTCTAACGAAGGTTTACCATTTATGGGATTTGTAGAGGCAAATTTTTTTGGTGTTAATGCAAGAATATTTAGAATTTCATTTTCTGGAGAGCTTGCCTATGAAGTAAATGTTGAGTCAGATAATGGAAACTTTATGTGGGAAAAAATTATAGAAATTGGTAAAGATTTTGATTTGCAACCATATGGAACTGAAGCTTTATCAACTCTTAGAATAGAAATGGGCCACGTTGCTGGATCAGAATTAGATGGAAGAACTATACCTTATGATACAGGTTTAGATGGTTTAGTAAGTAAGAAAAAAGACTTTATAGGTAAAAGATCTTTATTGAAAAAAGCCTATAACGAAAAGGATAGACAAAGATTAGTAGGAGTAGTTCCATTAGATAAAAAGACAAGTATTCCAGAAGGATCACATCTTGTAAAAGATCCAAAAGGAAAGCTACCTAATCCAAAGCTAGGACATATTTCAGCTTCTTGTTGGAGTGTTGAACATAACAATCCATTTTCTTTAGCTATTTTAAAAGATGGAAAAAATATGATTGGCTCAAAACTTTATGCCATGTCTCCACTAAAAAATAAAACTATAGAAGTTGAAATTGTATCATCACACTATGTAGATCCAAAAGGAGAGAGAGTGAGATCATGACCATTATATCACCATTAAATAGTGTTCATTTAGTTGGAAATCATGGTAATTTTAAAAATAAAAATTCTGATGAAATTATAAATATAAAAGAATTAAAGAACTTTAAAATTTTTCAGATTGTTAAGTTTAAAAAAAATAAGAAAAATATTAACGATTATAAATTATCTGATCTAGATTTTCCTGATAAACTTAAAGTATCTGAAAATAACGATGTAAGAATATTATGGATAGGCCCAAATAATTGGCTTGCATTATCAGGTACAAGTAGTTTATCTGAAGAAATAGCAAAAAGTCTTTCTAACGATGAGTTTGCAATAACTGATTTATCTCACTCAAAAGCAATTATTGAACTATCAGGTAAAAATGTAAAAGAGGTTTTAAAAAAAGGCTGCCCAATTAATTTTAATGATATAAATAAAAATGAAGTAGTAAATTCAATTTTTAATGGAATTGCAGTTACCTTAGATTTTATAAACGATCAACCCGACAAGATAAGAGTGATGTGTTTAAGAAGTTTTGGAGAATCATTGTATCATTCCGTCACAGATGCTTCACTTGAGTTCGGTTATAAAGCTATTTAATTTATACAATCTGTATAACTTTCATATCAAGCTTGTTCAAAAATAAAGAATCAGTAGAAATCCCACATTGTCATGATAAGAAATTTTTCATTATATGTAATATTTTTAATTGCTTTAAATGGGTGTATACAAACTACAGCATCATTTATTGGACCAGCCTATACTGTTGCAAGCACTGGTAACGTTTATCAAGCAGGATTAAGCGTAACAATAAATCAGGCATTAGTACATACGACGGGCGAGGACACAATAGAACATGTCGCAAAAATTTTAGATAACCTAGAAGAAAAAAAAGATAATAGGAAAAAACTCTTTCAAACAGAGAACAGTCATCAAGCTTTTGTAAATTCAGTAAAATCAGCAATTAGAAATAATAATTAAATTTTAACAAGCATTTTATAATTATCTTGGTTAAAAACTTAATTATATTATATGTTTTAATTAAATATGAAATCTATAGAGGGAAATTTTGATAATAGTGAAGTAAATGAACTATTACTAAATCATTTTAAAGAATTAAGATCTGTTTCACCTGAAGGAAGTACTCATGTACTTGATATACCTGGGTTAAAAGATCGTAGTATTAAGTTTTGGAGTATATGGGAGGACAGTAAACTCGTAGGGTGTGGCGCTATAAAGCTTTTTGATCAGAAACATGGTGAGTTTAAATCTATAAGAGTGACAAACGAATTTAGGAAAAAAGGTTATGGCGAGAAAATATTAAAACACTTATTAATTAAAGCTAAAAATTTAAATTTAAGAAAATTAAGTATCGAGACTGGATCTGGAGATTTTTTTAAACCAGCAAGAGAATTATTTCAGAAAATTGGTTTCCAAAAATGTCCTCCTTTTGCTCACTACAAAGAAGATCCTAACTCTTGTTATATGAATCTGGATATTTAAATTAATCTAATACCTCGCTTAATTTTTTAAATTCTCCAATTTTAAAAATTAAAGCATCGTCTCTTTTAAAACCAAATTTTTCTGCGTTATCTTTGAATCTTTTTGGAGGTTCCATTATTGGTTCAAGCGATAAAACAAATGTACCCCAATGAGTACCTAAAACTTTATTACTTTTTAGATCTTGAGCTGCTTGCAGCGCCTCCTCGGGCGATGTGTGATATATTGATTTTTCAAACATTGGTCTAAAATCATATGCACCAATATTTATCATTGTTAGATCAATTGGCCCAAACTCATTGCCGATTTTTTTATAGATGTTTCCATATCCAGTATCACATGCAAAAAATATTTTTTTACCAGCGTATTCTATTAAAAAACTACCCCATAAAGTTTTATTTGTATCTGTTAAACTTCTTTTTGACCAATGGACCGCAGGTAAGAATGTAATTTTTAAATCATTTAATTTTACTTCTTGATACCAGTCAAGCTCTTGAACATTTTTAAAATGGTGTTTTGTAAAATATTTGCCTAATTTGAGTGCAGTAAATACTTTTGAATCTTTGTATGGAAATTTTCTTATAGTACCCATGTCCTGATGATCGTAATGATTATGGGTCAATAAAAATAAATCAATTTTCGGTAGCTCATTTAAATCTAATGCTGGCTCAGTATATCTTTTAGGTCCAAAAATTAATGGACCAGCATTTTTAGAAAAAACAGGATCAGTTATTATAGTTGTGTTACCTAGTTTTATTAAAAAGGTAGCATGTCCTATCCAGCCTATATAATCGTCATTTTTAATATTTTTTAATTTTTCTAAAACTAAATTTTTTTTAATTACATGCCCATCCGGAACAGTCATGTCTAATTTTTTTTTTTCTTTATTGAAAGTGCTATATGACCATTTTACATTTTCACTTCGGGCTGGTGATCCTTCAGGATTTCTGAATCTTCCATTATCTAAATGATGGTAGGGTTTATCTATCATAGAAAAAGTTATCGAATTATATTGAAAAAAAATAATAATTAAAATTATAAATTTTTTCATTATTACTGTTTAATAATTGTGGTGAAATGACCCATTTTTCTATTAGGTTTAATCTCTTTTTTTTGGTAATCAAAAAAAAACTCGTTTTCCTTTACTTTTTTATTTCGATACTCAGTTATATCATCACCAATTAAATTTATCATTCTTGCATTATAGATTTTTTTTGTTTCTAGTTTATCTAAAGCACAAACCGCTCTTATATGATTTTCAAATTGACTAACATTATGTGAATTTATTGTTAAGTGACCAGAGTTATGTACCCTCGGTGCAATTTCATTTACGTAAAGATTATCGTTTTCATCAATAAAATACTCTACACATAAAGTACCTACGTAATCTAATTCTTCTGAAATTTTTTTTGCCCATTCACTGGATAAATTTAAAATGTTATTATTTATTTTTGCTGGTATTTCTGAAAATTTAAGTATTTGATCCTTATGTATATTCTCAATTGGTTCGTATATCTCATAAGTATGACTTTTAAATCTTGTTATAATTACTGAGATTTCTTTCTTTAAATTTATTATTTTTTCTAAAATATATTCATTATTAAAATCGATTTTATGTTTATCTATCTCATTTTTATTATTTAATCTAAATTGTCCTTTGCCGTCATATCCTAGAGTAGTAGTTTTCAAAATACCTGGTAAAACATTTAAATTATTTTTTAAATCTTTTAAGTTTTTAATCATAACATACTCAGTAGTTTTAATACCAAGACTATTTATGAAATTTTTTTCCAAAAATCTATTTTGAATGACTTGATTAATATTTGGTTTAGGTAAAACCTGCTTATGCTTATTTATAAACTTAAGAGTATTAAAAGGAATATTTTCGAATTCATATGTTGCAATACTTACTTTACTGATAAATTCTGAAATTTTTCTTTCATCATTATAATCACCCAGTATAAAATCATCAGCAAATTTTTGTGCGGGAGCGTTTTTGTCATCACAATAAATGACAGTTTGTACATTTAATTTCTTTGCTGCCATTGCAAGCATACTGCCTAATTGACCACCACCTAAAATTCCAAGATTTATCTTACTCATTTAACGTGGTTTTTTTTTTACAGATCTAGTTTGTTTACTGCGCCAATTTCCAAGACTTTTTTTTATTTTTACATCACTAATTGATAATATAGATGCAGATAGTAAGGCGGCATTTATTGCTCCATCTATACCGATTGCGACTGTCCCAACCGGTATTCCTTTTGGCATTTGTGCTATTGAAAGAAGACTGTCTAAGCCTTTTAATTTTTTACTCTCTATTGGAACTCCTATTACAGGTATTCTTGTTAAAGCCGCTATCATTCCAGGAAGGTGTGCAGAGCCGCCAGCTCCAGCAATAATTACAGATATATTATTTTTTTCTGCTTTTTTTGCAAACTCGTACATTCTGTTTGGGGTTCTGTGAGCTGATACAATTTTGGTTTCATATTTAATTTTGAGTATCTTAAGCACATTGATTGAATATTTCATAGTTGAGTAATCCGATTGACTACCCATTACTATTGCTACTTTGTGATTTTTTTTGTTCTGCATTTATATATTTAATATCAAAAAACCTAACACTAATATATATTTATTATATGAATTATAAAATCGATAATCTTCAATATTGCAAATGGTCTCGTGAAGTATTTGAAATTAACAGACAAGCAGGTTTAGACGCAGTACATGTCACAGTTGTTTATCATGAGGATTATGACGAATTTCTTGAAAGATTAAAAGAATGGGACGACCATTTTAAAAATAATTCTGATTTGATTTTTCTTGGTAAAAATTTTAATGATATTGAGAAAGCTAAAAAAGATAAAAAAACAGCTATTTTTTTTGGTTTTCAAAATTGTTCGCCTATTGAAGATGATATTGGTTTAATTGGAAAAGTTCATGAGCACGGATGTAGATTTATGCAATTAACATATAATAACCAATCTTTACTTGCTACTGGATGTTATGAAAAAAATGACAGTGGAGTAACTAATTTTGGACGAGAAGCAATAAAAGAAATGAACAAGATTGGTGTAGTCATTGATATGTCACATTCTGCAGAAAAAAGCACTTTAGATGCGATAGATATTAGCGAAAAGCCAATAGCTATTACTCATGCAAATCCCAGTTTTTGGCACAGTGCAAAAAGAAATAAATCTAAAGACTTATTAAAAACTCTAGCTGACAGTAAAGGTATGTTAGGACTATCATTATATCCTCATCATTTGAAAAATGGTACTAACTGCACACTAGAAAGTTTTTGTGAAATGACAGCTCAAACTGCAGATATAATGGGTATAAATAATATTGGAATAGGTTCTGACTTATGCCTTTTTCAGCCAGACACTGTTGTCGAATGGATGAGAAATGGCACATGGACAAAACAAAAAAATTTTGGCGAAGGAAGTAAATCTAAACCTGGATTTCCTAAACAACCTGTTTGGTTTGAAGATGCACGAGGTTTTAAAAATTTAGAAAGTGGTCTTAAAAAAGTTGGTTTTAGTGATGAGGAAACAAATAAAATCTTGGGTAATAATTGGTTTAATTTTTATAAAGGAATAAATTGATGGAAGTACAACTTAGAGATCCAAAAGAAGTAATGAAGTTATCAAGGCTCGGATCATTTCATCAATCTAAACTTTCCTTTTTAAGATCTTTTTTGCAAGAATTTAAAAATTGGGAATATAAAAGAGATCTACTAGATTTAGATGAAAATGGTTTTGGTGTTGTTATTTACTCATTTAGAAAAAAAAATAGAATTTATTCATTAATTTGTTTTGCTAATGAAATAAATGATAAAGAAAGATCAGATAGGGTAATAGCCACTAAATGGGATGCGGCTTTTACATTGTTTGATGGAGTTCCAACAAAAAAAGATATTGAAAGGTTAAAACAAAATGTTCCTAAACAAGAAGTTGGAAGAATGTCATTTAAAGAACTTACATTATCTAGAGCGAACAAGTCAGTGAGAATTTTTGATTATGTAATTGAGTGTCTCACAAAAGGAAACCAACCAGATAAAGATAAATTAGCAAAAGTTGGATATCTTTATAGAACAACAGCCGTCTACGGGTCAGGAAAATTTGGATTAGCCGATAGGTTTAGAATTAAAAATAGAGAAGAAATATATGGACCATTTAGATTAGAAATGATGTTAGTATATCTTGTAAGACAATTTACTTTTGATCAAGTAAACCACATTGCAAAAAGTAAAAGCCCTAAAAAAGCAGTAAATTTAGATCCGGATATTTCTCGAAATTTAGGAATTGGAAACTCTACCGGCCTAGGTATGGCCCCATTCATTGTAAATCATCCTTTGTTATTAAACAATTGGATAATGGCAAGAGAGACTGCATTAAAACAGATAAGAGAAATAAAAGAGGTTAATAAAAAGGATGTCGATCTAATAATTAATTGCCTTAAAAATTCTAAGAAAAATATTGATAATTGGACTACTGAAAGTAAATATCAAATATTAAAAATCAATAATTTAAAGAAAGATTTAGATTTACTAATACAATATTTTTTAAAAAAATTTAATTATAAAAAAGAATTTTCTTATAATGATTTATATTCTTGGGCAAAAAATAATTTAGGAGACGAATGTTTAGAATTTATGGTCTCTGTAATAATGGAACCTTATGAAAAAATTACAAATCCATTAATAAAAACTATGAGCGCAGATGAAGAGAATTTTTTTACAATACCAACAGAAAAAACAATTTTAGATTTAAGAAAAATTTTAGAATTAAGATACTCAGATATTCTTAAAATCGATTTTAGACAAAAAGAAAATAATCAAAATTTTTGGTTTATTTCAAAAAATAAAGAAGAACCAAGACTTGCCAACAGATTTGAAGATGAAGGTTCGGATTTAGAACAGCCACTTGCAATAGCAAGAGATATTTGCAAACTGCATGAAAGGATTTCAAACAAAAAAAATAGTTTGAAAATAGGAACATTTTTAATGCATAATAATGATCTCAGGCACGTCATTAGAAGAGCCTTCATAACAGAAAAATTTCCATATGCCGAGATACAGGATAACACTATAGGTTCAAAATTAATGCCAATCGACATGTTAAGATTGAAGCTTTCTTTTTTCGGTGCCATAAAATTTGATCCTCGTTCAGATAAATGGTTAAGGATCTGCATGTTTCAAGGAGCTCCATTACCAACAGAGCTAACAACATCAGATGACGATTGGGTTTATAATTCTATAAATTAATGAAAAGCTTTAGTGAAATAGATACAACTGTTAAAAGGGCCTCAAAAAGTATTGGATTTGAATGGGGTGTGGCAGAAGAATTAGGTAAAAATATAAGATTATTAGAAATGTTTGGACTACCAGGCTTAAAGAATCTTAATTCATATTTTAAAACTTACAATCAAAAAAAATTTCAAAAAATAAATTTAATATCAAAAAAAAATAACTCTATTATTCCTTACTGTCCTGTTGTAGCAGGTACAAATTTTCTAGATCAAGTAATTAATTTGGAAATAATGGATGAGATAAATTTTGAAAATATGGCTTACCCTTTATTATTTTTACCCTTTGCAAGCCGATCAACAGAAATAATTGGTAAACGCATTTTCTTAAATATAGATGAAAAAGAATTTTTGTTGAATTTTAATCAATCTATTTATTCTAATTATTTAGGCGGAGATATAATTGATTATGCAAAAAAAATTAATATAAAATTTGTAGAAAATAAAAACACATTTGATGAAAAAGAGTGGCAAGAACTATACAAATTATCAGAGGGAACTTTTGTAGAAGAGTCAGAACAATTAAAAAATACAAGTGCAGGAGCAGGACTAACTGATAATGACTGAGAAAAAGGAGTTAAACTTTCAAGAAATCGAAGACAAATGCGAAGAGTGTAAAAAAATAGATCAAAGTGTCAGAGAGAATCTTATTTTAACAGGTTTCAAAATCTGCCAGTCTTGCAGAGTCTCAAAAACCATTTTTCCTATTTAGCTTATTGTGCTAATTGGTAATGCGTTCATTCGACTAATAACAAAAGAAGCCGATAAAAATGCAATTATTAAGAATGCCAAGAAAATTATACCAAACGACTTAAGATTAGATTTAAAACCTAAAACATGCTTAGTTGATATGATCAGTGACGCAAATATCCAAAACTGAGTTAAAAATATGACAGGTAAAACTAAGTCTGGTGTGACAGCAAAAAATCTTATCAATCCAGGTGCGTGTGCGTAACCAACCCCAACTAAAACTTTTTTAAATGGTATTTTTATATTTTTATCTGGGAATAATTTAACTCCTATTACAAAAATTAATATAGACCAAATAAACCAAGTTAGTATTGCAGTAAGTCCAGATAGTCCTATCGAAGTTTTAATTATACTATTTGCTGCTATTGCACCAGCAACTCCCTCTAAAATCATTATTAGGCCAGCAAAATATATTGCAGCTTCTCCAAAATATTTGTTATCAGAGTAAAGTGTTCTATCTAATTTTAATGATCTAAAAACTATATCTAAAAATACTGCGAACATAATTTTATTGAGGAGCGAAATATTTCGCTCCTCGAATATTAATTTAACCTTTTACTACTTCTCTAGTATTTGCGTGATGGGAGTCTGTAAATGGAATATCTACAACAACAGCATCTACAGGTTTACCTGGTTTAATAGAATATTTCTTAGGAAGATGTACTTTATATTTTGAACCAACTTTGCCTTTTGGAAATCCATTATGATTTTTAGTACCATCATATGGAACATATCCCATTGCAATATTCGTTCCTTTTTCAGGATGATACCACGGAGAAGTAATAAATCCGACTGGTTTTCCACCACTAGCTTTAGAAATTAACCAAAAATCTGGTGCATATTCTTTAATTGGTTTCCCTCCTAATTCTAAACCGACTAACTGTAGTTTATAAGGTTTTTTTCCAGCTTTTAATTTTTTTCCCATTTTTTCAAGCGCATCTTTTCCAACATAATTTGCTTTTTTCTTCCATTCTCCCTTACCAGATAATGATACTTGATATCCAAGATTACATTGAAAAGGATTATGCTCATGATCTAAATCCTGACCCCATGAGAGAATACCAGCTTGAATTCTTCTATGGTGTGCTGGTGCAATAACTCTTAATTTATGTTTTTTACCCGCTTTTAATACTGCATTCCACATATCATCAGCATACTTAGTTGCATTATATAAATATATTTCATATCCAGCTTCACCTGAAAAACCAGTTTGAGAAATTATGCATGGTCTACCACCAACTTTCGCTTTAGCTAAACCGTAGTATGGCATATTATCTAATTTAACTTGTCTCCCTATAAGATCTTTCATTAACGCCAATGCTTTTGGCCCTTGTATTTGAACAGGACAAGAGTCTATTTCATCAATTTCACATTTAAACTTTTTGTTTGCATTTACTCCTTGCAAATAAAGTCCGATATCACTGTCTGATAAACTAAACCAAAATTCGTCTTTAGATATTCTTAAAAGTATTGGGTCATTTAAAACACCACCTTTATAGTTACACAAGATTACGTATCTTGCACGCATTGGTGAGATTTTAGTAGCATCTCTTGTAATTACATAATTAACAAATTTTTCAGCGTCACGTCCCTTTACTCTTATTTGTCTTTCTACTGCAACATTCCACATTGTTACATCATTTTTAATTGAATTATATTCTACCATCGCACCATTTTTTCCTCTTACATATCCTCTTGGATGATAAATACGATTGTATACTGTCGCTCTCCAACAACCTGCTCTCATTGACAAATGCCAATAAGGTGATTTTCTAACTCGTGTTGAAATTAGTAACTCAACTTTTGTTGGACCACTTTGTCTTAAATTATAAGGTACCTGACGATCTGATTGATTTACAGATGTTGCATGTTTCATTTTTGAATAATCAAATTCTTTAGACATATTTATTTTCCTCCAACCACTTGTTTGTTTCCTTCAAGCCGCCGAATGTATAAATGTGAAAAAAATCAGTATGCATTTTTAATTTCCCAATTAATTCATTAGGGTCTTTAGGTTTCATTAAATCTAATGCCTTACTAAAGTTAGATTTAAGAAAATTTATGGAATTTTTTGCACCAACAATATTAGCAAATTTGATCAAGCTTGTTATTTTAAGTGGCCCAGTAATTCCTACATGAACTGGTACTGATTGTTTTGATATAAAGTCAATTATTAGCTGAGGATCCATCAACCATTGTGTGACTATATAATCAGCGTAAGGCTTTTTATCTTCCATTGCTTTTTCCAATTTAGAATCCGATATATCAGGACTCCCCTCCGGATGTCCAGCAATTCCTATCTTCATCTTCTCAAAATAACCGGTTTCAAGAAGCTGAATTGAGCTGTCAAATTTACCAATAGGCTCTCTACTTCCTCCTATAATAAGTGCTTGTTTTACACCTCCGTCTTTACAAATTGAAATGTAGTCTTTAAGTTGTGTTTCGTCCTTAATTGATCTGGCCGGGAAGTGGGGTATTGGATTGTAACCATTTTTAACTAAGTTTACTGATTGTTTTGCAGTATCTTTATAGTCCCCGCCAGGAAGCATTGTAATATAAACATCTTTTAGAGAAGGCAATGTTTCTAAGTCAGTTTTTGGACTAATTTCTAAAGAAAAATTCATTAAGAGGATATTTATTTATTTTACAAAAGCTGTCTATAAAAATTTAAGATCAAATTGAAACAGCTTATTTTTTATTTTGACCTCTGTGTTTTTGGATTCTTTGTCCGTACATTTGAGTTACCCTGTCAAAAATTATTGCCAAAGCCACAATTGCAAGACCATTCATCATTCCAAGGGCTAAGTATTGATTAGAAATAGATTGAAGAATAGGAATTCCAAGGCCTTTTACACCAATCATTGAAGCTATTACAACCATTGCTAAAGCCATCATTATCGTTTGGTTTATACCAGCGAATATCGTAGGAAGCGATAGTGGAATTTGAACTGATGTCAGTTTTTGGAAAGGAGTAGCTCCAAAAGCCTCACTTGCCTCTAAAGTCTCCTTGTCGACCTCACGAATTCCTAAATTGGTAAGTCTAACTATTGGAGGAAGAGCATAGATACAAACTGCTAATAAGCCTGGAACCTTTCCAATCCCCAGCAACATTATTATAGGAATTAAATAAACAAAACTTGGAATTGTTTGCATCATGTCTAAAATTGGTAAAATTGCTTTCTCAGCTCTATTAGATTTTGACATTAAAACTCCTATTGGTATTCCGACCACAATACAGACTAAAGTTGAAACCGAAATAATTGCGACTGTTGCCATACAATTTTTCCACATTCCAAAATATCCTATTACAAGAAAACAAATCATAGTACCAATTACTAGCTTAATACTACGAGAACCAATCCATGCTAATATACCAAAAACTCCAATAACAAGTGGCCATGGACTAGTTACTAACAATTTTTCTAACCAAATTAAAAAGTATAAAAGAGGATCAAAAAAACCCTCTATTGCATCTCCATATGCTCTTGAAAAATCTTTAAAACTTAAATCTATCCCTTTCTTTAATTCTCTTAAAGCTGTCCGATCCATTTCGGGAATTTTATTTAAGAAATCCATAAAATTTAAATCTGAACCCGTTATAATTTAACGGGTTCAGATAATATATATTATTTATAGTGATGCTTTTATTGCTTTTTTAGCTTTTCCAGATACCCATTTAGACCAAACGTCTTCTTGAGTTTTAAGGAACTCTATTGCAGCATCGGCACCTTCAGCTTGGTTTTCACCCATCCAAACTAACATTCCATTCATAACTGGTCCTGGATATGTTCTTTTTTCAAGATATTTCATACCATCTTTTCCAGCTGTTTTTTTATAATTGTCTGTAGCGACTGTGAAAACTTCTGATTTAACCCAAGATGATTTTTTAGGGTTTGCACATTCTTGCTCTGGTTTTGATAAGCAGTTATCCCAGTTATCTTTTCCAGCGAACTCACCCATATCTACAGCTTGCATATTATATTTTCCGATTAAAGCAGTTGGTGACCAATAGTAACCAAACCAGTTTTCTCCTCTTTCAGCAGCTTTAGCTATTGAACCATCTAAACCTGCAGCAGATCCAGTTTCTACAATTTTCCATCCTTTTTTCTCCATCTCCCATGCTCTGAAGTGATTTCTGTTACTTAGTTCACAGTTCCAACCTGGAGGACAGATATGAAATCCGCCTTTTGATGGATCTTCAGGATGAGGAAAAAGATCAGGTCTTTTCAAAATTGCGTCTGCAGTTGTAAGCTCTGGATGTTTTTCTAAAGTTGCAGGTAATACCCACCATCCTTCACCTAAACCAGTTATAGGAGCTTTATTTATAGAATGAAGTTTTCCTTCAGCTACAGCAGCTTCTAATTCAACAATTGCAGCGTTAGCCCAAAACTCAGGAGCTAAATCTGGCTCACCTTTTTCTTGCATAGACGTAAAAGTTGGCATTGTTGCACCTGGAACAAGTTCAACTTCACATCCATAACCTTTTTCAAGTATGATCTTGTCAACTTCAGCCATAAAGTTTGCTGAAGCCCAGTTCATATTTGCAATAGAAATCTTTCCACATGCAGCATTAGCTATCCCACTAAAAGAAGTTAAACCAAATGCAACAATTAGAGAAAGAATTATTTTCTTTATTTTCATTTATTATCTCCGTTTTTTAAATTTAAAATACAATTAGAACACATCTGAAAAAAAAAGCAAACAAGCGACAACTAAGAGTTGTAATTTAAAATAGCTTTTACTTACATTTTGTATTTTGATATTTTTATTCTATGAAACTAGTTTCATGCGAAAATATTTTTGGGTTTAAATTTAATTTAAATTGCAAAACTGTCTTTCAACAATCAATTATAAGAGACAGTTACTAAAGATTTTCCTCTAATTATAAGTAAATTAATTTTAAAAAGGAGGAAAATGAAAAAAAACTTATTGTCAAGATTAGATGAAGGTCCAGTTATATTCGCCGAAGGATATTTGTTTGCTATGGAAAGAAGAGGATATCTTTCAGCTGGGCCATTTGTACCAGAGGTAGTACTAGAGCATCCTGATGTAGTGACACAGTTACACAGAGAATTCATAAGAGCTGGATCAGATATTGTTCAGGCTTTCACTTATTATGGACACAGAGAAAAATTAAGAATTATTGGAAAAGAACATTTACTTGAGAAGATGCAAAAAAATGCTCTTAAAATTGCAAAAGATGCAGCAAATGAATTTAAAGATTTAGATTTAATGGTTTGCGGAGATGTTGCGAATACAAATATTTTTGATCCTAAGGATAAAAACTCATTTAAAGAATGTCAAAAGATGTATGAAGAACAAGTTTTGTGGGCAAAGGAAGCGGGTGTTGATTTTATAGTTGCTGAGACAATAAACTGGGTAGATGAAATGAAAATAGCTTTAAAAGCAATTAAGGATGAAGGTTTTATTGCTGTAGCTAATTATGCGATACCTCGAGGAGATTTAACAAGAGATGGACATACAGCTGAGGATGCATGTAAAATAGTAGAGGATCTTGGAGCAGATGTCGTTGGTCTAAATTGTTACAGAGGTCCTAAAATGACAATGAAACTTTTAAAAGAAGTTAGAAAAAAAGTTTCATGTCACGTTGCAGGTTTACCTGTTCCATATAGAACAACAGAAAAGGAGCCAGGATTTTTAAATCAGACTGATCATGGATGCGATTGTATTCCTGGTGGAAATGCATTCCCAGTAGCTCTAGACAATTTATTTTGCAACAGATTTGAAATGGCTGAATTTGCAAAAGAATGTCTAAAAGAAAAAATTAATTTAATCGGTATATGTTGTGGTGCAGAAGCTCACCATGTGAGAGAAATGGCAGTTGCAGTTGGAAAAAAACCGATTGCTATGAAGTACATGCCTGATATGAGCAAACATTTTCACCATGGGACAGACAAGACATTGAAGAAAGTAAACAAAGAAATAAAATATTAAAATGGAAAATAGTGCAAAAGTAGTAATAATTGGTGGTGGTGTAGTAGGTTGTTCAATTCTTTATCACTTATCAAAGTTCGGCTTAAAAGATTGTATTCTACTTGAAAGAAATGAACTTACTTCTGGATCTTCATGGCATGCTGCTGGGAATGTGCACGTAATTTCTTCTGATCCAAACATTTCTAGAATGATGGCCTATACAATAGGACTATATAAAGAGATAGAAAAAGAATCTGGTCATTCAGTTGGTTTTAAACCAAGCGGAGGATTTTATTTAGCATCAAACGAGGTTTGGGCTGAATATTTAAAAAGGGAAAGATCAAAAGCTAGATATATGGGTTTAGATCAAGAATTCATCTCTCTTGATGAAGTAAAGAAAAAACATCCTTTAATTGATCCAAAAAGATATCTATTAGCTTTATGGGATCCTATAGACGGCGAAGTTGATCCGTCAGGAGTAACATACGCATTCGCAAAAGCTGCTAAAGTTCATGGTGGAAAATATTATACACACACAGTTGTAAAAGATACTAAACAAAAATCGGATGGCTCCTGGGATGTTTTTACTGATAAAGGAAATATAAATGCTGAAATTATTATAAATGCAGGTGGCTTATGGGCGAGAGAAGTAGGAAATCTTTCTGGAGTAGATCTTCCAGTTCAACCAATGGAGCATCATTATTTAATTACTGAAAGTATTCCAGAAATTGAAGCGATGGGAGATCAAAGGTTACCAATTGGTACAGATTTTGAAGGAAATATTTATTTTAGACAAGAAGGTAAAGGAATGTTGCTTGGCACATATGAACCAAAGTCAACACCATGGAAAATAAATGGAACTCCAATGAACTTTGGACACGAATTATTAGAACCAAAGTTAGATAACATTCAAGATAGGTTAGCAATAGGATTTGAAAGAATGCCAGCATTAGAAAAAGCGGGAATTAAAAATATCGTTAATGGACCTTTTACTTTTGGTCCAGATGGTAGTCCACTTATTGGTCCGGTTCCTGGCATGAAAAATTATTGGGTTGCAGTAGGTGTTATGGCGGGTTTTTGTCAGGGTGGTGGTGTTGGAAAATGTATAGCTGAATGGATAATAGATGGAGAACCGTCCATTGATGTTTGGGCAATGGATGTAGCAAGGTTTGGTGAGTATGCTACTCCACAGTATGGAACTATTAAATCATCTGAAAATTACGAGAGAAGATTTATAATGACATTTCCAAATGAAACTTTACCTAAAGGAAGAAAACAAAAAACAACTGCATTATATGATCGCTTTATAAATCAAGGTGCGGTAATGGGTGATGGATTTGGTTTAGAGAGTGTTCTTTGGTTTGCAAAAAATAAAGAAGATGCTTTTGAGGAACCAACAATAAAAAGATCAAGATCTCATAATTATGTATCAAAAGAAGTTATAAATGTTAGAGAAAATGTAGGTGTAATGGAACTTGCAAATTTTTCGAAACATGAATTTGAAGGTCCAGATGCTAGAAAGTTTTTAAATTATGTTATGGCTGGTAAAATCCCTCAACCAGGACGAATTTCACTAACTCCAATGCTTACTTATAGAGGTAAACTTTATGGAGATCTTACAGTATCATGTGTTGATGAAAATAAATTTATGGTTTTTGGTTCTGGTGCTGCACAAGAAATGCACCGAAGATGGTTTGAGAGTCATTTGAATAAATTTAAAGTAAACTACAAAAATCGATCTGATGATTATCATGGTTTAGCAATATCAGGACCTAAATCAAGAGAAGTTTTTCAAAGAATAGTAAGGGAAGATGTATCAAATAAAAATTTTAAATTTAGAGATTCTAGAAGGATGTTTGTTGGTGGAGTTCCAGCAATTGTAAATCGATTATCTTTTACTGGAGAATTAGGATTTGAAATTTACACTGCACCGCATTTTCAAATTAAATTATACGAAGAATTGATGGAGGCTGGAAAAGAATTTAATATTCAACCTTTTGGTTTAAGAGCGTTAATGTCTATGCGTCTTGAAAAAAATTGGGGTGCTTGGACACTTGATTATAGACCAGACTTTACTGCAAAAGAGACAGGATTGGATGTATTCATTGATTGGGATAAAGATTTTGTAGGAAAAAATTTTGCAAAAAAAGATGAAAGTAAAAATAAACTTACACCATTGATTGTTGAAACAAATGATATTGATGTAACAAATAATGAAGCAGTGCTAAAAAATGGAAAAGCAATTGGATACGTTACTTCGGGAGGTTTTGCGCATTTTACAAATAAAAGTGTTGCTTTTTCATATCTTGATAGTGGAGAGATAAGTTCAGAGAAAGGAATTCAAGTGGAAATAAATGGAGATTTGTTTAACTCTTCAATAATAAAATCTCCACTTTACGATCCAACTGGACAAAAGATGAGAAGCTAATGTCACAAAAAGATGTAGGAAACAAAATACCAATATATAAATTAAAAAAAACCGATGAGGTAATGAAGTATTATGACGATTGGGGACAAGAAAATAAATATGATAAGGACATGCTTGATTGGAACTATACTGGTCCAAAAGAAACTACCGAAACATTTATTAAATATCAAAAAAACAAAGATGCTAAAATTTATGATGCTGGATGTGGCACAGGATTAGTTGGTGTTGAATTAAAAAAATTTGGGTATCATAATTTTTATGGTGCAGACCTTTCAAAAAAACTTTTAGATTTGGTACCTTCTCAACTTTACAAAAAACTTGATCAAGTCGATTTAAATAAACCTATAGACGAAGAAAATGATATTTTTGATGCCGTAATGTGTGTTGGAACTTTTACATTTGGACACGTTAAACCACCTGCTTTAGATGAATTTATAAGAATCACCAAAAATAAAGGACATGTTTGTTTTACAATAAATGAAGGAATACACGAAGAGTATGGTTTTGATAAAAAAATTGAACAATTAAATAATGAAAATAAATGGAAAAAAATTGAATTTTTTAAATCTGACTATATTGCAAGTAAAGATGTGAACGCTTGGCTTGGGTTATATGAAGTGATAAAATAAGTTATGTCTGAAATTTATAATATTATAGACAAAAAAAAACTAGATGTTGTAAATAATTCGATTGAAAAAGCTCACGGATTACCAAACGAATGCTACACTAGCAAAGATTATACTTTAATAGAGAGAAAAAAATTATTTGAAGATAAGTGGATTGTAGTTGGAGTTGCAAGCTCCATACCAGAAATTGGAGATGTAAAACCAATAGATATTCTTGGAATGCCAATTTTAATTTTAAGAAATAAACAGAATGAAATTAAAGTTTTTCACAATGTTTGTAGTCACAGAGGAGTAAAATTAGTCTCTAAAAGTGGGAAAATTAATAGCCTTATTCGATGTCCATATCATTCTTGGTCTTATGATCTTGATGGAGAACTAATGGCAACACCTCATATTGGTGGCATGAACAAACATTCTGCAGAAGGTTTTGATAAATCAAAAAGTAATCTCAAAGAAATTAGATCTTATATTTGGTTAGATTTGATAATGATAAACATTAATCGAAATGAGATGTCTTTTGAAGAATATATAAAACCCTTAAGTGATAGATGGGAAAAATTTTGGCCAATAAAAGATAGAGAATTAATTCATCACTCAAATGATTTTGGATATTTCAAATTAAATGCAAAATGTAATTGGAAATTTGCAATTGAAAACTATTGTGAAAGTTATCATCTTCCATGGGTTCATCCAGGATTAAATTCCTACTCAAAAATAGAGGACCATTATCATATTCAAGGTTTACCTAATCGCTTTGCTGGTCAAGGCACAGTTGTTTATAATCCCCAATTTAAAGGAAAAGAAAAACTTCCAAGTTTTCCAAATTGGCCAAAGGATAAAGAAAATATTGCAGAATACGTAGCACTGTTTCCAAATGTTATGCTTGGAATTCATAAAGATCATTATTATGCCTATTGGATAGAACCGATTAACCATGAGTTTACTCTCGAACATATGGAGCTTTATTATGTGGGTGAACAAGCAGCACAAGCTAACAAATTCAAATTAATAAGAAAACAAAATCACAAACAATGGGAAGATATTCAAAAAGAAGATGTTGATATAATACAAGGTATGCAAAATGGAAGAAACTCCCCATCCTATAATGGAGGAAACTTTTCACCTGTAATGGATAATCCAACTCATCATTTTCATAAATGGGTAGCTCAAAATTTAATTTAAAATGAAATTTAGTAGAAAAATTGCACCAGAAATTAAAACACCTCCAAAATTTTTAACAAAAAAAAGATTAAAAGAGGATGAGATTAACTTTGATAAATTAAGATCATACAGGTTGGATAGAGTAAGAAAGGAATTACAAAAAAATAATTTAGAGGCATGCATACTTTTTGATCCAGTCAATGTTAGGTATGCCTTAGACACTGTTAACATGAGTGTTTATAATATGCATAATTTAACAAGATATTGTTTCGTGCCTGTCGATGGACCAACAATTTTATATGAATATTTCAATTGTGAAATCTTATCGAAGCACTTAAATTTGATTGATGAAATTAGACCAGCCATAACGTGGGATTATTTTAGTAACGGTAATCAAGCAAGTTCACAATTAAAAAAATGGATTAATGAAATAAAAGACTTATCAAATAATTTTTTTAAGAGTAAAAGGGTTGCAATTGATGTATTAAACGGTCCAGCTGTATCTGAGCTTAATAAAAACGGTATTGAGGTTGTTGATGCAAAATTAATATTAGAGCAAGCGAGAGTTATTAAATCTTCCGAAGAACTTACATGTATGAAAGCTGCCTTAGAGGTTGCTGATATAGGTGTTTCAAAAATGCGAGAAGAACTAAAGGCAGGTATGACTGAGGATGAGCTTTGGTCTATATTGCATAAAACGAATATTGAGCATGGAGGAGAATGGATTGAATGTAGAATACTTTCATCTGGGGAAAGAACAAATCCATGGATGCAAGAAAGTAGCAATAAGGTTATGCAAACCGGAGAGATAGTTGCCTTTGACACTGATATGGTTGGTCCTTATGGATATTGCGCAGACATTTCAAGATCTTATGTTGTAGGTCATAAATTTAATGATCAACAAAAAAAACTTTATTCTATGGCAGTAGAACAAATAGATTATAATGCAAGATTAATTAAACCTGGAATGACTTTTAAAGAATTTATTCAAAAGTCCTGGTTATTACCTGAGGAATATTATGGCAACCGTTACTCGTGTATGGTTCATGGAATTGGTCTTTGTGATGAGTGGCCTCAGATTAAATATCCAACTGATGGTGGCGAACAAGGTGGAAGTTTTGAACAAAATATGACTTTAACCGTTGAAAGTTATATTGGTAAAGTTGGCGGCAAAGAAGGAGTTAAATTAGAACAACAATATTTAGTTGGACAAATTGGACTTGAGCTAATGTCTCATCATCCTTTAGAAAAAATATAATGAAAATAATTTTAGTTATGGGATTACCTGGTGCAGGTAAAACAACTTTAGCAAATGAACTTGCACCAATGATTAATGCAAAAAGATTAAATGCTGATGAAGTAAGAAAAGCTGCAAATGATTGGGATTTTTCTGAAGAGGGTAGAAAAAGACAAGCAAAGAGAATGGCAGACTTAGCTTTGAAACTTAAAGAGGAAGGAAATTATGTTGTAGCTGATTTCATTTGCCCAACACCTGAAGCAAGAAGCTTATTTCCAGCAGATTATTTGGTTTGGGTTGATACGATAAAAGAGGGTAGATTTGATGACACTAATAAAATGTTTGTTAAACCTGATAAATTTGATTTTCACGTGACCTCACAAAACGCCAAAAAATGGGCACTCAAGATATATGAAGATTTAAAAAAATAGATTAAAAATACCATTAATTTTTATGAATAAAATTTTGAAATTTAAAGTGTTTTTTATATTTTTTGATTATAAATGTAATCTGAAATTAGAGTTTTAATGACAGCTTTATTAAAAAAATTTTTAAAGATAATTACTTTAATTATTCTTATTTTACCAAAATCAATTGCTTTTGCAGGTGTTAGCGAATTTGTTGACAGTAAAGATATTACTCAAAGAATTGCACATGGGATAGCATTTAACACAAATGGAACCAAAATGTTCATCTCTGGCTCAAGTCAAAATAAAGTTTATGAATTTGATTTAACTGTAGGTTTTGACGTTTCAACAGCTACAAGAAATTCTAACGAATGTCCCCATTCAGAACAAGATGAAGATGTAATCGGTTTAAAATTAAATTCAGACGGAACTAAAATGTTTCTCATCGGTTCAGATTCTGAAGCAGAAGGAATAGAAGAGTTTAATTTAAATACTGCTTATGATGTCTCATCTTGTGACTTTGTGACTACACACTTTGAGGGAGAGATGTCCATAAGAGATATTGCATTTAACAATAGTGGAACAAAATTATTTGTCTATGATGGAACTGGGAATGACTTTATTAAACAATATTCACTGAATAGTCCTTTTAATATTTCAAACGCTACTTTTGAAAAACAATCTACCGGAACTAGTAACAAAACCTTTTCACAACTTGAAGGCAATCCACAGGGATTAGCATTCAGTTCTGATGGGTCTAAAATGTATATAACAGGACATGGAAAAGATAAAGTTCAAGAGTTCACTTTAAGTACACCATTCGATTTATCTAATGTAAAAAAAGAAGGGGGTTATGATGTTTCAGGTGAAGCTGATCAAGTTTCAGGTATAGCATTCAGTTCGGATGGTTTAAAAATGTTTGTTTTAGATTTTAAAACAAATAACAAAACTGTTAGTGAATATAATTTAAGTTGTGGTTTTGGGGTGATTAATTGTATTGATCCAACGGCAAACAAAGATGATGTTGCTTCTATTGAGAGCCAGTCTGAAACTACTAAAAAAATCATACAGCATACAACATTCCCAGTGATTAACCGTATGGAATGGTTAAGACGAAATAGCGGAAGAGTTAATTTAACTAATCAAAATATTAAGGTTCAGTTTAATAATGCAATTTTGAATTCCTTAACAGGTACTTTAATTCCTCTTTATTTTTCCAATGATGGTAATAGTGAGTCAGATTATCATAATTCAAGCTGGTCTTTTTGGAGCGAAGGAACCATCAGCATAGGAAGCACGGGTGACACTAGTCAGTCTTCATCAAAAAGTATTAATACTTCCGCAATTACTCTTGGAGTAGATAAAAAAGGCGAGGATAATATTATGAGAGGTATTGCTTTAAGATTTGGTACTGATGATGTTGATGTTGGCGATCTCGGAAGCGCTTTAGATATGAGTTCTTTTAGTTTAACTTTCTATGAAAGCAAGCCAAAAGGAGAACAAAGATTTACAGATCATTTATTAGGTATGAGTTTTATAAATTCTAATTTAATAAATAATAATGGATCTCAATCAACAGATGGTGGTAGATACGGTGAACAGTTATACGGATCCTTAAGTTTGAGAGATACATTTTCAAAAAATAGATTAAATTTTACTCCTAAATTAAAAATTAATTATGGAATAACACATTTAGGTGCATATAGAGAAACAGGATCTGAGGGATTAAATCTAGAATATGAAGATCAATATATTGGTAATTTTACATCTTCTGTAGGAACAAGTTTAGATAATACTTACGATTTTGAAGTTGGATCCTTTATTCCATATTTTGATTTTGAATATTATGCCGATATGAGTCCAGCCTCAGAACAGACATTCTCATACGTTTCTAATGGTGAGGAATTTACTTTGAAAGGTATAGAAAACTCTACTCACAATTTTATAGGTGGTATTGGATTTGATTTTGTGTCAGAGACTGGTTTAACTTTAATGACTAAGTACACCAGGGATCAGGCTAAAAATAGTAAGAATGATAGTTTTAATATTGCTTTAGATTACAGAGGCTCTCAAAAATCCTCCTATGCAATGTCCATTCAAGATACATCAGCAAAACTTTCACATAACAAAGAGTTAAATGGTTTCAAAATTAATCTGGATAGTCATTATGATTTTTTAAAAGACAACCCAGATTATGGGCTTTATTTAAAAATTTCGAATATAAATTAGATAAAATTTCAGTATTTTTGAGTATATTAAATACTGCATTAAATTATAATTCATATAAAAAACTCTGATGTCTTTAATAAAAAAAATCCTATTTGTATTTTTTATATTATTACCAATATCTAATATTTTTGTTCAAAACGCGTATGCTAATTTTATAGCAAGCGGCGACACTCTCTCTACTTCTAATTATGAAATACGAACATTTGATGTTTCAAGTGAAGAAGGTCTTCCCAGAGATGTTGCATTTAGTAATGATGGAAAAAAAATGTTTGTTGTCGGAGAAGCTGGTCGAGATGTAAATGAATATACTCTATCAACAGCATTTAACGTATCGACAGCTGTTTTTATTGATAGCTTTTCAGTCGCCACTGAAGATATAAATCCAATGAGTCTTAAGTTTAACAATGATGGATCAAAAATGTTTATTGCTGGAAGACAAAATGATAAAGTATATGAATATTCGCTTTCTATAAATTTCGATGTGTCATCAGCAACCCATACCGGTAATTCTATTGATGTTTCAGCGAAAATTCTTAAAAATTTATTTGGTCTAGCTTTTAATAATGATGGAACAATGATGTATGTTACTGATGGTAGAGGTGGTGGAGGTTCAAGTGAAAGTGTGCATCAATATTCATTGAATATAAGTTTTGATTTTTCGGGTGGAGCTAATTTTATTAGATCTGCTGATTTGGAGGCTCTACATGATACAGGTGCAAGTGAGAGGGAACCGTATGGAATGGCTTTCAATCAGGATGGTACAAGGATGTTTTTGATAGGAACACTAGGTAATGATGTTAATCAATATACTTTATCTGAGGGTTTTAACATTTCGACAGCTTCTTTTGATGGTGGTGTGAATAGAAGTAGTAACCCCAACGGTATAGCCTTTAGTCCATCTGGGTTAAAAATGTTTATTGTAGGTACAGATCACGATCAGGTGAAAGAGCATCACTTGCCTTGTCCGTTCAATCTTTTTGCTGGCAAATGTCCACCGATAACAGAAAATAAAGACAGAACAGGAATAGCAATGGCTCAAATAGAAATTGCAAAAAGAACGATTGATCAATCAACCGATACCGCTTTAAATAGATTGAGGTGGATTAGAAGAAATAAAGATAAACAAAATTTAACTAATTTAAATATTGATTTTAATTTTAACAATCAAAGACTTGCTTCTTTAACCGAGGTTGCTCGAACCTCTGCTGCAAAAAAGAAAAAAAAGGATAAAGATGAGAATAGAGATATATTTTATTGGAGCGAGGGAAGTATCGCTATTGGCCGGGTAGGAGATACTAGTATTTCCTCCACTAAAGAAATTAACACCAACAGAATAACAGTTGGAGCTGATAGATTTATAGATAATAAAGCCTTAAGAGGTTTAGCATTTAGTGTTGGAAGAAATAATGTTGATGTTGGCAATATGGGTAGCAAAGTAGATGCTGATAGTTATAACCTTACGTATTACAGAACATCTCCAATGAAGGATAATGAAAAATTTGTTGATACCATAATTGGTGTTGGCAGATTTCACTCCGATATACTGACGGTATTAGATGGTAATGCATTGACTGCTAATCGAAGAGGTGACCAAATATTTGGAACAATAAAAATTAAAGATGAAATAAAGGGAGATAAATTTACATTAATCCCATCTGGACGATTTGATATCGGTCACACTTTACTTGATGACTATACAGAAGTTGGTGTTGGTGGAATTAGTGTTGAGAAACAGCATGTCAGAACCAAAAATCTAAGAGCAGCTCTTGCGGTGGTCGAAGATATATCAAATGATAAGTATACAATAAAACGCCATGGAAAAATCGAATATCGGGCCGATATAGATCGATCATCTGATTTTAAATATAAATATAAAGGAGGATCAGAAACTTTTTCAGATACATTGTACGTGGGAGCTTTACATAACATTAGCGGTGAATTAGGCATAGATATCGTTTTTCCTGAAAATTATAGTATTTTTATAATATATGAAAGAGACCAAGCAATTGATTACGGACATACAGACAATCTATATATAGCAGTGGGTTATTTACCAAGTAAAGACACCGAATATGCTTTTACATTAAATGGTTCAGAAAATTTAATGTCAAAACTTGAGGTTAAAAAAGATATAAAAGGATTTGATTTAATATTTAATTTGAACGATGATTTAACAAATATAGGCGATGCAAGAGAAGTTTATATTGAACTAAATAAAGTCTTTTAATTTCAATAATTAAGATTAAACTGATCATTGAGGAGTACCGATGAGTTATAAGTGGGACAATAAAAAACCAACTGCACAAATGCTAGGAAGATGGCAGCCATTTCATGACGGCCACTACGCTTTATTTAAAGAAATAATTAAAAAAACAGGACAAGTTTGTATTCAGATAAGAGATGTACAGGGGGTAGACGACAATCCTTTTGATTTCGAAACAGTTAAGAAAAAAATAGAGGAGAGATTAAATCCTGAGTTTGAAGGAAGATTTAAAGTAATATTGGTACCCAATATAACTAATATCTGTTACGGCAGAGGTGTAGGGTATAAAATAGAAGAAGTGGTTTTGCCTGAAGAAATACAAAAAATATCTGCAACAAAAATTAGAGCTAAAATGCGAGAGGATGGAGATCTAAAGTGAATGAACGACTTAAATCAATTGTTGATTTAGAAAAATATCCAATTCACGATTTAAACTCGCCTATAATAAAAAAATTAGTTGAAAAATGTAAAAAAGAGTTAGACGAAGATAGTTGTTCGACAATCCCAAATTTTATTTTGCCAAATTCACTAGCAATAATGAATTCAGAATTAGAAAAACAGCTTGATGAAGTTTATATGTCTAAAGAAAAAATTAATCCTTATTTATATGCTAAAGATGATCCAGAGTTAGCAAAAGATCATCCTAAACGAACCTTCATGAACAGATTTAATGGATATTTGAATTCAGATTGTTTTTTAAAAGGTTCCGAAATGAAATTTCTTTACGAAACAGAGGAACTTTTAAAATTTGTTTCCTTATGTTTAGGAGTTTCACCAATATATAGATGGGCAGATCCTTTAGCTTGTCATGCTTATAATGTTATGGAGCCAGAGGGAATTTTGCCTTGGCATTTTGATAGTTGTGAATTTACATTAAGCTTAATGATCCAAAAACCTGAGAAAGGTGGAATATTTGAATACTGCCCAAATATAAGAGAGCCTGGCAATGAAAATTTTGATGAAGTAAAAAAAGTTTTGAACGGAGATAGGTCAAGAGTTAGACAATTAAAATTAGAACCAGGGGATTTACAAATATTTAAAGGTAGATTTACATTACATAGAGTAACTAAAGTAGAGGGAAACAAATCTAGATATATGTGTATTCCTGCATATGTTCTTGATCCTTGGAGAGTAAACACCCCTGAGCATTCAAAAGCAATTTATGGAAAAGTTTTACCCATTCATCTAGAGAGAAATGTTGCTAGGTCAGACGGTTTAACTGATTAAATGATAAAAAAAATTGCAGTAATTGGTACTGGAGTTATAGGTACTGGTTGGATTATTAGATGTTTAGCTCATAATTTTAAAGTCACAGCTTATGACAGAGATCCTAAATTAAAAAAAAAAATTATTCAAGAGATAAGAAGAGCGTCACCATTTGTAAAAAAACTATTTAAAAAAAAAAAAATTAATCTTAAAAATTTTAAATATGTAACCTCTTTGGAAGCAGCACTTAAAGATGCAGATTTTATTCAAGAAAATGCTACAGAAAATTACAAAATTAAAACTAAGTTAATGAACCTTATTGGAAAGTATGCAAAATATAATGCGATTATTTCATCAAGCTCATCTGGTCTGCTTCCTACAAAAATTTATTCAAAATGTAAAAATCCAGCAAGAACTATGATTGGACACCCATTTAATCCAGTTTATTTATGCCCTGGAGTTGAGGTGGTTGCCGGTAAAAAAACTAAGACAAAATTTTTAAACAAAGCTAGCAAATTTTATAAATCTATTTCCATGAATTCAATTATTGTTAAAAAAGAATTGCCTGGATATTTAGCAGATAGATTACAAGAAGCTCTTTGGAGAGAAGGTTTGCATATAATTAATGAAGGGTATGCGACTACGAAAGATTTAGATAGAGCTATAGAGGATGGTCCAGGTTTAAGATGGTCTTTGATGGGAACTTTTTTAACTTTTCATTTGGCTGGTGGTAAACTTGGGATGAAGCATATGTTAAAACAATTTGGACCAGCATTAAAGTTACCCTGGACTAAATTGAAAGCTCCAAAACTTTCAAAAAAATTATCAGACAGGGTAATCAGTGGAACAAAATCGCAAGCAAAAGGAAAGTCTGTGGCAATGATCTCCAGTATTAGAGATGAATATCTAGTTAATCTTCAAAAGCTAAGAAAAAAATATGAAGACAAATTAAGGAAATGATTGTAAAAAAATATCATGACTGTCACAGTAAAAAATCTCGGGGATGGTATTAAAAATATCAAGATTAACGATCCGAAAACTTACAATTCATTAAGTTTTGCTACTCTTTCACTGCTTATAAAAACGTTTCAAAAAATGGATAAGGATAATTCTACAAGAGTAATTATTTTAGAAGGAGTTGGCAAAGGATTTAGTGCAGGACATAACCTTAAAGAGGTAAGAGGGCTTAAGAAAAGATCTAGATATTTAAAATTATTTAATCTTTGTTCAAAATTAATGATCCAAATTGTTGAGGGCCGTAAGCCAGTAATTGCTAAAGTTCATGGTGCAGCTTATGCGGCTGGATGTCAATTAGTTGCAAGTTGTGACTTAGCTTATAGTACTAACGATGCAATATTTGCAACACCAGGTGTTAATATTGGATTGTTCTGTAGCACACCTATGGTTGCCGTGAGCAGAAAAATAACAAGAAAAAGAATGATGAAAATGCTTTTAACAGGTGAGCCAATTAAAGCTAACTATGCGAAAGAAGTTGGTTTAATAAATGATCATTTTTCGAAAAAAAATCTAAACAAAGAAGTTATGAAAATTGCAAAAACAATTTCATCAAAATCAAATTTGACAATAAAAATTGGAAAACAGGCCTTTTATAAACAATTAGAGATGCCTTTAAGAAAGGCTTATAATTTTACAGCTAAGATGATGACACTTAACATGATGTCAATTGATGCCAAAGAAGGTATTCAAGCTTTCTTAGAAAAAAGAAAACCAAAATGGAAACACAAATAATGAGCGACGAACAGATTAAGAGTATTTTGGAAAAATCAAAAACTATTGCCATGATAGGTATTAGTTCAGAGAAAAAAGGTGAGGATCCAAAAAATTTAAAAAGAAAACCGGCTAATGTTGTCATGAAATATATGCAAGACTTTGGTTATAAAGTGTATCCAATAAATCCGTTTGCAGAAGGTGAAATTATTAATAATGAAAAAGTTTTAGCAGATTTAAAAAATATACCTGAAAAAGTTGATATCGTAGATGTATTTAGACCATCAAAAGAAACCCCGGAAATTGCTAATCAAGCTAAAGCAATAGGTTCAAAGGTATTATGGTTGCAGTATGGAATTCATAGTGATGAAGCAAAAGAAATTGCTGCAAGCTCTGATATGGAATTTATTTCTAATAGATGTATAAAACAAGAATATCAAAAAATTTTTCAAAAATCTAATCCAGTTTTCCCTGCATTAAAAAAATAGTGAAAAAAATTAATTTTTTAATAATTTTTTTTGTTTTGTATTGTAGTTTTTCTTTTGCAGAAAACTCAAAAGCTTATTTTGGTGGAGGATGTTTTTGGTGTATGGAGGAGGCTTTTGAAAAAAAAAATGGGGTAAAAGAGGTTATCTCAGGTTATTCAGGTGGAACAACTGAAAATCCAACTTATGAAGATGTAACTTATGGTAATACAGGACATTTTGAAACAATCGAAATAATTTATGATCAGTCTGTAATAACTTTTGAGGAATTAGTTAATTTATTTTGGATTAATATTGATCCTTTTGACGAACAAGGACAATTTTGTGATAAAGGTTTTAGTTATAGGTCAGTTGCTTTTTATCAAAATGAAGACCAAAAAAAAATTATAGAAAATTCTAAAAGCGAGATAGAGAAAAAATTTAACTCCAAAGTTGTAACTTATATTAGAGATTTTAAAAAATTTTATAAAGCTGAGGAAAATCATCAGGATTACTATGAAAAAAAATTTATTAATTACTTACTATACAAAAAAGGGTGTGGTAGAGAAAAAAGATTAAATAATATTTGGAAATCATGAAAAAAATTTTTTTAGTCTATGGTCATTATAATGATAAGTCTTTTAATGCAGCAATTAAAAATACTTTTATTGAAAAAGTTAAAGAGAATGGCCACGTGGTTGATTGTGTGGACTTATATAAAGAGAAATTTGATCCAGTTTTTACAGGAGAAAAACCAGACAAAACAGTTTTGGATCATCAAAAAAGGATAGAGAATTGTGATATAATTGTTTTAGTTGCTCCAATTTGGAATTTTAGAATGCCAGCAATAGTGGAGGGATGGATAGATAGAGTTATGACTCCACCATGGGCATTTTCATTTAAAAAAATTTTTGGAAATTATGGTTATCCAGTTGGCAATTTAAAAGGGAAAAAAGCTATAGTTTTCTGTACTTATGGATCACCACAGTTTGCAATTAAAACTTTCTTTTTAAATATGCCTACAAAAAGATTAAGAAGAGGTGTATTTAATATTTGTGGAATAAGAGATGTAGTTTACAAAAGATTTTTTGCTGTCCCATTCGTTTCTGATGGAAAAAGAAAAAAGTTTTTAAGAGATGTAGAAAAATTAGCTATTGGTTTGTAGTTCTAGCCAATTGTAAAAGGATCTTTCATTGGTTCATCAGAAGTATTGAGCCAAGTAGTCTTTACCCTAGTATAGTCTTTAATAGAATCAATTCCTGCTTCCTTACCATATCCACTATCTTTTATTCCTCCAAAAGGTGCAGAAGGTGAAATTAATCTATAGGTATTAACAAATGTTATTCCAGCTCTTATAGCATTTGAAACTCTTAATGCTCTTGAAAAATCTGAGGAAAATACTCCAGAAGATAATCCATATTGATTATCATTCATTTTTTTAATTACTTCTTCTTCACTTTCAAACTTCATTACTGAAAGAACTGGACCAAAAAGTTCATTCTCTGCTACAGGTAAATTGTGATTATCACATTCTATTATTGTAGGAGGAAAATAATAACCCTCATTTGAGAAAGGATGTCTTTCACCACCGAATTTAATTTTACCACCTTGTTCAACAGTTAATTTAATATTTTTTTCTATTATTTCTAATTGTTTAAAATTACTTAATGGTCCCATTTCAGTTTCAGGATCCATTGGAGCTCCAATTTTTATTTTTTCTGCCCTCTTAACTAGCTTATCTAAAAATTCATTATAAATACCTTGCTGTATATAAAGTCGAGATCCTGCAATACAACTTTGACCAGTTGCACCAAAAATTCCTGCAGTAATTCCATTTATTGCACTTTCTTGGTTTGCATCATCAAAAACAGCTACTGGACTTTTTCCTCCTAGTTCTAAACTAACTTCTGATAAGTTTTCAGATGAATTTTTTATAATATGTCTTGCTGTCTCTGGACCACCAGTAAAAGCAATTTTCTCTACCAAATTATGAGATGTTAGAGCTTTTCCACAAGGATCTCCAAATCCAGTAATAACGTTTACCACTCCCTTAGGTAAGCCAGTTTCCTCTATTAATTTTGCGAATTCAAACATAACAGCTGGCGCTAATTCAGAACATTTTATTACAACTGTGTTTCCCATAGCTAATGCAGGAGCTAACTTTGTAGCAGTTAAAAACATTTGTGAATTCCAAGGTACTATTGCAGCAATTACACCAATAGGTATTCTCGTTGTCATAGCTTGAATATTTGGTTTATCAATTGGTAAAACTGTGCCTTCAACTTTGTCAGCCAAACCAGCGTAATAATCATAATATTCCGCAATATAATTTGCTTGTTTATTTGTTTCTCTAAAAAGTTTTCCAGTATCTATTGTTTCAATTTCACCAAGCAATTTAGCATTTTCTCTTAATTTATTTCCAATTGCTCTTAAATATTTTCCTCTTTCTCTTGGCAATAATTTTGGCCACTCCCCCTCAAATGCTTTTTGAGCTGCTTTTACCGCTCTATCAACATCACTTGCACTTGCTTCTGGGACTACAGCCCATGGCTTATTGTTTTCTGGATTTAAAGTTTCAAAAGTTTTTTTTGTTTCAGAGTCTACCCACTCCCCATCAATAAACATTTTATACTGTTTTAATTTAGTCATTTTTTATATGTTCTTTAATAGCGTTATTTACATCATCTGCACATTCAATACTACACAGATGTTTTCCTTTGGGTATTATTTTTAATTTGGAATTTTTAATTACTTTACTAAGGTTTTTTGACATCTCTGGAGTCGACCCAACATCTTCTTCTCCAGTCATAACTAAAGTTTCAGTTTTTATTTTCTTAAAATCTTCATCATCTTTATGTTTTGCAAATAGTTCATAAATTTTATTAAAATTTTTCATATTATTTCTACTTAATATTGAACTAATCCATTCAGATCTTTCTTGATTTTTTTTTAGGTAATCTTCTGTAAACCATCTTACCAGTGCATCGTTTGACATCTCGCTACTATTTTTTGATTTTTCAAATCTGTCATCAACTATCTTTTGTTGTTGATTAGATCTTTTAAATATAGAACTAAGTAAAGTTAATGTTTGTAATCTATCATTATGTTTTGTTGCAAAATTTCTTGCAATTAGAGATCCAATTGAAAAACCTACTAAATGAATTTTTCCAATATCAAGCTCATCAATTAGGTTAATAAGTTGTGCAGAAAAATCATCAAACGTTATTAGTCCAGCCCCAAGAGGTGTTTTTCCGTGACCTAGAATATCGTAAGTAAGGACCGTATTTTCAAAAGAATTAAATTGGTATTCCCATATTTCGTGATCAAGGCCAACACCGTGGATTAAAACAATAGGTAATTCTTTTTTTTTATTTAATTGATAATAAGTACCTTTAGAATCAAAAGCATTGATCATTTAAATTATTTGGGTTCAATGCCCATCTCTTTCATATCTTGATATCTATCCCCAGTTCTTGCATGAGCTCTTCCACTCGAAGCTCCTCCAATTGCAATCACTATTTCATTATCAAATGGAGCATCATGAATAGTAAATTCATGCGTTAAATAATAAGGTCTTAATCCAGAGTCTGTTTTGTGCATCATTGGAATAGAAATCTTAGATCCCGCAGGTCCTCTTGTGTTAGTAAAACTTAAATAAGATGTTCCACCCACGGCATCTCTAAATTTATTTCCAAATCTTAAAGTATGAATAAATGCTGAAGCATGCTCAATCTCACCATTTAATCCTACAACACCTGCTTTTCCATATGCTAATATTTTATCTGGGGCACCAATTTCTTTTATTAATTCTGGCACCAACATGTCTCCGAGCTTAGGAGCTAAATCTAAAATTGTAGGTTTTAAATCTTCAACAAATCCTTGACCATCCCAGGGATTTTTAAAAACAGCCGCAACAGAAGCTAACAATACAGGATTTTTTGCTTCTTTTCCTCCCTCTATAAAAGTTTTGTCTACAAACTTCGTAAATTTTCTTAATTCTAATTTCATTATTTAATCCTATGTTTAAAGCTATCTCTTCTAAAACTGTATAACGCTTTAGGATCAACATCAACATCAATGACAGATGGTTTATTTGATTTAATTGCTGCCTCTACAGCATCAGTGATTTCTGAAACTCTTTTTACCTTAAAACCTTTTGCGCCATAAAGTTCTGCAACTTTATCAAAAGATGGACTTTCTATATCTGCTCCTAAATATCTTTTACCATAAAAATCTTTTTGATAAGCTTTTTCAGCACCCCAACTTTTATTGTTCATTACAATTGTCGTAGTATTAATTCCATACTCAACAGCTGTGCTTAGTTCTGAAATTGTCATACCAAAACCTCCATCACCCATCAAACTAACAACTGTTCTATCTGGTCTTGCAACTTTTACGCCCAGTCCACATGCAAAAGAAAATCCAACTAATCCAAAATCTAATGGAGTAAATAATGATGGAGGGTCATTATATTGAAGTGCATCAGTTGCCTGTAGGCACAATGTACCTGCATCAAGTGTAATAGCTGAGTTTGTAGGTAAAACACTTCGTAATTTTTTAAATAAACCAGTTGGCCGAATAGGAAAAAGGTCAATTTCTTTTCCTATATCCCTATTTTTTAAATATTTTGCTCTCTCTTTTAGATATTTATTTGTCCAAGAATTAGCTGATGATAAAAGCTTTTGATTTTTAACTTCTTTAAAAATTTGATTTGTTACTGTTGAAGCATCACCATAGATTCCAATAGCAATTTTAAAGTATCTGCCCAACATTGATCTTTCTAGTTCAACTTGAATAATTTTGGCTTTGTTACTTATATTGTCATAAGAATAAAAAGTTGAATTAAAACCAAGCCTAGTACCAAGAGCTAAAATCACGTCAGCCTCTTTTACTAGTCTAGAAGCAACAGGATTCCCTCTTGGACCCATCTGACCTGCATTCAATTTATGGTAAAAAGGAATAGCATCACCATGTCCAGCAGCAGTCACAATTGGAATATTTAAAAGTTCAGCAAGATTAATTACATCTTGGTGTTTACTTGTATACTTAATTCCCCCACCAGCAACAATGACAGGTTTTTTAGATTTTAGAATAATGCTGACAGCTTTTTTAATTTGAGATACTTTTCCTTTTAATTTGTTCTCATTTTCGAAAGACTTAACATTTTCATCGATCTCAAATTTTGAATTTTCTGCAAGAATATTTCTTGGTAAATTTACACATACAGGCCCTCGTCTTGGTGTCATAGATAATTTGAACGCACTACTTAAAACTTTAGGAACTTGTTTAACTTGATTAATTGTCCAAGTTTTTTTTGTAATTGGTTTAAACAGTGACTGTTGATCAAGACCTTGAAAAGCATCTTCCATTTTATCATTGGTAGAATATGATCCAGCTAAGGCAATTACCGGTGAGAACGCCGCTTTAGCTTGCGCTATTCCAGTTACTAAATTTGTTGCACCAGGTCCATTTTGACCCGCTAGAATTATTCCAGGATTATTTGATGCTCTTGCATAGCCGTCTGCCATATGAGTTCCTGTTCTTTCATCCCTCACTCCAATAAATTTTATTTCTTTCTCATGGTAAAGTGCATCAAACATCTCCATTGTAGCTGAACCAATAAGACCGAAAACATGTTTGACTTTTTCTTTTTTTAACGAACGAACGGCAGCTTGGCCACCACTTAAAACCTTTTTAGATTTATTCACGAAACTTTTTTAACTTCTTCTTTTGTATTATCTTTGAAGTGAGGCATTACTTTTTCTGTAAATAATTTTATACTTTTCATACAATCTTCATGTTTTACCCCTGGAAAGTTTGACCATACTTGTAAGTTTTGTAAATTTAATTCAGATTTAAGCTCATGTATTTTGTCAATTACGTATTCAGGAGTTCCAAAAAGCATATTTCTTTTGTGTAAAAAGTCATAACTTAGCAAGTCTAATTTACCTTTTGTGACTGGTAACTCTTCATCTGGATCCATGTGATTACCAAGACCTCTCCAGTGACAAACCCATCTCATATAGTTTACCATGTGTTCCCCTGCCTTTTCTTTTGCTTCTTCCATTGTATCTGCAACAAACATGTCTCTTACAAGTGAGATACCTTCACCCATAGGGACATTTCTTTTTTCTGCTTCTGATTTTGCATTTTTAAAAGCTTCAAATTTAATTTTTAAAGCCTTAACGGTTGGTATCCACATTATAACATTTAAACCTTGTGCAGCAGCCCATTCAATAGATCTAATTCCATCTACCACCTGATGTATTGCAGGATATGGTTTTTGGTAAGGTTTTGGTAAAACACTTATGTTTTCCATTACATTTGTTTCAATATTAACTAAATCTTTATTTGGAGGGCTCATATCATGTTGCCAAACATAATTAGGAGCAGGATAAGTATAAAATTCTCCTTTATGATTAAAAAATTTTTCTTTCCAAGCTTTTTTTAGAATTGTAAGTGTTTCTTCAAACAATCTAAAATTCTTTGCTTGGTCTTTCATGTCTGCTTCTTTGTTTAAATTGATCGCTTCTCTTCCATAAATTCCTCTTCCAATTCCAATTTCAACTCGGCCTTTAGATAACTGGTCAAGTAGAGCGATATCTTCAGCCATTCTAATTGGGTTGTGAAAAGTAATCACATTACAAGCTTGGCCTATTCTTATATTTTGTGTTCTAGCTGCAGCATCAACTCCCATCATTAAAGGGTTTGTCAAAGACTCCATTCCCTCATGATTAAAGTGATGCTCGGTATACCATATTGAATTCCAGTTGCTCTTATCACAATACTCAGTGATTTCTCTAGTTTCGTCTAAAAGTTTATCGTAAGGTTTATGTGTCCAATTAGTTGTATTGCAAAAATATCCAAACTTCATAAAAGCCTCCTTTAAAAACTAATTTAAAGACGACCGATCCCACTTTCGAATGCTTTGAGCAAAACGATGAGTTATGTATCGCTTTTAAATAACAATATTATTATTATCTTTGATATTCAACAAATTTCTTAAGAGATTTGTTTATAAAATTTTCATAAGAAATAGATTGATTTTTTGAATTTATTCCATTTAAAAATGATTTAGACATTCTAAAATCGTAAGAAGGTTCAAAAAAGAAAGGTACAGAGATTCTTTCTGATTTATTCCAAAGAACCCTGTGATTTGTAGCTTTAAACTTTCTTTTACTTAGATACTCTAAGGCTCTTCCAGTATTAACTACTAGAGCATTTTTATTAAAAGGAACATCATACCATTTCTTATTTTTTCTATTTTGAACTTGTAGTCCTCCAACTTTATCTTGATACAAAACTGTAAATATACCGCTATCCACATGGGTTTCACATCCCAACGCAACACCATCTTGTTTAGATATTTCCACAGGTTTACTTTGAACTGGATAAAAATTAAACCTCAAAGTACTCAGTGTTTTAAATCTTGAAAAAACATTACCAGATAGCAAAGGATCTTTTTTGTATAGCTTGATAATACTTTTGAAAAGTAGTTCACTTAATAAATAAATATCATCATAATAGCTAGATAAATGATTTATAGAATTTTTTTGGAAACATTTTTCCAAATTTAAGTATTCTATATATTGGTTTTTAATTATCTGTGAAAAATTATCTGACACTCTTAAGTCTCCAATATCCAAACCTTCTTTTCCGTTTACGTCACTTGGAAAATAGCCTCTATAAAAGTTTTTATTTTTCTTATTCCATTTATTTGGGGAAAGTTTAATTTTTTCTTTTTTACTAAGCTTAAAAAACTTTTCTCCAATTTTAACAATTTTTTTAATCTTTTTATGATCAATACCATGACCAATGACTTGAAAAAAACCAACTTCAACACAAGCTTTCTCAATTTTTTTAATGATCTTCTGTGATTTTTTAGAGTTCAGATTTTCGTTAACTAATGATGAAATATTAATAGTTGGTATAAAATTTTGTTTCATTATCTATTTGGTGTATCTGTTGCTATCATTTGACCTCTGACCTTTTCTCTAAAGTATATATAAAATCCAGCTGCAATAATAATTGCTGCACCTAAAAAGGTTCTAGGTACTGGAATAGTTTCAAAAAGAATATAACCCGCTAGCATAGCCCATACAATATAAGAGTACTCAAACAAGGATACAACAGATGGAGATGCAATACTGTAAGCTGAGAAAACGCAGAAGAAAGATATAGACGCAACAATTCCCATAACAAAAACGTATGGCCATGAAGCAGATGGATTAGTAAACCACTCTCTCACAATAAATTGCATTGTAGGATCTGTAAAAGTATTAAATTTTCCATCGCCAGTTACTAGAAATATCATTAAACCTGCAAAGGTTGCAAAAATATAAAGCCAAGTCATTTGTGTATATATACTGTCTTTATCCGATGTATATTTTGTAATTGTCATTGAGCAAGAATAGCAAATAGCACAAGCAACTGGTGATAACTTGAAATAATCAAATTCTCCCCAGGTTGGATCTAAAACTATTATTACACCTATAAATCCAACAACAATTGCAGACCATCTTCTTATTCCAATTTGTTCTTTAAGAAAAAATTTGGCAAACATCGACATAAAAAAAGGACATGAGAAAAATAAGGCACTCGTCATTGCAAGCGTCATGTAGGTTAATGATATATAAAAAAAACTAAATCCGAAAAAGAAACAGATTACTCTCAAAAGGGTTAAAAAAGGGTAGTGTGTTTTTAAAGTAATATGTTTCTTTGTTATTATAACAAATGCCAAAAGTATGGCCGCTTGGATTAGAGTTCTGCCTAGGTATAACTCAAATAACGCAATATCTTCAAAAATAAATTTAATTAAAGAGTCCTGAATGGAAAAAAAGGCCATTCCAGTCATTATGAAGAATATACCTTTTGTATTATTATTTGCTTCCATTACCCGGTCCTATATCAAAAAAAATCTACCTTTTGAATTTTATAAAGAATAAAACTATTTTTTTAGTTTGTTTGAGAATATTAGATTTTCACTTTTGAAGGAATGTTTATTTTCACTAATGAATTTTGTCATTAGGTCTACTTTTTCTTTCTCAAATTCTGCTACTTTTCTTTCTCTTAAATCCACATAAAGAGCCAAAACTTCAATTGTTGATGCCAAATATTTCTTTTCTTTATGTACCATTTCAAACTTGTACTGTATTCTTTTTTTATCGTGGTCAAAGTGTATAAGGTTTAATTCAACTTCATCCCCCTCAATCAATTCTTGGTTGTATGTTATATGTGACTCAACTACCATTGTACTTTTATTAGTTTCTAAAGCAGATTTTTCACCCATATTAATCTTTGTCATTAAAGTTTCCGCTGCATTTTGATCAAAAATTAAAATGTAATAAGCCACATTCATATGACCATTATAGTCAGTCCACTCTTTTTTAATTTTTGCTGTCGAAATTTTTATTGTCATTAAATAATTATTACCTCAAAAATAAATATAGATCTAATGTAATCTAATAGCATCTCCATCGACACCTATTATTTGTCCAGATACTCTTGCTGAATCATCAGAAATCAAAAAGCCACACATCTTCCCAATATCACTTTCATAAATCCAACAATTCATGGATGCCATTGATATAAATTCTTTTTCAATAGATTTTTTTGAGACTCTTAAAAGTTTAGCTTTATCTTTTGCAACTCTAATCATTCTATCACCTTTTATTGTTCCTGGGCATAACGCATTTACACGTATTTTAAATTTACCAAGTTCCATAGATAAAGTTTTTGTCATCCCTACAATTGCCCATTTACTTGCAGCATAAGGTGATCTTAAAGGGAACCCCATTATTCCAGCGCCTGATGAAATATTTATAATTGATCCACCCTTATTTTTTTTTAACATTGGTATTGCTAGTCTAGTGAAATAATAATGACTAAATACATTTACTCTCATTGTATTTTCCCAATCATCTGTTGATATATTTTCTAGTGTAGCAGTTGGACCTGCTATACCTACGTTATTAATTAGGCAATCAATTTTAGACGTCTTTTTATTTATTTTTTGAAATAATTCATTTACTTGGTACTCGTCAGAGGCATCACAATTAAAAACAAAAAGTTTTTTATTTACTTTTGAATTTTTTTTAAGCTTATTGATATATTTTTCATTAATGTCACTTACGAATACTGTTGCTCCTCTATCTAAACAAACCTTTACTGTAGCTAAACCAATTCCAGATGCTCCAGCTGAAATTACAATTTTCTTATTTTTTAGAGATTTATTTACCATAATAAAAAAAGGCCCTTTTATAAAAAAGGGCCTTTGATTTTAATTATTAAAAAAGTATTATTTTAGCCAAGGCTTCCATTTATCTGGATTATTGTCTAACCACTCCTTAACAACTTCTTTAACAGGTCTTTTCTTAATATCAACTTCAACTAACATTTTAGCTTGATCAATATTTTGTAAAGACATGTTCTCGAAGAATTTTTTAGCATCAGCATGTTCTGCTTTAGCAAATGTAGCTGGATTACCATAGTTCATCGTATAATCCTTAGCCCAACCAGTTGCTGGCCATCCTTTTTTTCCACAGTCTTTCCAGTTGTTCGCTTCTGTAAACGTATCTGGATCGCAAACTTTGTGTTCTGGAAGTTGAACTCCTACCATGTCATACTCACCAAAAAACCAGTGTGGTGACCATAGGTATAACATAAAAGGCTCTTTCCTCATGTAAGCTGCTTTTGCTTCTGCAATTGCTGCAGCTTCAGTACCTAGTTCATCTGCTTGGAAATCAATTCCTAAAAGATCAAGTCTTTTTTGGTCATGACAGTTCCAACCAGCTACAGGACATCCAATAAGTCTACCTCTATTTCCAGTTTCAATAGTAGCAAATTTTGCTTTGTGTTTATTCAAATCTTTCCAAGTTTTGATGCCAAACTCTTCAGCAGCGTATCTAGGGATCCAATAATCAGATAATCCAATTATTCCAGATGTTCCTAGAAGATCAACACTTCCATCTCCACTGTAAGATCCAACAACTTTACCTTCATAAATTAGATCTTCATTTAACATAACAGAGTCCGCTTCAGCATAACTTGGCCAACTTTCGCAAGCAAAATCAAGTTCACCTGCTGCAATTGCTTCCCATAAACCAGTTCCAGATGGAAATACTGTTTGTTTAACCTTATATCCGTATTCTCTTTCAAGAATTGCTACAGCTACTTCGCAAGTGATAATACCACCTGTCCAGTCGGCAATAGCTGCGTGTAGTCTTTTAGCATTAGCCTGCCCTAAACTACCCATTAATAGCACTAATGATAAAAATAGTGCTGATATTGTTTTTGATAACTTCATTATTTTCCCTCCAATGAATTAATTAAAAACTTATTTTAGTTCAAAAGTTATATAAATGTAAACCCCTCCAAAAAACGCACTAATTACTTGCAATATAGAGTGAATTTAAAGACCCAATGCTTCTCTTTGTTTTCTTGTCCAAGCCAAAGTAATTCTGTCTATTATTATAGCTAAAAGAACAATACCGATCCCTGCTGCGAGACCTCTGCCAGTGTCAGATCTTGCTAATCCATTAAACACCTCTAAACCTAGACCCTTACCACCAATCAATGGTGTAACTATTTGCATCGCAAAAGCCATTATTACTGTTTGATTAAAGCCTATAACTAAACTTGGAACCGCTAGTGGAAATTTTATTTTTCTTAAAGTCTGAATTAAAGTTCCACCAAACGATCTTGATACTTCTGAATAAGTTCCTGATACTTGTGTTAAACCCAAGCAAGTTAATCTTACGATAGGTGGTATAGAATAAATAACAGTAGCTAAAACAGCAGATACAATACCACCACCAAAAAACATTAGAACTGGTATTAGATAACAGAAATAAGGAAGAGTTTGCATTGCATCTAATACAACGTTTTGAATATTCCTAAACCTTTCATTATATGACGCTATGATTCCTAACGGAACTCCAACTACAAAACATAAAGCAACTGAAACTAAAACTGATGAAAGAGTAATCATTGATTGAGACCAGATTCCACAAGCACCAATAAAAAGTAACAATAGTGCTGTAATGATTGCAAATCTTACTCCAACAGTTATGTAACCCAATGCAACAAACACTGCCATAGTATACCACCAAGGTATATGAGTTAAGAAAACATCTAATGGACGCAATAAATTAAGATAAACAAAAGCCCGCAGACTTTTTGTAAAAGCAATAAAACCTGGATTTACAGTTAAACTTTCCACTGCATTTGTAATTGGTTGTCTTATAGATAATTTCCATTCTTCAGGAAAAGAACCAAAGCTAATTAAATATGTATCGATTAAACTAATTAGAAAAAAAACTATAAATGATGGTATTATATAATATCGTTTACTTATAAATTCTTTAATATCATTTGCAGTTCTTTTATTAAATATTGAAACTAAAAATTGAAAAAAGTAGGCGATTAAACTAGTTACAAATAAACAGACATATTTAATTACATCGTGAGAAATTTTTAAAGGTTGCTCTATAATTCTAGCTAGCCAATATTTAGCCCAACTTTGTGGTAAAAAATAAAATTTCTGTACATCATCTGGAATTCTTTCTTCGGTTTTACTGAATGACATACTGAACCTATCAAACATAATTGCCATAAACAAAATACAAAGCCCACCTTCCATAGCCCATCCAACATCAAGCCTTCTAATAGCCTGCCACACCTGTCCACCTATACCTTCAGCCCCAATGAAACATGCAAGAACCACGAGGGCCAGGGCCATCATAATTACTTGATTGATTCCCATCATGATACTAGGCAATGATAAAGGAATTTTAATTTTAAATAAAAGCTGTAATTTATTCGAGCCAAATGCAGTTGCACTTTCTATGGTTTGTGCTGGAACTTGTCGTATTCCTGAATTTGTTAATCTTATAATTGGAGGCATTCCATAAATCATCGTTGCAAGAATTGCTGGTGCACCACCTATACCAAAAAAAAATAAAGCAGGAAATAAATATACAAATGCTGGCATCACCTGCATGGTATCTAAAACTGGTTTCATAAAACTTTCAAACCGGTCACTTTGAGAACATAATACTCCAAGAATAAATCCAAAAAATACACAAAGTAAAACCGATAAACCCATTAAAGCAACTGTTTGAAGCGAAGGCTCCCACATACCAGTTGCACCCCAAAAATAAACTACAAACAATGAGTAGAGACCAAGTCTTAAACCACCTGCAATCAAACATGGTAAAAATATAATAGCAGCGATTAATAACCATGGAGAATCAAGCAAAAAGTCTTCTACAAAATAATAACAAGCCTTAATATATCCAGCTACAATTTTGGTCATCCATCTATAGTTTTTTTTTAAAAAATCTTCTCCTTCATTTACCCATGCAGTAAAAGTAAATTGATCTGTTACATACTTCGGAAACTTTGATGGACCTTCATTTTGAGTAGAAAGCCATAGAGCGACTAAAAATACTAAGCCAACTATTATATAAGTTATGATATTTTTTGATTGGCTTGATTTTTTTATAATTTCAGCGCTAGTAGACATAGACATAAAATTAGAATAATTAAATTTACTTTTAAAGCAAAATATTGTCTATTTTGACAATAAATTTTAATTTTAAGCATGAATAAAGACCAAAAAATCACCTGCTCAAACATTTGGAAGTTATTTGGACCAGATGAAAAAAGAATAATAAAGAATTTAGATAAAAGTCTGTCTATTAAAGAAGTACAAGAAAAAACAGGGCATGTTGTAGCTGTGAAAGATGTAAGTTTCTCAATTCAAAAAGGAGAAACTTTTGTGGTGATGGGTCTCTCCGGTAGTGGAAAATCAACTTTGGTAAGATGCATTTCAAGATTAATTGAACCCACATCAGGTACTGTGAAAATGGATGATGTTGATGTTACTAAAATGAGTTCAAAAGATTTATTAGAATTAAGAAGAAATAAAATGAGTATGGTATTCCAGCACTTCGGGCTTTTTCCACATAGAACTGTTGTAGAGAATATTGGATATGGACTAGAAGTTAGAGGCACAAAAAAAGATACAAGAATAGAAAAATCCATGGAAGTTTTAAAAATGGTTGGATTAGATGGGTGGCAAAACAATTATCCTAGAGAGCTATCAGGAGGTATGCAACAAAGAGTTGGATTAGCAAGAGCACTTGCAGTCGATCCTGAAATTTTAATTTTTGATGAACCATTCTCAGCTTTAGACCCACTAATAAGAAGAGAGATGCAAGACGAACTTTTAAAAATTCAGGAAAAACTCCAGCGAACTATGGTTTTTATTACTCATGATTTCTTAGAGGCTATTAAGATGGGAGATCACATTGCAATTATGAAAGATGGTGAAGTTTCTCAGGTTGGAACACCGGAAGAAATTGTTGCTAATCCTAAAGATCAATATGTCAAAGATTTTTGTGAGGATGTTCCAAAATATAAAGTTTTAAGTGCGGGGAAAGTAATGAGAAAAGATTGTTGCAATCAATCAAAAGAATTATTTAAAAATAAATCAGACTGCATTTTAGATAATTCAAAAATTGAAACTTTAATTGATAAATTAGTTGAGTCAGATAAAATTTATCCAGTAGTATGCTCGGAAACTGGAGAACTTTTAGGAGAGATAGACCGTTCTATAGTAATGAGATCAATGAAATCTAAAACATAAACTAGTAAAATTTTTTATTAGCTTTAACTGTTTTTATTTTTTGAGAATCTCTCCATATAATTATGAAACCGGCAGAAACAATTAATAAAACACCTGGAAATAATTGTTGCCACGGAGCTTCATTAAAAAAAATCCAACCTAGTAAAAAAGAAGATGGGATACCAAAATATTCAAAGGAGGCAAGTTTACTTAATGAAATTAGTCTATATGCGTATACAAATAATATTGCTGCTGTCCCACCAAGTATTCCTGTTAAAACCATTAATAGTAAATCTCTTAAATTATTTACAGTAAAATCGTTTGATAAAACAATAAATAAAAAAAATGCACCTATCACATTAAACATCAATGTATAAAATTGTATTTTGGACGTTGAGAAGCTCGAGGGAATGAACTTAAGTATTATAACCGTTACTCCCCAAGCGAATGCTGTTAGTATTGAATATATAGAATAATAATTAAATATATCGCTCGTTGGCCTTAAAATTAATACCACACCTAAAAATCCAATTATAATTGCAGACCATCGATATATACCCACTTTATCCTGTAAAAATATTATCGAAAGTATTACTATAAAAAATGGAGATGAAAAAGTTAAAGTCATTGCCGTTGCAAACTCAACATTAATTACTGAGATAAAAATAAATATATTCATTGCAAGAAAACTTAATCCTCTAAAACAACAGAGAGATAAAAATTTCTTATTTACATTCTTAAAAAGAGAGTTGTATTCTCTTGAAAAGAAAAGCAGGACAAGCAATGGTATGACTGCAAAAAAATTTCTAAAAACAGCTAATTTAAACACTGAATAGTCATTTCCTATAAATCTAATTACTACTAAATATAAATCTACGCAAACTACACCTAATAGCATTGTAAGTATTGCGATTAAAGTTTTCCTAAGATCCACTTTTTCTTTTGCGATTTTCATTTATTTTTGTAAGTTAGTATAAATTTTTAAATAAATATGCAAAATTTTAAACTCAATAAAGATGATTTATTAGGCAAACAAGATTGGACCTTTCCAACATTTACAGCTTATGGGCCAGGAAGATTTAAAGAAATTGGGAAATTCTGCAAAGATTTCAATATTCAAAATCCTTTAATCGTAATAGATAGTGGAAGCACTAAGCTACCCTTTATAAGTGAATTACAAAATCTACTTTTAGATACAAAAATTAAATCAAATATTTATTCTAATATATCTCCTAACCCTAGAGATGATGAAATTGATGGTGGCTGCAAAGCATTCAAAGACGGCAATCATGATTCTATAATCGCAATAGGAGGGGGTAGTGCTATGGATGGAGGAAAAGCTATATGCTTAACTGTTAATAGCGGAATACCTTTGTGGGATTTTGAATTTTTAGATAAAGTTCCAAGAGATCTAAAAGGTAAAAACCCTTTTCCAAAACTAATAACTATACCAACAACTGCTGGTACAGGTGCAGAAACAGAAATAACTGCAATGGTTACTGACACAAAAAAAGGTATGAAATTTTGTATATGGCATCCAGAAGCTAGACCATGTTTAGCATTAGTTGATCCAGAATTAACTTTAAAGTTACCAGCAAACCTAACAGCTTGGACCGGTATTGATGCAATGATACATGCTATTGAGGGTTACAGTGTTCCTATGTTTCATCCGTTATGTGATGGTTCAGCTTTAGAAAGTTTAAATTTAATTTCTAAGTCCCTTAAACTGGCAGTAAATGAACCAGACAATTTAGTTGCAAGGGGAGGAATGATTGTAGGGTCTTATTTAGGAGGAGTAGCTTTTTTAAAAGGCTTAGGTTTAGTACATGCCATCTCTCATATGGTTGGTGCAGAATATAATACCCATCATGGACTTACAAATGCAATAATTCTTCCAACAGTAATGGAATATAATTTACCTGGTTTAGAGGAAAAAGTTCAGCGAATGTCAGAGGCAATGCAATTTGATGACCACTCAGTTAAAGGTTTCAAAGAAAATTTAAATAAAATGTTAGATGAACTTAATATTCCAAGAGGATTAAATGAAATTGGTGTACCTGAGGATTCATTCAAAAGAATTGCAAAAAAATCTATGCTCGATCAGGCCTATGGTCAAAATCCTAAAAAAGCAACTTTAGAAGAGGTTGAACAATTAACTTTAAAAAGCATTAAAAAAGCTCGCTAGGGCAGATGCTAGAAAACAAAAAAGTATCTGAAATTATTAAATTAATTCAGACAAAACAGATATCTGTAAAAGAAGTAGTAGAATTCTATTTAGAAAGGATTGAAAAGTATAATCCAAAATTAAATGCAATTGTTCTTTTAAAAGAGACTGAGAAAATTTTAGAAGAGGCTAAAAAAAAAGATAATCAACAGAATAAAAATAAATCTTTGTTTGGATTACCGTTAGCTGTTAAAGATTTAAGTGATGTCGTTGGAATTCAAACAACATACGGTTTTAAAGGTTACAAAGATTATTTTCCAAAAAAAAATTCTCTTTTTGTGGATAAACTAATTGAAAACGGTGCAATAATAATTGGAAAAACTAATACAGCTGAACTTGGAGTTGGAGGACATACAATTAATAGACTTTTTGGTCCAACTTCAAATGTTTATGACTTAAGCAAGTCGTCTGGTGGTTCAAGTGGAGGTGCAAGTTCAGCAGTTGCTGCTCAATTAATTCCCTTTGCTGATGGCACAGATCAAATGGGTTCTTGTAGGAATCCCGCTGCATATTCTAACATATACGGTTTTAGACCAACCCCAGGAGTTATTGCTTCTGCTAGATCAGATAATCAAAAAAATATTCCTATTTTAACTACTCCTGGTTTTTTATCTAGAACACCAGACGATATGACAATTATTTTAGATAGCGTAACTGGTAAAAATAATTTGGATCCATATTCTTTAGAATTAAAATCTAATTTTCAAAATTTTGAAATAAAAGATTCAGAAATTAAAAATATTAAAATAGGATGGTTATCCGATATTAATGGTAATTATAAATTTGAAAATGAAATATTAGAAATTTGTGAAAAAAAATTAAGTGATTTAAATAAGCAAAATATAAAAATAGATTTTTTGAAACCAGGTATTAATACTGATAATCTATGGGACTCGTGGTTAACACTAAGATCAAGAAGTATATTTATGGATGTTGGAAGTATGAATATTCAAGATATTGATGAAATGACTTTTCAGGCAATTTGGGAGTACAATAGGGGAAAAACTATCAAAGATAATGACATCGATATTGCATTAGAAAAAAGAAAAAAGTCTATCAATGATATAAATCAGATATTTAAAGATTACGATTTTATAGCTTTGCCATCAGCACAAGTATTTCCATTTAAAAAAGAATTAAATTATCCAGAAAAAATAAATGATTTTAATTTAGATACTTATCATCGATGGATTGAAGTTTTTATATTATCAAGCCTTTTAGAATTACCAACCATAACAGTTCCAGTTGGTTTTAATAAAAATAAACTACCAATGGGTATGCAAATAATAGGAAAAAAGAACGATGATTTAAAAGTACTTGCATTTGCAAGAAAATACGAACAAATGTTCAATTATTCAAAAATGAAACCAGAAATATAATAATTAATGCAAAGACATCCTCATCATTTTAAAATTGCACTTGCTTTAGCATTTTCCGCTGGTGCATGGGGAATTTATTGGCTCCCTCAACGTACATTAGAAGCAGGAGGATTAACTGGTGGATGGGGAACAATTGCCCAAATGGTAATTGGAGTGTTATTGTTATTACCGATTGCTCTCTGGAGAATTTATAAAAAGAAAGGAAGCGGCTTCGAACTTCCATTAACAGGATTATTGGTTGGCGGTGGCTTTATTTGTTATGCATTAAGTTTCCTATTAACAGATGTAATTAGAGCTTTAATACTTTTTTACATGACTCCTATTTGGACTACTATTTTTGAAATCTTATTTTTAAAAAGAAGACCTGGCTGGCAAAGAGCCGTTACACTTTCACTAGCTCTCGCTGGCTTATGGATAGTTTTTAGTAAAGATGCAATTATACCTTTACCTCAAAATGCCGGGGATTGGATAGCTCTTGTTGGAGGAGCAACTTTTGCAGGAGGAATGATAAGACTTGAGGTTGTAAAGACTGATGGAGTATTCCCAATTATATTTTCATTTTTCTTCTATGGAACATTATTTAATATTGTTGCTGGTTTTTTATTAGTTGATTATTTGGGCGAAACACCACCAATAGAGTCTTTTATTCCAATGGCAATGTTCTTAATTGTTTTGTCATTATTTTATTTCATTCCTACAGGAATTGTTATTCTTTGGGCTCCAAGCAAACTAGGTGCTGGACTATGCTCAATTCTTTTTTTAACAGAAATAGTCGTTGGAGTTGTAAGCTCCAGTATATTAACCGATGAACCTTTTGGATGGAGAGAAATAGTTGGAAGTTCAATGATTATTTTAGGTGGAATTTTAGCTGTCATTCTTGCTCCTAAAGAGGAGAAAAAAATTACCGCTTAATATTTGGCGTCCACTAAATCAATTAACATATCAATCATATCTACTTTGTAACTTTCTTTTGTTGCTGATTTAGTTTCTAAAACGGAAAAAAATGCAGCTACGTTCCCAGTTTTTAAATTTACAGCTAAAAATTGACCACCATAACCAGAATGACCGATCATATTTCCAGATACCATAGTAGAGTTCGAATAATATAAATATTTATTATTTGATAAATTCATATATTTTGGACCAACATTCTTTAAAGTTCGGTTTAAAAAAGAGCTTGAGCCAATCTTCCTATTTCCCACTCCTTTACCTTTTCTTGCAAATAAAAGACCCATTCTTAAAAAGTCTCTTGTAATCAAACATCCTCCCCCTGACATCCAAGGCATACCATATCTGTCAGATGCAATATAAAGCCCATCTTCAAACCCAGCTGCCTCGACTGCTCTTAACATCCAATGTCTTAATGATTTACCACTGATCTTCTCAACTATTAATCCTATAACGTCAGTATTTGCAGATTTATAAAAAGCTAAATTACTTTTGTTTTTTAAATTTTTGTTTTTTTTTGATTTGATAGTATTTAAATAACCTTCCTGACTTAAATGCGTATCACCGCTTTTTGACAGTCTCCATCCACCAACTGGCTCATGTAAAAAAGATGAAGAGTATGCTTTGGTGTAATCTTCAGTGTAAGCATTTATTACATTCATGTTTAATACGTCTTGTACTTTAGCACTGGCATATCCACTCCCAATTTTTGGAAGGTAGTAAGATACTTTTTTATTAAGATTTATAGATTTATTATTCAATAATTCTCCAACGAAAAGATTAACAAACATTTTTGTTATAGACATTATCGTTTGAGGTTGATTTTCTGAAAAATCTTTGGCGTACTTTTCAAAAAAAATATTTTGTTTATTTCCAACTATTAAAGAGCAAAAAGACTTCTGTTTAGTCATTTTTTTTACCAGTGGCTTTTTATAGATTGAATCTTTGTATTTTTTTTTTAATTTTAAAACCAAATCTGATCTTAAAAATAATCCATATCTATTTATTTTGTGAAGATTTCTATAACCATGTCTTCTAGTTTTAGGGAGATTCCATACAGCTTTATTATCTTTGACTGTTGCTAATTCAGGATTCTTATATGATATTATTTTAGTCAAATTAGAAATAAATTTTAATCAAATTTCAAAGATTTTTTTTGTTCATATTTTTGATGATAACCTTCAGCCTTACAATAGTTTTTCTCTTTTGAAACTTTAGTAGAAACTTTACCGTTAAGTTTATTATTCATTTCCTCTAAAACTTTTTCTGCAATTTTTTTTTCTTCGTCATTATTATAAAAAATTTCAGATCTATATTGAATTCCAACATACGTGCCTTGACGGTTTACTTGAGTAGAGTCGTGTAATTTAAAAAAAAGCCTCACCATATCTTCATATGATTTAACTTTTTCATCATACTCCACTTTAACAACTTCAATATGACCAGTATCTCCACCACATACTGCTTTATAAGTGACGTTTGGTTCGTCTCCCCCGCAATAACCACACTCAGTAGAAATTACTCCCTCAATACCTTCGTACTTAGTTTCATCCCAAAAGCAGCCAATACCACCAATAAACGTCTTCATATTTTTATTTTATATTAATTTTTTAGAATTGAAATTGCTTTTATCTCTTCAATCCCAATACCACAACAACCACCAATAATTTGTGCCCCACTATCAATCCATTTTTTTGCGCTTTTAACATAATCACTTGGTTTAATATCATCAGTAAACTTCCATTCTGGTTTAACAAAGTGTCCTCTGTTTGGATAAGCGCCAATTATATTATTATGATTATTTTTTAGTATCCTGACGGCTTCTTCAGTTACACTCATGTTTGAGTGTGCAACAAGTATTGGTCCTGAATGAAATTTTTTAAATCTATGTAATGAATCTTCAAGTTCCTCATAAACTTGAGGATCTTTATGAGATACATCATCATATCCAAGATGAATATTTTTATTTTTATCAAATACACAAGATATTGATAACCACGTTGGTAATTTTAAATTACTTGAACATTCAACTAAAGTTTCAACAATATCAGCTTGTGACGACATAGCTTCAAGAATAATTAAATCTACTCCTGTATCTGACAAAATTTTTAAGTGTTCATCAAAACTTGGTTTCATTTTAGCAACACCATCTTTCATAAAATAACCGTAAGTGGAGACAGATCCAGCAACTAAAACATTTTTACCTGACACGGCCTCTTTTGCAATTTTGATACTTTTATAATTGCATTCTTGAATCAGATCTTCATAACCATATTTTTTCATTGATATAGGGGTTGAGGCATAAGTATTTGCGGTTATTACATCAGCACCAGCTTTAATATAATTTTGGTGAACTTTTAAAAGTTCATTTGGACTATCTAAAGAACATCTCCCACACCACAGTCCTTCATCCATTTTTGCTCCAACTTTTTGTAATTCTCCTCCTATTCCCCCATCAAGAATTATTATTTTTCCTTCAGCTAATCGCTTTTCAATTGATGAATAAGACATTTAATTTATTTGTTATTTGTAAAAGCGCAGATTTTATTTCCATCTAAATCGCGAATATATGAATAATATACACCAGAACCTTCTGGTCTTTCTCCTCCGCTTCCTTCGCTGCTACCGCCTGCTTTTAAACCGATCTCATGAAATTTATCAACTATCTCTCTTGATGAAACAATAAAAGAAACTTGTGTTCCATTTCCGAAAGTAGCAGTTTTACCATTTGCTGGTTTTGTAACATAAAATTCTATAGCACCATCGCCATCTTTTTGCGTATATCCAGCACAAAATTCATCAGTATCTTTTCTTTTTAAATTTATAATTTGTAAAACTTCATCATAAAAATTAATGGCTTTATCTAGATTATTTGTGCCTACCATTACATACCCAATCATCTTAATTTTTCCATTCAGTAATAGTTTTCACTTCCAAATATTCATGTAAACCCCAGGTACCTCCTTCACGTCCATTTCCAGACTGTCTATAACCACCAAATGGAGTGCCAGAGTCCGCAGGTTTATGATTTACGTACACAATTCCAGATCTTAATTTTTTTGAAACTCTTTTTGCTTTTTCTTTGTCTTCAGTTTGCAAATAGTTTCCAAGACCATATTCAGTATCATTTGTAATTTTTATTGCCTCTTCTTCATTCTCAAAGGGAATTATAGATAAAACTGGACCAAAAATTTCCTCTTTAGCAATTCTCATATCATTATTTACATCTGTGAATACTGTTGGCTTTATAAAATATCCTTTTTTGAAATCTTCAGGTTTCTCAGGTCCACCAGCTACTAAAGTTGCACCCTCTTCAATTCCACTCTTGATTAAACTTTGAATTTTATCGTATTGTGTTTTAGATATAACGGGACCTATATGTTCGCCAGCTTTTGAAGCAAGATCTACTTTAATTTTATTAGCTTCATCGGCAGCTTCTTCTACTGCTCTTTTGTATATAGATTTTTCTACCAACATTCTTGTTGGTGCATCACATGATTGACCAGAGTTACTCATGACATTTCGTATTCCATCTCTAACTGCATCAGGATAAGCGTCGGCAAATACAATATTTCCACCTTTACCTCCAAGCTCTAAACAAACTCTTTTTATTGTATCAGCCGCATTTTTTGTTATTAACTTTCCAGCTCTTGTCGATCCAGTAAAGGAAACCATATCAACATCAGGATGTCCTGACAAATCTGTACCGACACCTGGTCCATCTCCATTTACCAAATTAAAAACACCCGCAGGAAATTTTGCTTCATGAATCATTTCTGCAAAAAGCATTGCTGATAAAGGAGCTATTTCAGAAGGTTTCAAAACCATTGTACAACCAGTTGCAAGTGCTGGCACAACTTTAAGAGCTATTTGATTAATTGGCCAGTTCCAAGGAGTAATTAAACCACATACACCAATTGCTTCATATACAATGTGGTTAACAGATCCTTTATCAAAACCAGGTTCAAAATTAAATTCTTTTAATCTTTTTATAAAATCTTCAATATGACCCGCACCAGATGCTGTTTGATTAGCTGAACACCAATCTTTAGGACAACCAAGCTCGGTTGATATGGCATCAGTCATTTCATCCCATCTAGATTTATAGATTTCTAATAATTTTTCTAAAAGTTTTATTCTTTCTTGTTTTGAAGTTTCTTTCCAAGTTTCAAAAGATGACTTTGCTGATTTTACAGCAAGATCAGTATCTTCTGAGCTGCCCAGAGATATAATTGCACAAACTTCCTCAGTAGAAGGATTGATTACATTAAAATCTTTTGCTTTAATTGGATTGACCCATCCTCCATTTATATAAAATTTTTTTTTATCTTTCATAATTTACTTTTAATTTTGATAATCAGGTTCTTCTTTATCTAAAATTAATCTGATCTGATCTAAATGTGCCCTTGCCATATCAGAAGGATAGTTTGACCACTCTTGTGCTGTTTTTTCTGCTACTTCATGCGATGCTACGTTTAATTCTTTTCCAGTTGCCAAAGCTGTTAAATAAGTTTCAGCAGATTTTTCAAAATAATATAAAGCATCAAATGCATCTGAAACAGTTTCACCAGTAGTCAATATTCCATGATTTGCCATTAATAAATTTTGTTTATTTCCTAATGCAGCAGCCATTTTTAATGACTCTTCTTCGAAACCCATGCCACCATATTCATTATATATAGAGACTCTGTTGTAAAATCTCATCGTATTCTGGTCTATAGGAGGAAGAGTAGGGTCTTTCAGAGAAGAAAGAGCCGTTGCATATTTTGAGTGGACATGAAATATGCATTTTGCATGAGGTACTTTTTGATGAATAGTCCCGTGAATATTTATTGCTGTAGCATCTACTAGATCGGGTTTTTTTTTAAGTTCCTCAATATTTTCTTTATTAACCAAAATTAAATCGCTTACTTTTATTTGGCTAAAATGAATACCTGATTTATTAACTAAAAATTCATCAGTTGACCCGGGAACACATGCGCTAAAATGATTTGCAACCCCTTCATTCATATTTAATCTAGCTGCCCATCTAAAGGTAGCAGCTAAGTCTTTTTTTAATTCTGTTATTTCCATTTTAATTATAATAAACTATATCATTAATAAATTATGAACAATAAAGTATTTATATCATGTGCTGTTACAGGATCTGGCGATACTGCTAAAAAACATCCAGATCTTCCAAAGACACCAGAGCAAATAGCAAAATCTGCAATAGAGGCTGCAAAAGCTGGTGCAGCAATTGCACACATACATGTTAGAGAAGAAGATGGAACACCAAGTAGAAGATTAGAGTTATATAAAGAGGTTGTTGATAGAGTTAGATCATCTGATACAGATGTAGTTCTAAACCTTACTACAGGAATGGGCGGGGATTTAGATATCGGGGAAAATAGTCCACTTCAATTTGGTCCATTAACTGATATGGCAAATGTTATGGAGAGAATTGCAAATGCAGAGCAGTTCTTGCCTGAGATTTGTACTCTTGATTGTGGTACTTTAAATTTTGGAGATGGTTCAGTTATAACTATTAATACGCCTAGAGATTTAAGAAAAGCTGCAAAGAGACTTCAGGAGATAAAAGTAAAACCAGAGATAGAGGCATTTGATTTAGGAAATATGTGGTTTGGAGCTCAACTATATAAAGAGGGATTACTAAGTGATCCCCCAATGTTTCAGATGTGTTTGGGTATTCCCTGGGGAGCACCTGCCACGCCTTTAGCAATGCAGGCAATGAAAGATATAATGCCGAAAGAAGCTGTATGGTCTGGTTTTGCAATTTCTAAAAATGAGATGCCATACGTTGCTCAGACGGTAGTAATGGGTGGAAATCCAAGAGTCGGACTTGAAGACAATTTATATATTTCCAAAGGAAAGCTAGCTACAAACGCACAACTAGTCGAAAAAGCAAGAAGAATTGTTGAAGACTTAGGAGCTTCAATAATGACACCAGCCGAAACAAGAGAAAAATTAAAATTAACAAAGCATAAATAAAAAATTTTTAAAGTATATCCTGTGGCAACTTGCTCCAATATTTGAGTTGATAAGATAACTTTAGATATTAAATAAGTTTTATGAAATTTATATCATTAATCAAACGATCAATATTAATTGTATCAATCACATTAATCCCGAATTTGTTAAATGCAGCAGATGTAACAATTGAAATGCTTAACAAACTAGATAAGGAGAGCATGGTTTACTCCCAAAAAATTGTAAAAGTAAACTCAGGTGATACAGTTTTTTGGAAGGCAACTACCAAAGGTCATAACGTTGAATTTATAAAGGGTGGTTTTCCCGAAGGTGTAGAAAAATTTAAATCAAAAATGAATAAAGATGCTGAGTACAAATTTACTGTACCTGGTATTTATGCTTACTGGTGCACACCTCATAAGAGCATGGGAATGATTGGATTTGTAGTTGTAGATGGCGATAAATCGAATTTAGATGCAATTAAAGCATTAAAATTTTTTGGTAAGTCAAAAAAGTTAGCCCCAGATTTAATAAATCAACTATAATTAGTTACTTTTAACTGCTTCTCTTAAGTGTTCTTTGGCAAGCGCTTTAGACAATTCTTTTTGTGTTAAATAACCTTTAGTATTTCCACTTTTGTCAACAACCTCACAATTTGCATTTGAGCAGACTACTTGTGGTAAGAATTCTTCTATAAACTGATCTTCGTTCACTTTAACAAGATTTGTTTTGTCAATTTTTTCAGATTCACTTACTGATTTCATTATTATCTTAGCCTTAATAACTTTTGCTCTATTTACATCTTTTACAAAAGCTGAAACATAATCATCAGCAGGTTTCATTATGATTTCAAATGGCGTTCCAACTTGAACTAGTCTTCCACCATTTAAAATACCAATATGGTCACCTAATTTTAGTGACTCGTCCAAATCATGAGTTATAAAAACTATCGTTTTTTTTAATTCAGCCTGCAAATCAAGGAGTTGTTTCTGCATATCGCTTCTTATTAAGGGATCAAGAGCAGAAAATGCTTCGTCCATTAACAATATATCAGTATCAGTTGCTAAAGCTCTTGCTAAACCAACCCTTTGCTGCATACCTCCAGATAATTGACTAGGATATTGGTTTTCAAAACCCATTAAACCAACCGACTCTATTTTCTCCATTGCAACTTTATTTTTTTCTTCAATTTTTTTTCCTTGAACCTCAAGTCCATATCCAACATTTTCTAAAACTGTTTTATGTGGAAATAAACCAAATCTTTGAAAAACCATACTCATTTTATGTCTTCTAAAATCTATTAATTTATCTTTATCTAAACTCATAACATCTGTACCTTCTACAGAAACCACACCTGATGTTGGATCAATTAGTCGATTTATATGTCTTATTAAAGTAGACTTACCCGATCCAGACAAACCCATACAAACAAAGGTTTCACCTTCTTCAATTTTAAGTGATACATTATCTAAACCGACTGTATGTCCTGTTTTTTCTAAAACTTCTTCTTTGGAAGCACCATCCTGTACCATTGGAAGAACCCTTTTTGGCGAGGGCCCAAATATTTTATAAACGTTACTTATTTCAATTTTACTCATATTTTTTTAATGTTTTAACAGTTGTGATTATTTCTGCAAACTATCTAATTTGAATTCTTTATATTATGAAAAAAAATAATAGTAGATCAACTATAAATTGCATTGAAAATCTAAATAAGTATAATAAAAATTAAGTATGTTGAACATTTCAAAACTCGAAAAAAATGGTACTTACCTGAAAGTTCTTTGGAGTGATGGAGAAGAAAGTAAATTTAATTACTTATGGTTGAGGGATAACTGTCCTACCGCTCATGACAAAAACTCTAGACACAGAATGTTTGATATTTTAAATGTTTCTAAAAATTTAAATCCAACAAAATATAAGGTTAATGATGAAGGCAAACTTGAAATAGTTTGGAGCGAAGGAGATCATACAAGTTTTTACGATATAAATTGGTTAAGAGAAAACTGTTATACAATTAAAAATAAAAAAAAATACATTTCCCCATACCACCTTTGGAATAAATCAATTGAAAATGATATTAAGTCAATAAGTATTGATTGCGAGGAAATTATGTCATCAGAAGAAGGTTTAATTAAGTGGTTAAAACTTCTTCATTATAAAGGAATAGCTTTAGTAAATAATGCGCCAACAAAAGAAAAGTCAGCTTTTGAAGTTCTCAATAGAATTAGTCATACTAGGGAAACTTTTTTTAAGACACCTTTTGAAGTAATAAATATTCCTAAACCGAACAACTCAGCTTATACAGCTCACGCTTTAAAAAATCATATGGATTTACCTTGGTTTGAAAATCCACCAGGCTATCAGTTTTTACATTGTCTTATAAATTCAGCTAACGGAGGAGATTCATCAGCAGTTGATGGTTTCGCAGTTGCAGACTATTTAAAGATCAATGAAAAGGATATTTTTGATACTTTAGTAAATGTGCCTTTAAAATTTAGAGATAAAGATTATACACAACAAGCACATAGAAGTTTTTATGCACCGGCAATAAGTTTAACTAAGGACGGTGATTTTAATGATATTAGATTTAGTGTTGCAACTATGGATGCATTAGATTGCCATCCAGATTTAATGGATAAGGTTTATTTCGCTCATCATAGATTTGGTAATTTATTACATGATGATAGATTTGTTATTAAGTTTAGACTAAATCCTGGCGATATATATTCTTTTAATAATAGGAGAGTTTTGCATGGTAGAACAGCCTTCGATCCTAACTCAGGATATAGACATTTACAAGGTTACTATATGGATCGTGATGAAATAATTGGAAGATTGAACTATCTGACACAATAATTATAAATTTTCAAAAATAAGATTATTTTCCAAAAATTTATTTCTCGTATTTTTATCTTTTACTGTATAAAAATAAATTGGTTTCCGAATTTTTTTGATTTTTTTATTCGTTAGAAATTTTTTTTCTAAAACTATTAATTTAAGATATTTTAACTTACTTTTTTGTAAAATTTTTTTTACTGAAGATGATGATGAAAACACTATTCCCAAATTTAAATTTTTTTTAACTTTATTAATATTTAAAATATTTTTTTCATTAAAAGAAGTTATACTATAGAATTTTAATCTCTTTATATGAGAGATTAGATTTAAAAAGTTTTCTTTTGTAAATTTTGATTTTATCTCTAACATTAAATAATTTTTCTTTGATATTTTGATTAATTTATCCAAAGTTGGAATATGCATATTATATTTCGATGTAATTTTGTTTATATCTTCATATTTTAAATTTTTTATTAACTTTTTACTTTTAAAACGTTTAAGACTGAAATCATGATAACAAACAATTTTATTATCTAAAGTTGTATGTAAATCAGTTTCAATTCCATAATTCCTTTTGAAGCAATATTTGAAAGCTTCAATAGAATTTTCTTGAAAAGTTTTTTTTGCAAGCCCTCTGTGAATAATATTGTGACCTCGACCGTTAAATTTCATAACCTTTCTTTTCAGGTTCCTTATCTATTATCTCATTTGGGAAACCTTTTTCTCTAAAGTCTATTTTATTTTTATCTTCCATTCTTTTAACGATCTTTGAGGACCAGGCGCGAGGACCATAACTTTTTAAACCTTCTTGAAATATTTTTACAATCATAGGTGATATTTCTAAAGATGAATTAAGTTTTTTTGCTAAATTATCAAATAAAGAAGTATCTTTTAAAACTAAATCCATTGTAAAGTTAATATTATAAGAACCATTTAATATTACTTGGCTTTCTGTTTCGTGAACAAATGAATTTCCAGAAGAAATAGCAATTCCCTTAAAGGTTTTTCCTAAATCTAAATTAGATTTTTTAGCAACAGTCCAAGCTTCACCTAAAGCAACTAAATGCACTGAAGCTAAGTAATTTGTTATAACTTTCAAAACAGAAGCAGAACCTAATTCTCCAGTATGAAGAATCTTTTCACCCATTGCAGAAAGAGCAGGAAAAATTTTTTCAAACGCAGTCCTTTCTCCACCAACAAATATTGCAATATTTCCAGTGTCTGCTCTGTGGCAACCTCCACTGACAGGTCCATCAAGGGCAAAAGCTTTTTTTTCAATTACCAGCTTCCCAATTCTTTTTACCTCGTTTTCATCCGTAGTACTCATTTCAAGCCATATTTTATTCTTTGATAATCCATTAATTACTCCGTCTTTAGACTCCATTACTTCCGCACAAATTTCAGGTGAGGGCAAGCAAGTAATTATAAGATCAGAATCCTCAGCAAGCTCTTTTGGATTTTTTGAAATGCTTGCTCCTTTTAAACTTAATTCTTCCATAATTAGTGGGTTAAGGTCATATACAGTCAATTTAAAGTTATTTCTCAATAGGCTGCCTGCAAGTTTACCCCCAACGTTTCCTAGGCCTATAAAACCAATTTTCATTTGCGTCCTTATTGTAAAGTTAATTTATTTTTCACATGTTATATTGTTTAGATAAAAATGTATTTATATAAAAACAAATTAGTAATATTAGTTTTTTTAAGTTTTTGTTTTCAATCTTTTTGCAATGCTGAGTTAATCAAACCAAAAAACTCAATTAAGCCATTAGAAGTTGTAAAGATACAATTAAATGGATTAAAAAATAATAACGACCCATACGAAGATTTTGGCATTGAACAAACATGGGAGTTTGCACACCCAAATAATAAAAAATATACAGGTCCGCTAGAGAAGTTTAAATCAATGCTCAAAAGTGATATGTATGTAATGTTAATTAATCATATTGAAAACAAAATAGATATTATTTCTGTTTCAGAAAATAGTGCAACTTATAGAGTTACAGTTTTAGATGATAAGAAAAAGTATTATCAATTTGAATGGGTGGTTAAAAAATATGACAAATCTGGTTCACTTAAAAATTGTTGGTTAACAAGTGGTGTTTCACAACCAATGCCACTAGGATCATCAATTTAAATGAAAAAAAAACCTTTTTATGAAAGAGTTCCAATTTTGATGATAATTTTATGCGTACCAACAATAGGGTCCACTCAACTTGGTTGGTATTTTTTTGGCAAACAATTTGGCCTTAACCTAGGTATGATTGTAGGATGTATAAGTGTGACTGTAGCGGCATATTTAATGTATATTAAAGGATGGAGAGACGAAGATGATGATTATTAAAATTATGTTTCGTTCAAATCAAAAATCTAGTAGGAATCGGTTTTATGAAAGCAAAAACTAAAGTAGTTATTGTTGGGGGTGGAGTAGTTGGTGTTAGCGCTCTTTATCACCTAGCAAAAAAAGGTTGGTCAGATGTGGTATTAGTTGAAAGAAAAGAGCTGACCTCTGGCTCAACATGGCATGCTGCAGGTTTACTACCACTTTTTAACATGAGTTACTCAGTTGGCCAATTACATAAATATGCTGTTAATCTTTACAAAACTCTTGAGGAAGAAACAGGTAAAAATGTTGGCTTTAGCGTTGTTTCAAATATTAGACTTGCAAGCACAAAAGACAGAATGGATGAATATCATCAGTATGCTGGTGTTGCACAAACAATAGGTGTAGATGTAAAATTTTTAACACCAGATCAAGTAAAAGAAATTTGGCCCCTATGCAATACAAGTGATTTGGTTGGAGCAATTCAACACCCAGAAGATGGCTATATTCAACCTGCTGATCTTACACAAGCTTTAGCTACAGGGGCAAGAAAAAGAGGCGCAGAAATTTATAGAAATACAAACGTTGTTGGAATCAAACAAACGAAAGATGGTTGGGTTGTTGAAACGGATAAAGGTAGTATTGAGTGTGAACATGTTATGTCGTGTTCAGGAAATTTTGCGAGACAAACAGGAAAAATGGTTGGATTAGAAATACCAGTTATACCAGTTGAACATCAGTACATTGTCACAGAACCTCATCCAGAAATTCAAAAAAGAAAAAAAGAAGGTTTACCCGAAATGGGAGTATTAAGAGACAGCGATAGCAGATGGTATATGAGAGAAGAAGCAGGAGGTCTTATACTTGGACCTTATGAAGATGGTGCTCCTTGTTGTTATGTCGATGGACCATCAAAAGATTCTGAATACGAATTATTTCAAGAAGATCTAGATAGATTAGCTCCACATATAGAAGGTGCAATTCATAGAGTTCCTGCTTTTGGAGAAGTAGGTGTTAAGAAAGTTTATAATGGAGCAATTTGTTATACGCCAGATGGTAATCCAATTGTTGGACCTGCGTGGGGACTTAAAAATTTTTGGATCAATGAGGGTCACAGTTTTGGAATAACAGCAGCTGGAGGAGCAGGTTGGCAATTAGCAGAATGGATTGTAGATGGAGAGCCTACAATTGATATGCTAGGTGTTGAACCTAGAAGATATGGGGATTATTGTTCTAAATCTTATTTAAAAGAAAAAAATGAAGAAGCCTACAGCCATGTTTTTATAACTCATTTTCCTGATGAAGAAAGACCAGCTGCAAGACCATTAAGAACAGCACCATGTTATGACAGAATGAAAAAATTAGGCGCTGTATTTGGACAAAAATTTGGGTGGGAAAGACCAAATTTTTTTGCAACGGAAGGTATGGAGCAAAAAGATGATTGGTCTTTTAGAAGATCAAAATGGTTTAAAGCAGTTGAAAAAGAATGCAAAAATGTTAGAGAAAATGTTGGGCTTTTAGATATGACTGCATTTGCAAAATGTAGAATAAGAGGACCAAAAGCAGAAGAATTTTTAGATAATTTAGTGGCAAATAAACTTCCAAAAAAAATAGGAAGAGTAAATTTATGTCATGCATTAAACACAAAAGGTGGTGTTCACTCTGAATTTACAATTCTAAAAGAAAATGAAGACAGCTTTTATTTAGTTTCAGCTGGAGCCTTTCAAAGACTTGATCATGATTGGATACATAAATGGATGCCCAAAGATGGAAGTGTGATATTTGAAAATTTAACTAATAGCACAGGAGTATTAGTCGTTGCAGGTCCAAAATCAAGAGAGCTTATGCAAAGAGTTTCTAAAGATGATTTTTCGAATGAGAATTTTAAATGGCTGAGTGCAAAAAATGTAGATGTAGGGTATGCACCAGTTAACGCGATGAGAGTAAATTTTGTTGGTGAATTAGGCTGGGAACTACACCACCCAATTGAATATCAAAATCATATATTTGACAAATTAATTGAAGCAGGAAAAGATTTAGGCTTAAAACCTTTTGGAATACGAGCTATGAATAGTCTTAGGGTAGAAAAATCCTATAAACTTGTAGGTACAGAACTATCAATTGAGTATGCGCCATACGAGAGTGGGTTAGATAGATTTATTCATCCAAATAAAGGAAGCTTCATTGGCTTAGATGCATTAAATAAATGGAGAGAAAAAGGTTTTAATAATAAGCTGGTAACAATGGAAGTACACAATGTTTCTGATGCTGACGTGTTAGGAAATAATCCAATATATGAAAATGGAACTGTTGTTGGAAGAGCAACAGGTGGAGACTATGGTTTTAGATTGGGAAAATCGATCGCACTAGGAATGGTAAAACCTGGTTTAGCAAATGTTGGACAAAAACTTAAAATTGATATATTAGGCAAAATGCATGAGGCAACAATTTTAGAAGATAGTCCTTATGATGGAGAAAACAAATTACTAAGAGCCTGATGAAAATATTAGTAGCAGTAAAAAGAGTTATTGATTACAACGTTCAAATTAGAGTTAAAGAGGACGGTTCAGGAGTTGTCACAGATAATGTTAAAATGTCAACAAATCCACCAGATGATAACGCTGTTGAAGAAGCAGTGAAAATAAAAGAGTCCGGTAAGGCAAAAGAAATAATTGTTGTTAGTGTTGGAGAAGAAAAAGCTCAAGAAACAGTTAGGAAAGCATTAGCAGTTGGCGCTGACAGAGGAATACTAGTAAAAGCATCTGGTACTATTGAGCCACTGGCAGTTGCAAAAATTTTACAAAAAGTTGTTGAAAAAGAAAAACCAGATTTAGTTTTTATGGGAAAACAAGCTATTGATGATGATTGTAATCAAACTGGTCAAATGTTAGCTGCTATTTTAAATTGGCCTCAAGCAACATTCGCATCCAAAATCGATGTTAAAGAAAACGTTTTAGAAGTAACAAGAGAAGTTGATGAAGGACTTGAAACAATAGAAGTAAAAATTCCATCTATTGTTACATGTGATTTAAGGCTAAATGAGCCTAGATATGCATCTTTACCCAATATAATGAAAGCAAAGAAAAAACCTCTTGAACAAATAGATGCTTCAGAATTAGGCATTGATATTAAACCAAGAATTGAGCAAATTAAGGTTGAAGAACCACCAAAAAGAAAAGCTGGAATAAAAGTTGCTAGCGTTGAAGAACTGGTTCAAAAATTAAAAAATGAGGCTAAAGTAATATAATGTCAGTGTTATTAATAGCAGAACACAATAATAAAGAAGTAAAACCATTTACTTTCAATGCTATAACTGCTGCATCTCAAATAAATGATGATTTACATGTATTGGTAATCGGTAAAAATGCCGATACGGTTGCAAAATCAATATCAGAAGTTCCGAGTGTTAAAAAAGTTATACATGTAGATGATGATATTTACGAAAACTATATTGCGGAAAATTATACGCCAGTAATAGTTAAATACGCAGAAAATTATTCACACATTGTTAGTTCAGCAAATACATTTGGTAAAAACTTAATGCCTAGAATTGCAGCATTATTAGATACTTCTCAAGTGAGCGATATCATAAAAGTAATTTCCGAAGATACTTTTTTAAGACCTATCTATGCGGGAAATGCATTTGCAACAGTAAAAAGTTCTGATAAAAAAAAATGTGTCACTATTAGACCCACATCCTTTGATCCTGCTCCGACCTCAGGTGGATCAGCAGAAATAGTTAAAGGTGAAAATACCGATTCATCTCAAAATACTAAATTTGTAAAAAAAGAAGAAATTAAATCAGATAGACCAGAACTTGGTACAGCAAGAATAGTAATTTCAGGTGGAAGAGGTATGCAGAGTGGTGAAAATTTTAAACTCATTACAGCAATTGCTGATAAATTAAACGCAGCGATCGGTGCATCAAGAGCAGCAGTTGATGCGGGCTACATTACAAATGATCACCAAGTGGGTCAAACTGGTAAAGTAGTTGTTCCAGATTTATACATAGCAGTCGGAATTTCAGGTGCAATTCAACATTTGGCTGGTATGAAAGAGAGTAAAGTAATTGTCGCAATTAATAAAGATGGTGAGGCACCTATTTTTTCTGTTGCAGATTATGGCTTAGAGGCTGATTTATTTGATGCTCTTCCTAAATTTCTGGAAGAATTGAACAAATTAAACACTATACAAAAATAACAAATACTGTAAAAATTTTCAATATGTCTCGTGAGGTAATGGAATACGATGTTGTAATTATTGGTGGTGGTCCATCTGGATTATCTGCTGCAATTAAACTTAAACAATTAAACGCTGATTTAAATGTTTGCATTTTAGAAAAAGCTTCTGAGATAGGGGCGCATATTTTATCAGGAAATGTTTTTGAAACTCGAGCATTAGATGAGCTGATACCCAATTGGAAAGAATTAAATAGTCCAATTAAAACAAAAGTTTCTAAAGAAAAATTTTTATTTTTAGGTAAAACAAAATATTTGAGTTGGCCTACTTGGTTATTACCTAAAGTTCAACAAAACCATAATAATTATATTATTAGCTTAGCAAATTTATGTAGATGGCTTGCAGAACAAGCTGAAGGTTTAGGTGTTGAAATTTTTCCAGGTTTTCCAGCTAGTGAAATTTTATATAATGACGATGGATCGGTTAAAGGTGTTGCAACACAAGATATGGGCTTAGATAAAAATGGAGAAAAAAAAGATAGTTATGAACCAGGTATGGAATTACATGCAAAGGTTACAGTATTTGCTGAAGGATGCAGGGGACATCTAGGGAAACAATTAATAAATAAATTTGAGTTAAATAAAGGAAAAGATCCTCAGCAATACGGAATCGGTTTCAAAGAGATTTGGGAAATTAGTGAGGATATGCACCATGAAGGTTTGGTAATGCATACTGCAGGGTGGCCACTAGATAACCAAACTTATGGTGGCAGCTTTATGTATCATGCAGAGAATAGACAAATTTTTTTAGGGTATGTAATTGGATTAGATTATAAAAACCCGCATTTATCTCCGTTTGATGAATTTCAAAGATTTAAAACTCATCCAGCAATAAAAAAATATATAGAGAATGGAAAAAGGATTTCTTATGGTGCAAGAGCATTAATTGAAGGTGGTATTCAAAGTCTACCAAAAATGTATATGCCAGGTGCTTTACTAGTAGGTTGTGATGCAGGGACACTAAATATGCCAAAGATAAAAGGCTCTCATACAGCTATGAAAAGTGGAATGATTGCAGCTGAAACAATATTTGAACACTTGGGTAAACAAAAAAACCTATCAATATATGAGGAAAAATTTAATAAAAGTTGGGTATATGAAGAACTTCATGCTGCAAGAAATGTCAAACCAAGCTTTAGTTTGGGCTTAATACTTGGGATAATTTTTACTGGAATAGATCAAATATTATTTAGAGGTAAGCTACCTTTTACTTTGAGACATAAGCATGCTGACCATGAAACATTAAAAGATGCAAAAAAAATGCCAAAAATTGATTATCCAAAACCTGATAATAAAATTACTTTTGATAAAACAAGCTCTGTTTATCTGACAGGAACAAATCATGCTGAAAATCAGCCAGTACATTTACAACTTAAAGACCCAAATTTACCAATTAATTATACTTTAGAAAAATACGATGAGCCGGCTCAAAGATATTGTCCTGTTGGTGTATACGAAGTGCAAGTTGAAAATGGTTCCTCAAAATTTGTAATTAACTCGCAAAACTGCATCCATTGTAAAACCTGTGATATAAAAGAACCATCTCAAAATATTACCTGGGTAACTCCAGAAGGTGGTGGTGGTCCAAAATATGGAAATATGTAAAAATTTTTTTTTATCTAATATAATCTTATTATTTGTATTAATTATAAACACTCAAGCAAGCAACTTTGAAAATATAAGCCCAACTATTAAAGATCTTATTTTAATGAAATACGAAATTTTTTTTTTAAAAAATCAAGATAGAGTTATTAGTTCTAGAAAAGTTGGACTTATGGTTAAGTATCAATCATTAAATTACGAGTTAAAAATTGATAAAGATAATAATACCAATATAAGAATAAATGCGATAATGGATAAAAATAGATATTTAAAGAAAAAAAAATATAAACCTAAGATTACTGATTGCAATATAGTAAGAAATAAAATAGTCACAAATAAATTTGGATATAATGCATTAACATTAAAAAAAAATTATTCAATTACAGAAGATGTTTTGTTTGAGTATATTAAAAATAATATATTCAACTTGCAGAATATAAAAGAGGATCAAATAATTAGTCTAATAGACAAAACTTCAGTTACAATAAATATTATACATCCTATTTCAAAATTTAATTTAAGTTGCTCTGGTAAGTTATCAGATACACAACTTTATTAGCTTACGATAAATCTATTGCAAATTTTTTTAAGGTTTCAATAGGAATTAATTTTAAAGTATTTTGATGTGTCTTTTTTAAATAAATTGGACATCCTTTGCCTGCTTCTACTGCTTTCGAATACCAACTAGCACAAACACACCAACTATCTCCCTCTTTCAATCCAGGAAAACCAAACTCGGGATGGGGAGTGATTAAATCATTTCCCGCATTCTTACACCAATTTAAAAATTCATTATTTACTTTGGCACAAACTGTGTGAACACCTTTATCATTTTCGTCTGTCTTACAACATCCATCTCTATACCACCCAGTTAATGGATCCAAGGAACAATCCTCAAGTTCTTCTCCTAAGACATTTTTTTGATTATCTTCCATCAAATTTTTGTTGGATTTGGCTGCCCTTTATAAATTTTTTCTGGATCAAATTTTTTTTCTTTCTCTTCAAATTTCATCTCTATATTTCTAGCGTTATCGATTTTACCTAATGGAATTGATCTATAAAAACAAGATCTGTAACCAACATGGCAGCTAGCACCCGCTCCAATATCTACACTCATCCAAATAGAATCTTGGTCGTCATCAATTCTTAATTCCTTTACTTTTTGTATAAATCCACTTGTTTTACCTTTGTGCCAAACTTGCTTTCTTGATCTGCTCCAATAATGAGCTTCTTTAGTTTCCATAGTAAGTTTTAGCGCTTCTACATTCATATGACCGTGCATCAATATTTCTTTTGTGTTGGCACATGTTGTCACAACTGGTATCAGACCGTTGTTATCAAATTTCGGTGATAAAAGCTTACCTTCCTCTATTTCTTTAACATTTTCTCTTTTTTTAAACATATATAGTTCTTATGTAACATATCTTTAGATATATTAAATATTTTAAAAATAAGTATTTATATGTATAAGAACGTCGATGAAATTAGTTAAAGAATTTAATAAATCTAATATAGAGAGCGAAGTATCTGACAAGGAAGCTGAAGAAGCTTTTATCAAGATTTTAAAATATATAGGAGAAGATCCTGGTAGAGAAGGATTATTGGAAACTCCAAAAAGAGTTAGGAAAGCATTTAAAGAATATTTCAAAGGTTATCAAGAAAATCCATATAAAATTTTATCGAAAACTTTTGGAGATGTTGATGGATATAATGACATTGTAATTCAAAAATATCTCTGTTCAAAGCCATTGC
>CACHWQ010000005.1 GCA_902583645.1 uncultured Pelagibacteraceae bacterium | reverse complement strand
GACTACCATATGCTCTACTATCATAGTAATCGTCAGCCTCTTGGTTTGAAACATTGCTTATAGTTCCAACTATTCTTATTTGTCTTAATAAACTTTTCCAATGGAAACACATTGATGCATTGGGGTTATTTTTTAAATCATCACTTTTCTTACTATTAAGATTTGTATAAAAAACAAAACCCTTATCATTAAAACCTTTAAGTAGTACCATTCTAACATTTGAAACTCCACTTTTGTCTGCTGTACCAAGCGCTAAGGCATTTGGGTCGTTAATCTCTGATTTTTTGGCTTCATTAAACCATTCTTCAAATAACTGAAATGGATCATTTAATTCACCAAAACATTTATCAAGACCTAAAGAGTTTTTTTGATTCATAATTTAAACAAAATAATCTATATATTATATTTTATGTCATATAACACATTTGGAAAGATATTTCGATTCACCACATGGGGAGAGTCACATGGTCCAGCTATAGGCTGTGTCGTGGATGGTTGTCCTCCTAATGTAAGCATAAATGAGGTTGCTATCCAAAAAGAATTAAACAAAAGAAAACCTGGACAGTCTAAGTTTACGACCCAAAGAAAAGAAGATGATAAAGTAAATATTTTGTCTGGGATTTTTGAAGGTAAGACAACAGGTACACCAATATCGATGATTATTTATAACAAAGATATGAGATCAAGGGATTACGAAACGATAAAAAATAAATTTCGCCCTGGTCATGCTGACTTTACATATTTTAAAAAATACGGAATTAGAGATTATAGAGGTGGTGGAAGACAATCTGCTAGAGAAACTGCTTCTAGAGTAGCAGCAGGAGCTATAGCAAAAAAAGTTTTGGAAAAGAAAATTGGAAGAAAATATAATGTCAAAGGTGCAGTTACTCAGTTAGGCATACTTGGTTGTGATATAAAAAAATGGGATGATAATTTTATATCAAAAAATCCCTTCTTTTGCCCAGATAAATCAATCTTAAAACTATGGGAAAAATACTTATTGAGTATTAGAAAAGCTGGATCCTCTTGTGGAGCAATAATTGAAGTTAGAGCAAGAGGTATTCCTGTGGGATTAGGAGCTCCGATATACTCTAAATTAGATATGGATCTTGCATCTGCAATGATGAGTATAAATGCAGTTAAAGGAGTAAACATTGGATCAGGGATGAATTCAGCTCAATTAACAGGAGAACAAAATTCGGATGAAATTTCTCAGTCAGGGAATAAAACAAAGTTTGACACTAATAATGCTGGTGGAATCCTTGGAGGAATTTCCTCTGGTCAAGAAATTATAGTATCTTTTGCTGTTAAACCAACCTCATCAATTTTAACAAGTAGAAAAACAATAGACAGATTTGGTAAGAATACTTCAATCTCTGTAAAAGGTAGACATGATCCTTGCGTAGGAATAAGAGCAGTTCCAATTGGAGAAGCGATGATGCATTGTGTATTGCTAGATCATTATCTAATGCATAATGCTCAATGTAAAAGTTAATTACTTTTTTTTATAACAACTGTAGAATTTATAGTATCCAAGATCTTATTTTCTATATTAACGGCATCTAACCCTGCATATTTATACATTAAGTCAGGCTTATCATGATCTATAAATCTATCTGGTAAAAACATTGATCTAAACTTTAAGTTATTATCTAATAATTTTTTTTCATTTAAAAATTGTGCAACGTGGGAACCGAAGCCTCCTATAGATCCCTCTTCAATTGTTATCAACGCTTCGTGATCTGTAGCTATTTGCCAAATTAAATTTTCATCTAAAGGTTTTGCAAACCTGGCATCAACTAATGTTAAATTTATACCTTTTTTAGATAAATTTTCTCTAGCAATTAAACACTCATTTAATCTTGCGCCAAAATTAATTAAAGCTACATTTTTACCCTCTTTAATAATTCTACCTTTTCCTATTTGAAGCTTATCATTTAAATTAGGAAGCTTGATACCAATTCCATTTCCTCTTGGGTATCTGAAAGCTGATGGTCTGTCATTAATATCTACTGAAGTATTAATCATTTTAACTAATTCAGACTCGTCACTTGCAGCCATCACAACAAAATTAGGAAGTGTCGATAAATATGTAATATCAAATGATCCAGCATGGGTTGGTCCATCAGCACCAACAAGTCCAGCTCTATCAATTGCAAATCTAACTGGTAAACTTTGAATTGCTACGTCATGAACAACTTGATCATATGCTCTTTGAAGAAATGTAGAATAAATTGCTGCATAGGGCTTATATCCCTCTGTTGCTAATCCAGCAGCAAATGTTACTGCGTGCTGTTCTGCAATACCTACATCAAACATTCTAGATGGAAATTTCTTACCAAAAATATCCATCCCGGTTCCTGATGGCATTGCAGCAGTGATACCAATTATTTTACTATCTTTTTCTGCGTGTTTTACCAATGTACTTGCAAAAACTTTAGTATAAGAAGGTGCGATAGATTTTGATTTCTCTTGAACTCCTGTATTAACATTAAACTTTGTAACCCCATGGTATTTATCTTCTGATTTTTCAGCAAAACTATAACCTTTGCCTTTCTCAGTTTTTATATGAATCATAATAGGACCCTCGTAATTAACTTCTTTAGCATTTTTTAAAACTGAAATTAGAGCATCAATATCATGACCATCTATAGGTCCTACATAATAAAAACCCATTGAACTAAATAAAGTTCCACCAGTAACTGCTGAACGAAGAAAATCTTCTGCCTTTCCTGCTTTTTTACTAAATCTTTTTGAGAAAGCTGAAATGATAAGTTTAACAGTTTCTCTTAAACTAAAATAAGTTTTACCTGCAAAAATTTTAGCAAGATATGACCTCATTGCACCAACAGGTTTTGCAATTGACATGTCGTTATCATTTAAAATAACAATAAGTTTAGTTTTACTTGATCCTGCATTATTTATTGCTTCATATGCCATACCTGCACTAATTGCTCCATCACCTATTACAGAAATTACATTGTCAGATTTATTTGATAACTTGTTAGCGATTGCTATACCTAAGGCTGATGAAATTGATGTTGAACTATGAGCTGCCCCAAAAGGATCATATTCACTTTCTGCTCTTTTAGTAAAACCAGACAATCCATTTCCTTTTCTCAAAGTTCTAATTTTATCCTTACGACCAGTTAAAATTTTATGTGGATAAGATTGGTGACCTACGTCCCATATTAATTTATCATTAGGAGTATTGAAAATATAATGAAGAGCAACTGTTAATTCCACTACACCCAAACCTGCCCCAAGGTGTCCACCAGTTTCAGAAACAGCGTCAATCATTTCGTCTCTAACCTCTTGAGCAAGAGTTTTCAATTCATTGTTAGACAGTTTTTTTATATCACTAGGGAAATTAATATTATTTAAAATTTTATAATTTTTATTCATTTAGTTCTTGTTAAAATATAATTTATAGTATCTGATAAATCTTTATTTTTATTTCCAAATTTTTTTATTCTATTTAATATTTCTAATTTTACTTTGTCTCCATATTTAACAGTATTTTTATAACCTAGTAAACTAATTAAGGTAGCTTTTCCTTTTTTTGAATCTTTTCTTGTTTTTTTACCAGCTTTTTTTGTAGAGCCAGTGTAATCTATTAAGTCATCTGCTATTTGAAAAAGTAATCCTATTTTAGAACCAATAAAATTGAATAAACTTATATATTTATTTTTTTTTGATATCACGACAGGCGCCATGCAACAAAAACTAAAAAGCTTTCCTGTTTTATTAATTTGCATATCAATTATTTTTTTAAATGTTTTTTTTTTCCTTTCAAATTTCAAGTCAGAGTACTGACCTCCTGCAATGCCTGTATGTCCAGCACTTTTAGATAAAAGACTTATTAGGTTTATTTTTGTTTTATAATCTATTTTTAGATTTGGATTGCTTAGAATCTCGAATGCCATAGTTAATAATGAGTTGCCTGCTAGAATAGCAGTAGATTCTCCAAACTTAGCGTGTGTTGATAATTTTCCTCTTCTCAATCTATCGTTGTCCATGCAGGGTAGATCGTCATGAATTAAAGAGTAAGCGTGGATGCATTCAACTGCAGCACCAATTTGAATTAATTTTCTATAATCAATGTTGAAAATTTTTCCAACATCAACAATTAATTTTGATCTTATTTTTTTTCCTCCAGGTAGCAAGCCATATTTTATTGGAATTAATAAATCTGTTTTTTTTTGCTTTAATATAAATTTTTTAAGGAATAGATTTGTATCTTTGGCAACTTTATTTAATTTTTTTTTCATTTTTCTTCAGTATATTTAGTATTTTTTCCTTAGTTGATTGAGACAATTCTTTAGAAGCTTTTTGGAATTGCTTTTCAATTAATAAATTTAATTTAATCAATTTTTGATACTCTTCTATTGATCCTTCAAGAGTATTTTTATCCTCTAAATTTCTGATAATATTATTTGCTAAATCCGTTAACTCATTAAGAGATTTATTTTTAATATCATCTGGCAAATTTTTATCTTTCATATAAAAGTTGTTAATATTACATGAAAAAAGATCTTTCAAATATTAAAAAGGCTAAATATCTATTAGATTATAATCATTGTGTAGCAATACCCACTGAAACTGTATATGGACTTGCTGCTAATGCATATTCCAATAAAGCTACCTCGAAAATTTTCAAACTAAAAAAAAGACCGAAGTCAAATCCTTTAATAGTACATTATTTTAGAATAAGAGATTTGAAAGAGGATTGTGAATTAAATAATAATTTTCATAAACTGTATAATAAGTTTTGTCCTGGACCTATAACATTTGTTTTAAAATTAAAAAAAAAAAGCAAAATATCAAAAAATGTGACAAATGGAAAAAACACTTTAGCAGTAAGATTTCCAAAAAATTCGGTTACTAGAAGTTTACTTTCATTTTTAAAATATCCTTTGGCGGCACCTAGCGCAAATATTTACACTCAGCTCAGTCCAATTTCAAAAAAAGATGTTAGAGAGGAATTTGGAAAAAAAATAAAATTTATCTTAGATGGAGGTGTATCAAAGGTCGGTTTAGAGTCTACTATTATAGATTTAGTAAACAAACCCCAGGTTTTAAGGTTAGGTGGTATAGATATTAGAAAAATAAGTAAAGTTTTAAAAAGAAAATTAAATTATACAAAAAATAAATCAATAAAAGTTCCAGGGCAGTCAAAATTCCACTACTCACCTGGTATCCCCATAAGATTAAACGTTAAAAAACGTCACTCGGATGAGGCATTTGTATTAATCCACAAAAGGAAAGAATTTGATAAAAATTACTTTTATTTATCAAAAAATAAAAATTTAAAAGAGGCTGGCAAAAATTTGTATAAAACTTTAAGAAAAATTAAAAGATTAAAATTCAAAAAAATTGCAGTTGAAAAAATTCCTAATATCGGACTAGGTCGAACTATAAATGACAGATTAAAAAGAGCATCAAAAAGATAAATTATGCAAAAATCAGTAATTGTAGAAAATTTATCAAAAAATTATTTTAACAAAGAGGCTGTTAAAGAAATTAGTTTTTCAATAAATGAAAACGAAATTTTGGGATTACTTGGACCAAATGGTTGTGGAAAGACCACAACAATTGCAATGATGCTGGGTTTGTTAAAACCTACAAATGGAAGAGTTATAATTCATGGTCTCGATATAGAAAAAAACAGAATATCTTTACTTCATAAAATGAATTTTATCTCGCCTTATATCGAACTTCCAAAAAAACTAACAGTCAAAGAAAATTTAATCGTTTACGGAAAATTATATGGAGTAAAATTTATTTCTGAAAGAATTAAGTATTTATCTGAAAAACTTAGGTTGGAGGAATTTATAAATAAAAAAACTGGAGAGCTTTCATCTGGACAAAAAAATAGAGTAAGTTTAGCTAAGGCTTTAATTAACGAACCATCCATATTATTTTTAGATGAACCCACGGCATCTTTAGATCCTGAAACAGGAGACTTTGTTAGATCTTTTATAGAAAAAGTCTCAAAAGAAAAAAATATGTCAATTTTATTAGCATCACATAATATGGATGAAGTCAAAAGACTTTGTAAAAATGTTTTGATGATGAATAATGGAGAAATAATAGATAAAGGTGCTCCTGACAATCTTATTGAGAAGCATGGGAAAAAAAATCTCGAGGAAGTATTTTTAAAACTTAATAGGAATAAAAATGAGCTTAAATAGAATAATTGGATTATTTTTAAGACATTTTTTTTTAATAAAGAGTTCTTTGCCTAGAATACTCGATTTAATTTATTGGCCTACTATACAAATTATTTTATGGGGATTTATTTCAAAATTTTTCACAACATATAGCGATTATTACAATAATACAGTTGGAGTTATTTTAACTTGCGCTATTCTTTATGACTTTTTATTTAGATCAAGTATTAGCTTTAACATGTTATTTTTAGAGGAAATTTGGAGCAGAAATTTTACAAATTTGTTTATTGCACCAATGCGCATAAGTGAAATCATTACTGCATTGGTTGCTACTGCATTGATAAGAACCTTAATAGGTTTAATTCCTGCAATATTAATTACAAGTCCTTTATTTGGAATATCTATTTTAAACTTGGGTATTCCATTATTTTTTTTATTTTTAAGTTTATATATTTTTGGAATTACTTTAGGCCTTTTTGTTTCGTCTGGACTACTAAGATATGGGCCTGCTTTTGAAAATATTGCATGGTCATCTTTATTTTTACTTGCACCACTTGGATGTATTTATTATCCAATTGAAATTTTACCTGAATTTTTTCAGGATATTGCAAGAGGACTTCCTCTTGTTTATATTTTTGAAGAAGCTAGATCAATTCTTGTAAATCAAGTTGTGAATTATTCTAATATCAAAAATGCTTTTATATTAAATATAATTTATTTAATTATAGGAATAACTCTATTTTATTACTCCTTCAGTCAAGCAAGAAAGAAGGGGTCTTTAATAAATATAGGAGAATAGTTTGGTGCGCCTGCAAGGAGTCGAACCCTGAACCTCCAGAGCCGAAATCTGGCGCTCTATCCAGTTGAGCTACAAGCGCATATAGTATTAATATTATAATCTATGAAAAATATCATTAATTTAATTGCTGAGAAAGTGGATAATAATAAAAGAGTAGATCAATTTATTGCTTACAAGGAGCCTTCATTAAGTAGAACGAGAATTAAGAATTTAATTATTAATTCTAAATTAAAAATTAATAAAAAAATTATTAAAGACCCATCTAAAAAAATTACTATTGGTGATATAATAGCTTTAGAAATACCAGAGCCTAAACAATTGTCTTTAAAGCCTTATAAATATAAATTGGATATTATATTTGAGGATGAAGACTTATTAGTTATTAATAAGAGTGCGGGAATATCAATTCATCCAGGTCCTGGAAACTACGATAATACTATTGTAAATGCACTGATAAATTATAATAAAAAACTCTCAAATATTGGCGATGAGTTAAGGCCTGGAATTGTACATAGATTGGATAAAGACACTTCAGGATTAATATTAATTGCGAAAAATAATCTATCACACGAAAGTTTATCAAACCAATTTAATAACCATACTATCAAAAGAATTTATCAGGCTTTGATATGGGGAAAACTTAGACCTCAAAAAGGTATAATTGAAACTTTTATTAAAAGAAGCTCTAAGAATAGACAATTAATGGAGGTGAGTTTTTCAAAGGGAAAAAAAGCTATAACAAATTATAAAACTTTAAGTATTTTTGAAAATAAAAATATACCAACTTTTAGTTTAGTTGAGTGTAAACTTGAAACTGGTCGCACTCATCAAATAAGAGTGCACATGACTTTTAAGGGAAATAATATTTTGGGTGATAAAAAATATAAAAAAAGATTTAAAAAAATTAAAAATATAGACCTGGATCTTGAAAAAACATTAATAGAATTAGATAGACAATTTTTACATGCGAAAAATATAGGCTTCGTACACCCGAGAACAGGCCAAGAATTACACTTTACATCCAAATTACCTAAAGATTTAGAATTAGTGCTTAAAAAGCTTAAAAATGCTAACAAATAAACCATTGTAAAATTAAAAAATTTTATTAAATAAATACAATTATGAATTCAAGATCAATGAAATTCCCAGTTCTATCTAATGAGGGAGGCTTGTCAGCCTATTTAGATCAAATTAAAAAATTTCCAATGCTAGATGCTGAGGAAGAATATATGTTGGCTAAAAATTGGAAATCAACTGGAAACGTTAAATCTGCAGAAAAATTAGTTACTAGTCACTTAAGATTAGTTGCAAAGATTGCTATGGGATATAAAGGTTATGGGTTACCACTTAACGAAATTATATCTGAGGGAAATGTTGGTCTTATGCAAGCTGTAAAAAAATTTGAGCCAGAAAAAGGTTTCAGGTTAGCAACATATGCAATGTGGTGGATTAAAGCTTCTATACAGGAATATATTTTAAGATCTTGGAGTTTGGTCAAAATTGGAACAACAACAGCTCAAAAAAAATTATTTTTTAATTTAAAAAAATTAAAGAATCAAATTGCACCACGAACAGAGGGAGATTTGAGAGATGAGCATGTGAAAGATATTGCTCAAAAATTAAATGTAACTGAGAATGAAGTGGTATCAATGAACAGAAGGTTATCAGGACGTGAACAATCTTTAAATACACCAATAGGTGAAGATGGCGAAGAATGGCAAGATTGGGTAGTGGATAATGATATGGATCAAGAACTTAAATTTGCACAACAAGAAGAGATGGAACAAAGGAAAGATCTTTTGCACGATTCTATTAAAATACTAAATGATAGAGAAAAACAAATTCTATACTCAAGAAGATTGAGTGAAGAACCAGAAACTTTAGAAGATCTTAGTAAAAAATTTAAAATTAGTAGAGAAAGAATTCGACAGATTGAAAACAAAGCTTTTGAAAAATTACAGAAACATATGCTTAATTCTGCAAAATCAAAAAATCTTTTGCCGGCAAATTAACTTTTAAACGGGTCTTCTATTAAAATAGTGTCGTTCCTCTCGGGACTGGTTGATATACTTGAAATTTTCGTTTCTATAAACTTTTCCAATTCTTTAATGTAAATTTTTGCATTTGGAGGCAAATCATCAAGTTTTTTAATACCTTTTGTCTTAGATTTCCACCCTTTGTAAGATTTGTATATTGGTTTTACTTTTAATTGATCTTCCACTGCTGCAGGAAGATAGTCTATTTCTTTTCCATCAATTTCGTAAGCTACACATATTTTTATTTCATCTAATTCATCCAAAACATCAAGTTTTGTGAGAGCTATACCATCAATTCCAGAAATTTTTATAGTCTGTCTAACTAAAACACCATCAAACCAACCACATCTTCTTTTTCTACTAGTTACTGTGCCGAACTCCTTTCCTCTTGTTCCCAGTTTTTCTCCAATATCATCTTTTAATTCAGTGGGAAATGGTCCTTCACCTACTCTAGTAGTGTAAGCCTTAGTTATTCCCAAAACATAATTAATAGAATTTGGTCCACATCCAGAGCCAGTCGCCGCAGCAGACGCAACAGTGTTGGAAGAAGTTACAAAAGGATAAGTTCCATGATCTACATCCAACAATATTCCTTGAGCGCCTTCAAATAATATCTTTTTTTTTTGTTTCTTAAATTCATAAATTTTTTTCCAGACTGGTTTTGAAAATTTCAAAATTTTAGGCGCAATTTTTAATAAATCTTCTTTAAGTTTATCCTTTTTAAATATATTTTTGCCGAGACCCTTTCGAATAGCATTATGATGTAAAAGAACTGTTTCTAGCCTTTGATCAAGATTTTTTTCAGAAATAAGATCCATTACTCTAATTGATCTTCTTCCAATTTTATCCTCGTAGGCAGGGCCAATACCTCGTCTAGTAGTTCCTATTTTAGCTTTGCCAGCTGCATCCTCTCTAATTTCATCCATTTCTTTATGGAATGGTAAAATTAGATTTGCGGACTCTGAAATAATTAAATTATCAATACCAATCATAACACCTTTTGACCTTATCTCCTCTATTTCATCAAGTAACGCCCATGGATCTATTACAACCCCATTTCCAATTATCGAAATTTTATTTTTTCTTACAATGCCTGATGGAAGTAACCTAAGTTTATATGTAACCCCATCAATAACGAGTGTATGTCCAGCGTTGTGACCTCCTTGGAATCTTACAACAATATCTGCCTCACTTGAAAGCCAATCAACAATCTTTCCTTTTCCCTCATCTCCCCACTGCGAACCAATTACTGCTACATTATTCATAAGTACTTTTTATCTAATTTAAAACTTGTTAAATGATTTATTGGTCTATTTCCTTTACCATAATTAGGGCCAGTTTTTATAGAATGGTTAACATAATTTATTGCTAACTCACAAGATTTCTTTAGCGTTTTTCCACATGAAAAATATGTAGCTATTGCACTAGATAATGAGCAGCCTGTTCCATGTAAATTTTTTGTTTTAATTTTTTTATTTTTAAATATTTTAATCTCTTTATTATTTACAAAAATATCTTTTATAGTTTTATCTTTTAAATGACCTCCTTTTAAAAGAACATTTTTTGCACCCATATCAAGCAATTTTTTTGCAGCATAAATCATATCAGTTGGTGATATAATTTTTATTTTAGCAAGTATCTCTGCTTCTGGAATATTTGGTGTAATTAACTCAACTTTACTAACTAGATCATTCCTTATTTTATTAATAGCTTTTTGGTTAATTAATTTTACACCACTGGTAGTAACCATTACAGGATCTAGGATTATTTTTTTTGCTTTAATTTTTCTTAATGATTTTAGAACTGCGTCTATTACATCTGCTGAATATAACATTCCTATTTTAATAGCATCAGGTTTAATGTCTTTTGAAGTATATTCAATTTGTCTTGAAATTTCTTTGCATGGGATTTTTATTATAGACAATACACCAGTAGTATTTTGAGTAGTCAAAGCAGTTATCGCGGTCATTGCATAAGATCCTAATGAAGTCATAGTTTTAATATCTGCTTGAATTCCAGCTCCACCAGAAGAATCAGATCCAGCAATAACAAGTAATTTTGATTTTATTTTCAACTTATCAACGACCTTTTTATATAATTAATGCATTTAAATAAAAGTTCCTTATTTTTTGTTTCGACCATAATTCGAATTTTTGGTTCCGTTCCAGATTTCCTTACTAATATTCTTCCACTGTTTTTTAATAATTTAATTGATTTATTAATTGCTTTTTTACATTTAGGTGTATTTATTATATCTTTATCTCTAACTGTAATGTTCTCTAAAACTTGAGGTGTGGGAGTAAAGTTATTGAGCAAATTGCTTGCCTTTGTACCTTTTCTCATTGAAAATAAAATTTCGAGTGCAACCAACAATCCATCTCCTGTGGTAGCAAAATTTCCTAATATTATATGTCCAGACTGTTCTCCACCAAGATTAAACTTATTTTTTTGCATTTTTTCTTTAACAAATCTATCTCCAACATTAGCTCTTAAAAATTTAATGTTATTTTTTTTAAAAAAGACTTCTAGACCAAAATTTGACATTAGTGTACCTACAACACCACCTTTAAGAATTTTTTTTCTTTTCCATCTCTTTGCTAACATTGCTATAATTTGATCTCCATCAATAATTTTTGCATTTTCATCACAAACAATTATTCTGTCAGCATCGCCATCCAAAGATATTCCTAAATCAACTTTTTTTTTTGAAACAAGCATTTTAATTTTTTTTGGAAAGGTCGATCCACATCTATCATTAATATTTAGTCCATTTGGATTGATTCCAATATTATATACTTGTGCTCCAAGAGATTTAAGTAATTTTGGTGCACATTTATAACCTGCACCGTTTGCGCAATCTATAGCAATTTTGATACCCTTGAGGCTAAAATTATTCGGAAAATTCTTTTTCAAAATTTTTATATATTCTTCAGTTGCATTTTCCAATCTTTTTACTCTACCTAAATTTTTTGGGGGCGTTAAATTTTTTACAATTTTAAAGTCTATAAGTTTTTCTATTTTTTTCTCTATTTTATCAGATAACTTAAGTCCGTCTGGACCAAATAATTTTAAACCATTGTCATGGAAAGGATTGTGTGATGCGGTAATCATTATGCCTAAATTTGCTTTCATTTTTTTTGTTAGCATGGCTAGACCATTGGTAGGCAGAGGTCCAAGTGTATAAACATGCATTCCTGCGGAAGCTAACCCAGAAACCAATGCTGGCTCAAGGGTATAACCTGAAAGTCTTGTATCTTTTGCTATTACAGCAGTTTGTTTGATTTTTTTTAAATTTTTAAAATAAGTCCCGGCTGCTAAACCAAATTTAAAAAACATCTCACCATTAATTTTTTGACCATTAACTGTTCCTCTTATACCGTCAGTTCCGAAGTATTTTTTTAACATTATTTAAATTTTAACGATCTAAAAACTTTTATTGCTTGATTTATTTCATTAAAATCATGAACTCTTAATATTTGCACACCTTGCATCATTAAACATATGCAGGAGGAAATTGTTCCACCTATCCTTTCTTTACTATCGTTTATACCTACTAAATCTTTTATAAATCTTTTTCGTGATATTCCTAACATTACAGGATAACCAAGAGAGTGAAAAATAGAAACTTGTTTTAAAAGAGTAATATTATGTTTCAAGTTTTTACCAAAGCCTATTCCTGGATCCAGAATGATATTTCTATGCTTTATTCCATTCCTATTTATCGTTTTTAATTTATTTTCGAAGAAATCATAAATATCTAGAAGAACATTTTTGTAATTCGGTTTTTTTTGCATATTTTTAGGCAAGCCCTTGCTATGTTGAATTACAAATGGTTTTTTTGTTTCTTTCAGAAACTTAATTGTAAAAATATCATAATTTAAACCCGATACATCATTTACTAAATCTACTTTATATTTAGAGGCAAGCTCCATTATTTTACTTTTTCTTGTATCAAGTGAAATCAAACAATTTAATTTTTTAGTTTTTTTAAAAAAACCCTCAATTCTTTTCCATTCATTTTTGAAATTTAATTCCTTTGCGCCTGGCCTTGTAGACTCGCCACCAACATCAATTATTTTGCAACCCTTTTTAATAAAATATCTTGCTCGATCTATAGCTGAACTTGTTTTATTAAATTTTCCACCATCAGAAAAACTGTCTGGTGTCATATTTATTACACCCATTAAAATCGGTAAATCTTTAAATTTTAGTCCTTTAAATTTTTTTTTTTTAACGATATTTGAAATATCAGAATTTATCTTTTTTCTTAAATCTTTTTTTAAATTACCAATTTTTTTAATATTAATTAATCTTTTGCTTTTTCTTGAGATTATTTCTATTGAGTCAAAAGATATAAGTTTGTTTTCACCTAACGGGAAAGATTGTTTAGTTTTAACTTTCTTTTCGGATTGTTTTCCAAAATAAAAATTACACGGTTTAGTGTAATATTTATCCATTAAGGGATTAATGAACTATTTTTGGTTTAAGGCCAATTGAACCCAGAGCTGAAGATTGGTCATCGTTCTCATCTTTAATATCTTGTTTTCCAGCTGGATAAATATTTTTATTTACCAAGTCCTCGATTTCTTTACCTGTTAATGTTTCATAAGTAAGCAAAGCTTTAGCTAATTTATGTAGGTCATCAATTTTTTCAGTTAAAACTCTTCTCGCCCTGTCATAACCTTTTTCAACAAATTTTCTAATTTCAGCATCCACTTTCTTTGCAGTTTCCTCAGACATATTTTGTTGACGGGCGACAGATCTTCCAAGAAAAACTTCCTCTTCGTTTTCGCCGTAGGCTACTGGGCCCAGTTCTTTACTTAGTCCAGCTCGCATTACCATTGCTCTTGCTCTTTTAGTTGCTTGCTCAATATCACTTACTGCGCCTGTAGTTACTTTATCATCTCCAAAAATTATTTCTTCTGCAACTCTTCCACCCATAGCAATTGCCATTTGGGCATGCAACTGTTCTCTCGTTTGTGAAACTTCATCTTTTTCTGGAAGCTGCATAACCATACCTAATGCTCTACCTCTAGGAATAATAGTAGCCTTGTGGATAGGATAGGCTGCTTTTTCGTTTATAGTTACAATTGCGTGTCCAGCTTCGTGGTATGCTGTAAGTTTTTTTTCCTCTTCAGTCATGACCATTGATCGTCTTTCAGCTCCCATCATAACCTTGTCTTTCGCTTCCTCAAATTCTTGATTAGTTACAATTCTCTTATTTTTACGCGCTGCAAGCAAAGCTGCTTCATTTACTAAATTTGCTAAGTCTGCACCTGAGAAACCTGGGGTACCTCTTGCTACAGTTCTTAAATTTATATCTGGTGCCATAGATATTTTCTTTGAATGGACTTTTAAAATTTTCTCTCTTCCAATTATATCAGGCAATGAAACAACTACCTGTCTATCAAATCTGCCTGGTCTTAAAAGAGCAGGATCTAATACATCGGGTCTGTTAGTGGCTGCTATGATTATTACACCTTCATTAGTATCAAAACCGTCCATCTCCACAAGAAGCTGATTTAGTGTTTGCTCTCTCTCGTCGTTTCCACCGCCTAAACCTGCGCCTCTACTTCTGCCTACAGCATCAATTTCATCAATAAATATTATACATGGTGAATGTTTTTTTCCTTGTTCAAACATATCCCTTACTCTAGACGCACCTACTCCAACAAACATCTCAACAAAGTCTGATCCTGAAATCGTAAAAAAAGGAACTCCAGCTTCTCCTGCTATCGCCCTTGCCAACAAAGTCTTACCAGTTCCTGGAGGACCTACTAATAAACATCCACGTGGTATTTTTCCACCCAACCTACTAAATTTTTTTGGATCTCTGAGAAATTCAACAACTTCCTCTACTTCCTCTTTTGCTTCTTCAACACCTGCTACATCATTAAATGTAACCTTTCCTTTTAATTCATTCATCATCTTTGCTTTAGATCTTCCAAAGCCCATCGCTCCTCCTTTGCCTCCTTGCATTTGTCTCATAAAGAAAATCCAAACTGCAATTAATAGGAGCATAGGAAACCATGAAAGCAATACGCCAAATAATGATGGCATCTTTTCATCTAAAGGCGCAGCTGAAATTGCAACACCCTTTGATGATAATTTTTCTATTAAATTTGGATCATTTGGAGCATAAGTAGTAAAATTGTTTCCATCAGATAATACGCCATTAATATTATTGCCTTTGATTTCTACTTTTACAACTCTTCCATTGTCAACTTCTGTAAGAAATTCAGAAAAGTTAATTTGATTATTCTTTGAAATATTAGACTGTGGATTTTTGAACATGTTGTATAGCCCTATTGTAAGGAACACAATTATTGCCCACATAGCTAAATTTTTGAAATTCATAATTATAAAATAAGAGTTATTTCAAATTAAACAAGTGCCTATTTTTGCGGTAATTTGACCTTACCGAGTTATTCTTTGGTAATTATTACAGTTTCGTGGATTTTTTCAAATAGACATCCACCAAGAGTAGTTTTTTGACCCTTATTTTGGGAAGACATTAATAGTATTAATCTGCTGATTTTCTTACCTCTTGGCGCATAATATTTGCCACTGAGATTTTTGAGTATCATCGTAATTGATCTAATTGATACTTCATCTGGGTTAAGAAAAAAATTTTTATTCACAAAATATGATTTAGTTTTTTTAAAGTAGGTTGTGTTTTGTTTTATATTTTTTTTTGCATAAAAATCTAAAGCATTGTTAGCAGATTTAAGGTTTTTAATGGTTAAGTTTATTTTTTTTGATTCTAAACCTTCTTTATAAAACATTTCAAGAATTTTTCTAATTCTTACTCTTGTAAAATCATCGTTACTATTTGATGGGTCTTTTACAAATTTTTTGAAAACTATTAAAGCAAGCTTTTCAAGGTTTTTTTTTGGAACATCAATTAATGGTCGCAATAATTTTATTTTAGAAAATTCTGAATTTTTTCCAAGAGATGTCAACCCCTTTAGCCCGCTGCCTCTTGCCATTCTTAAAAAAAAATTTTCATGGAGATCATTCATTTGATGACCTAACAGAATGGTTTTTCCTCCAAATCTATTGCACTCGTTAACTAATAAATTATACCTATTATTCCTAGCAATTTTCTGAATATTTGATTTTGGTTTTTTCCCTTTCCAAGGTAAAATTTTGCAATTGATGTCTATTTTTTTTAATATTTGCACAACTTTCCTCGCTTCATGACTAGAGTCTTTTCGAAGTTTGTGATCAACTAATGCGTAGTTAAATTTTACTGAATTATTGATTGAGTAACATTTGGCTAAAAATGCTAGTGATAAACTATCAGGTCCTCCAGATACAGCCACAAGAGGTTTATCTACACTTTTAATATTTTTCGCAAATTTTTTGTAAATTCTCCTTATGAATGTTTGATCAAATAAATAATCTTTTTTAAGATTGCTCTTTCTTACATTCGAACTTTTTTTCTTCATATTTTGCTTTTTGAAGAACAGACTGATTAGCTTTTGGATATTCTTTTTTTACTCCAGCAATCATTAAACAACCTTGGTCTTTTTCTCCAATCTGAACTAATGATACACCAAGTTTTAATAAATTTATAGGAGCCTTCTGACTTTTTGGATATTTTTGATAACCTTCAAGATATGCTGAGGCAGCATCTGTAAACAATTGTCTTATTCGAAAAGTTTCTGCATACCAATACTGTGCATTTCCCGCTAGTTTATGCTCTGGATTATTATCAACAAATTCTCTAAATGCTCTTTCAGCCATATTATAATCACCGACTTTTAAAAAACTTGTAGCAAAATCGTATTGCTCTTTTGGGGTGCCGGCAGGTAAAATTTTTTCTTCTGATACAAAAGTTTCTGTTACAATTGTGTTTGTAGTTTCAATTGACTGTATCTCCTGATTTTTTTGATCAGTCTCTGTATCTTTGTATGATATAGCGCCTAGATCTTGAGGTTGAGAGGAGCCAGGTAAATCTTGATCGTTATTTTTAGTTTTTATAGCATTGTCTTCATTTGTATCAATGCTTACTGTTTTATTTTCTAGTTGCTGAAATCTTAATTGATTATCTGCTTGAGATTTAGATAACCTGTTAGAGAGTTTATCTAACTTAAAATTTATTTCTTCAAATTTGTTTGTAAGCTCCTGAAATTGGTTTTCAATCTCTGAAAGTTTTAGTAAATGCCTTGTTAATACCTCTTCAGAATTTTGATCCATTGTAGAAGAAGATAAATTTGAATCATCACTTGAGGACTTTGTATAAACTGCTTTTTCTAAAGTTTTAATATCTTTTTGTATTGTTTCTAAAATTTCATAGATATTATGATTATCAGCTTTAATTGTATTATTTAGAAAAAGTAAATTTAATAAATAAAAAACCAAGAAGTATTTAATTATTTTAATCATCTACTTTATAATTACTATTTATAATGATGGCAAAAAAAAGACCCCGAAGTATTTTTACTTTGGGGTCTTTTAAAATTTTAGTTAATTTGCTTTTACGGTTACAGATCTTCTATTTTTTGACCAAGCTAATGGATTCGATCCAGAGTCTACTGGTCTTTCTTTTCCATAACTTATTACAGAAATTCTGTTACCTGAAATTCCATAAGTCATCAAATAATCTTTAGCAGCATTAGCTCTTCTTTCACCTAATGCTAAGTTGTACTCTCTTGTACCTCTTTCATCCGCATGACCTTCTAATACTACATTTACTTTTGAATTCTTTCTTAACCACTCTGCTTGTTTTCTTAAAGTGTCTCTTGAAGCAGTTGTTAAAACTGACTCGTTTGTAGCAAAGAATACTCTGTCTGGAACTCCTGATGCTAAATATTCTACAGTGTCTGTTCCTGTATAAACATCACCTTGCATTTGATTCTGAACTTTCTTAGTCGCACAAGCTGAAAGTACCAAACATGCTAGCATTACTAAAAATGCATTTTTAAAAAACTTGCTTAAATTCATCACTGCTCCTTAATTGATTATCCTAAGTTTTCCACAACTGAGTAAATCTTTCAAGTCAAAAAATCAACTATTTTATAATATTTATATCTAATTACTTAATAAAGACGACCAAGATGGGTCTGAAGCGTCTGATTCTGTCGTAACCATACGCTCATTATACCCAGTTAAATCTATAGACCATAGTTTGGCTGAAAACCCCTTTCCCTCGCTATCTGTCTTAGTTTCCCTGTAGAAGATCAAAACCCTTCCATTAGGCGACCAGGACGGAGCTTCTTGATAATAGTTTTCTGTAAGCAATCTTTCTCCTGAACCGTCAGTCCTCATAACACCAATATAGAATTTTCCTTTGTGAAGTTTGGTAAAAGCAATTAAATCTCCTCTTGGTGACCAAACAGGTGTTCCATATAACCCTTTGCCAAAAGAAATTCTTTTTACATTTGTGCCATCTTTCCCCATTACATAAATTTGTTGATAACCACTTCTATCGGAATTAAAACATATATATTTTCCGTCTGGGGAGTAAGAGGGTGAGGTGTCAATAGATGGATGATTCGTAATCCTGTCTACAATTCTGTTTTCTAAATCCATAGTGTATATGTCTGAATTTCCATCCATAGCAAAACTCATTATAATTTTTTTTCCATCAGGTGAAAATCTTGGTGCAAAAGTCATACCTGGAAAATCTCCTACTACCTCCTGTACTCCAGTTTCAATATCTAACAAATATACTCTTGGCAAATTTCGGAAATAAGAAAGATAAGTTACCATTTGATTAGTTGGATTAAATCTAGGAGTTAAAACTAACTCGTTTCCTAAAGTTAAATATTTTGTGTTTGAACCATCTTGATCCATAATCGCTAGTTTCTTAATTCTTTTTGTTTTTGGGCCATCTTCTGAAACATATATAATTCTGGTATCGAAATATCCTTTTTCACCAGTTAGTCTTTCATAAACTTTATCTGTTATTATATGTCCAATTCTTCTCCAATTTGATGGAACAGTAGTAAAAGCCAAGGCCATCATTTCTTTTGCTGCAAGAACATCCCATAATCTAAATTCAACTCTTAACTTTTCATCCTTTAAAGTTACTTTACCAGTAATCAAAGCTTGGGCTTTAATTAAAGACCAGTCTTCAAATCTTGGTTTTAAATGAGCAATATCTGGTTTTTGTAAAAAAGCATCTTTATTAAGGGGATTGAAGAGTCCAGAATTTTTTAGATTATTTTCCACCACTTCAGATATTTTATATCCAATCTGCTTTATTTTTAAGTCTTTGCTTAGTTCATCATCTGTATTTTTATCAGATGACAAAGGTGAAACTGCGACAGGAAGTGGATCGAGATTACCCCTGGTAATATCAACCTCAATTAAGGCATAAAGTTGAACTGTACCTAATAGAAGTATAATTAGTGATAATGTTATTTTTTTTATCATCCTTCTAACATTTCTCTTGCATCAAAATTTAATTGTAAGTTTTTCCATCTTTCATAACCTTTTGTTGGAACCCTTAAAGGCTGACATAGTTTAATAGCTCTTAAAGCACTTTCAGCTAAAACTTTATAAAATCCTTGACCTGGTTTATTCATTCTTGCATGATCCAATATTTCAGACTTAATAACTGTGCCATCTGGTTTTAATTCTAATTTTACTCTAACTAATAAATTTTCATTATATGGTAATCCCAAAGGGATGCTCCAGCAACTAAAAATTTGCGCTTTTAACGCATCTTCCTCACTTAAAGTCAAACTTAAACTATCAACATTTTTGTCTTGTGATTGCGTAATTTTATTATTTTTTTTTGTAGTTTCTGCAGTTTCCTCTTTTGATTTATCAATTAAAGCAGCAATACTATCTGGGTCAAATAGCTCGTCTTTTTCAAATTCAGAAACCTGTTTAACCTCATCTTCAATTTTTTCAGGATTTTGTTTTTTTTCCTCAATTTTTTTTACTTTTTCTAAATTTTCATTCGGTAGAGGAACAGCATCTGGTTTTTCTTTTTTTACTTTCTTTGGTGGAGCTTGTTCAGATGTAACTTTTTCTTCTTTTTTTTTTACTTCTTCAATTATTTTTTTTGCCTTTGGAGCATATGGAATATTTGTTTTTTCAGCTATTTGAATCAATTCAACGGAAATAATAGGCGGTAGGTCTATTGGTTTCTTTGCTAAAAAAGGAAGGCTAATCGCGGTAATAAAAATTAAAAATAAATGTACTATAGAAGATATAAGAATATTTTTAGTCAAATATTACCTCTCTTTGTAAGGCTCAGAAATTAAAGCAACTTTTGTAAATCCTGATCCTGATAACATCCCCATAACCTCCAGCACTCTGCCATAATTTATAGACTGATCACCTCTAACATAGATTCTAGTATCCGTTCTGTTTTTTGATACTGCTAAAATTTTTGCAATGATTTTGTCAAATTCGACTTTAGACTCTTGTATAAAAATCTCACCTTTAGAATTAATTGTTAAGGTTAATGGTTCCTGTTCCTCAGGTAGTGAGTCTGCAGAGCTTTCTGGTAAATCAACTTGAACACCAACTGTTAACAAAGGAGCTGTCACCATGAAAATAATTAAAAGTACCAACATTACATCAACAAAAGGTGTAACGTTTATTTCACTCATTGGTTCACGTGAAGACCTTTTAAATTTAAAAGTCATTTTAAATGATGGTTAAAAATCTTTTAGAAAAATTTTCTAATTTTTGTAAATATTTTTTTGAATCGTTGCTAAATTTATTATATGCAACAACCGCAGGTATTGCTGCGAGAAGACCAAGTGCAGTAGCAAATAATGCTTCTGCAATTCCTGGAGCAACAATTGCTAAACTAGTATTTCTTGAAATTGCTATAGATTGAAATGAATTCATAATTCCCCAAACTGTTCCAAAGAGACCAATAAATGGCGCTGTTGATCCAACTGTCGCAAGAAATGTGTAGCTTTTTTCAATTTTTTCCATCTGTTTCTCTATGTTAATTTGAAGCATATTTGGAAGTCTTTCATTTAATTGCGATTTAGATCTAGTTTTTAATGCAGCTTCCATTGAGGCTCTGAAAATTTGTGCCAAAGGATCCTCAATATTTTTTGGAATATTATTATAAAAATTTTCAGCTGATTTTGATTTCCAAAATTTGTCTTGAAACTCTTCAGTTGAAATGTTTATTTTTTTAAATAATCTTATTTTTTCTATAATAATAGCCCAAGAATAAATAGAGCAAGCTATCAAAAGTATCATTACAGATTTAACAATAATATCTGCTCTAAGAAATAATTGTACTAATGAAAAATCTGTATTTGTTGCTAAACCAACTGCTTGTGAAGATATATCAGCTTCCATTAAAAATCTTTCACACTTAATTGTGTCATCAATTTGTCTAATAATAAAAAATGCTTATTTTTTGTTAAAAGACTCTTGAAAATAGCTTGCGATCAATATTGCGTCTGCTTTATTCGCATCTTTTTTTTTGGATAAATTTGTTGAAAAATAAGGAAAAATTTCGATAGCCTTAGTTCTGCTTGCGTCTTTTGATGAGTTAATTAAATTAAAATGTTTTTTCCACTTTGCAGGCCTTACAAAATACATTGATAAATTCATCGCTGAACAGATTCCTTTTAGAATTCCAAACGATTGACCAAAATTAAACATGCTAGTAACTCCCTGACCTGGCATTGCTGATACATGCTCAATAATAACTTTGACCTCATCAAAATTTTTGTCATTTATATGCCTTGAAATTTCGTTAAAAACTTGAGACCCATTAACTTGTTTTTTATTTTTTTTTCCATCCGCCATGCTTGGCATATCTATGACGTCAATAATTTTACCATTTTCCATAAAGCATATTGCTCCTGAGATTCCTGGGTCAATTCCTATTACTAACATTAAGTACTCACTAGATTTAAATTTGTATATATATTTTGAACATCGTCATTATTATCTAAATCTTCTAAAAAACTATTTGTCAATTCTAAATAATCTTTACTTAATACAACTTTATTATTAGGTATCCATTCAATTTCTGTTGAAATAAAATTTGTAATATTTTCTTCTAGTTTCTTTTTTACATTATAAATACTTTTTTTATCACAATGAATTTCATGAAAATCATCATAACTAAAACACTCTATTGCCCCAGCCTCTATTGCTAATTCTAAAATTTGTTCTTCGTTAATCTCATTTTTATCTATTCTAATAACGCCTACTTGGTTAAAATTATGTGATGCTGAACCACTTGATCCAAGATTACCTCCATTCTTATTAAAAATAGTTCTTAGTTGTGAAGCTGTTCTATTTTTGTTATCAGTCAGAGCTTCAACAATAACTGCTATTTTTTCAGGTCCAAATCCTTCATATCTAATGTTTTCTAAACTTGGTCCCAAATTAGCTGATGATTTATCTATTGCTCTTTCAATGTTGTCTTTTGGCATATTTGCTGTTCTAGCGGCTTGAATTGCTGATCTTAATCTTGGATTCATATCAGGATCTTTATCACCCAATTTTGCAGCAACTGTAATTTCCTTTGAAAGTTTGGAAAAAATCTTAGATCTTTGTTTATCTGCTCTTCCCTTTTTATGTTTAATTCCTGCCCAATGTGAATGCCCTGCCATTATATTTAGTGAGTATTTTTTAAATCACCTCCATAAATAAAACTTTGTACATTTTCGGCTAAACCAGTTTCTTTATCACAATCAACAATGACGCCTGATAAACTAGCAATTCCCTCGGCCGGAAAATGTTTTTTTGAATCTTCTTTAAGAAATCTTTTTAAAGAATTTTCTTTATTCATGCCAATTACAGAATTATAATCTCCACACATTCCAGCGTCTGTTTGATAGGCGGTACCATGGTTAAGTATCCTTGCGTCATTTGTTGGTATATGCGTATGAGTTCCAACAAGTAAGGTTGCTTTACCATCAAAGTAATGACCCATTGCTGTTTTTTCACTTGTAATCTCGCCATGAAAATCAACAAATAAAAAATCATAGTCTATTTTCAATTTTTTTTTTGATAAAAATTCTTTTGCTACATCAAAAACGTTATCACACTTTTTCATATAAACATTTCCCATTAAATTTAATACACCAACATTAAAACCATTTTTTGATTTATATACTTCAAATCCATTTCCAGGTGATGGTTTAATTAAATTTAGTGGCCTTAATAACCTGCGTTCAATATTAATGTAGTCTGCTGTTTCTCTTTGATCCCAGATATGATTACCAGTAGTTATTACATCAACACCTGAATTAAAAAAGTCCTCAGAAATATTTCTAGTAATACCAACACCTTCTTCAGCGGCGTTTTCACCATTTGCAATTACAAACTCTATTTTATTTTTCACAATTTGATTTTTTAATTGTTGTTTAATTGCTAGCCTGCCTGGATTGCCAACTACATCTCCTAAAAATAATACTTTCATTTAAAAAATTTTTTTTCAGTTAATATGTAATCCATTTTCTTGTCATATATATTTGTTGGTAATTTTTTTACTTCTTGGAACGAAATTGCTAGGCCTACCTTCGTTATGTTTTTTTTTTCGTTTTTTTTTAAAAATCTGTCATAATATCCTCCTCCATAGCCTAATCGATTTAGGTTATTATCAAATGCAACCATTGGAATTAATAAAATACTTGGCATTACTCTTTTTTTGGATTTTGGTTCTGGTATACCATATTTATTTGCATATAAAGGGTCATTTAAATTCCAAATATAAAAATTCATATCAAATTTTGAACTGATCACGGGTAAGCCTAGCTTGAACCCTTTTTGCTTAAACATTTTCATGATCTCAAATGTATCAGCCTCAAAATTAACAGGAAAATAACTTCCAACTATATTATTTTTAAATTTATTTATTTTAAATATTTCTTTAAAAAAACTTGTTTTTATTTGTAGATTATTTTTATTTTTAATCTCTCTTATTTTAATTATTTTTTTTCTAATGTGATTTTTTAGCACAGATTATTGTACTGAGTTATCTTGATTGACTTTTTCAATAAATTTATCAATTTGGGACGTTGCTTCGTCCAAAATTTTCTCATAATCTAGTCTTGTTTTATCTATTTCAGATTTAAGATCTTGATGATTGCTTAAAAGGTTTTTTATTTCTTTCTCTTTGTCATCTTTATATGCGAATACTAATTTTTTAATTTCTAAAAATTTTTGTTTAAGTTTTTCAAGTTCATTTTTCTTTTCATCAATTTTTTTCTTTGTTTCAAAATACTCATCCATAATCTTTATTGAAGTAATTAAAAGAAGTTTATTTTCTCCGATATTTCCAAGATCGTTTTTTAAAACTTCAAATTTTTTATTTAAATGAATTGAAAGTTCCTCTAGATGATCTTCTTGTCCATCATCACAAGAAAGCAAAAATTCTTTACCATTAAATTTAATATTTACGTTTGCCATTTATCTATTTCTTCCATCAAACTATCTGTTTCTTGATTTAATTCATCTATTTTTTCATTAAACATCATCTCTTTATTTTTTTGTTCAAAATCTTGCTTTTTCAGTCGATCCCTCAATTTCTGATAGTTTTGCATTAATGATTTGTATTTGGTTTCAAGTTGGTTTTTTTCAATTTCTAATTGATTTTTTTGCTCTTCCAAATACTTGGTTTGTTTATTTTGCGAAGAATTAATTAAATTTAAATCCATCAGCTTTTGGAGAGATGTACTTAATTTTTTTTCTTTTTCACTGAAAGTTTTCATATATATATAATCATAATATTAAATTGAGTCTTCTTAGTCTAGATAGGATAGTAATTGACCAAACTACATAAAGATTTGTCTAACGCCATCAGATTTTTATCCATAGATGCGGTAGAAAAAGCAAATTCTGGTCATCCGGGAATGCCAATGGGAATGGCAGATGTCGCAACTGTGCTTTTTAAAAATTTTCTTAATTATAATCCAAGAAATCCCGATTGGCTAAACAGAGACAGGTTTGTTCTCTCGGCAGGACATGGATCTATGTTACTTTATTCTCTTTTGTACTTAACTGGATATTCAAGTATTAGTCTCAAAGATATAAAAAATTTTAGACAATTAAATTCTATTTGTGCTGGGCATCCAGAATTTCATCCAGGTACCGGAATTGAAACTACCACAGGGCCTTTGGGTCAAGGAGTTGCTAACGCGGTTGGATTTGCAATTGCTGAGGAAATATTAAGAGAAAGATTTGGATCAAAAATTTTTAATCACAAAACTTATGTATTAGCGGGTGATGGATGTTTAATGGAAGGAATTAGTCATGAAGCGCTCAGTCTTGCTGGTCATCTGTGTCTAAAAAACTTGGTAATGTTATTTGATAATAATTCAATATCTATTGATGGACCAACTAGTTTAACTGTTTCTGATAATTATAAAAAGAGATTCAATTCATATGGATGGGATTATATTGAAATCGATGGTCATGATGAAAAAAAAATATTTAATGCATTAAAAAAAGTACAAAGTGCAAAAAAACCAACAGTAATATCTTGTATAACAAAAATTGGATTTGGATCACCTAATAAATCTGGAAGTGAAAAAGCACACGGAAGCCCGCTTGGTGAAAACGAGGTTAAACTGGTTAGAAAAAAGTTAAATTGGAGTCATGAACCTTTTATAATTCCTAAAAAAATCATGGAGGAATGGAGAAAGATAGGAAAGACAGGCCAAATAAAAGAAGATAAATGGAAAAAAAATTATAATAAAAAAAAGGGACAAATAAATAAAATTTTCTCAACAAATTTTTCTGATATTTTTAAAAAGGAAAAACAAAATGCAATTAAAAACTTAGAAACTCTAGCAACTAGAAAATCATCAGAAAAAATTTTAACTGCATTAAATGAGAAAAAAAACATGATAATTGGAGGTTCTGCCGATCTTGCAGGGTCAAATAATACGAAAACTAAAAATCATAAACCAATTAGCAAAAAAAATTTCAAAGGAAATTATATTCACTATGGAGTACGGGAGCATGCTATGTGTGGAATAATGAACGGTCTATCTTTGCACAGTAAACTGGTTCCCTATGGAGGAACGTTTTTAATTTTTAGTGACTACTGTAAGCCTGCAATAAGACTTTCTGCGCTTATGAAACTAAGTGTCGTTTATGTAATGACTCACGATTCTATTGGTCTTGGTGAGGATGGGCCAACGCACCAACCCATAGAACAATTAACTGGATTAAGATCAATTCCAAATTTAAATGTTTTTCGACCAGCAGATACTACAGAAACAATTGAGTGCTGGGAATTGGCATTGAAAAATTTAGATACCCCCAGTGTACTTGCCCTTAGCAGACAAAATTTATCTCCAGTAAGACAGTCTTATGAAAATCAAAATAAATGTTCTTTAGGTGCTTACGAAGTTTATAGATCTAACAATAAAATTGATTTGACTATATTTGCAAGTGGTTCAGAAGTAAATTTAGCCCTTGAAGTAAGTCATAAATTAGCCACAGAAAATAAGTATTCAAAAGTTATATCAGTACCGTGCCAAGAAATATTTTTTAAACAAAATAAAAATTATAAAAATAATATATTGAACGAAACTAATTATAAAATATCAATTGAAGCTGGTAGATCAGATACTTGGTCAAAATTTATTGGAGAAAACGGATTGTCATTTGGGGTAGAAGATTTTGGAAAAAGTGCCCCTTATAAAGAAATATTTAAAGATTTTAAATTAACAGCAAGTGAAATATCGAATAAGACAAAAAGTATTATTAATAAAAATTAAAATTTATGACTATAAAAGTTGGAATCAATGGACTTGGAAGAATTGGAAGAATGGTTGTAAGAACAATATTTGAAAATGGGTTCAAAGATATCAAAATTAAGCATATAAATAATAGGTCAAACTCCCAAGTGAGTTCAAATTTACTTAAGTATGACTCTGTCCATGGACAATTTAAACAAAATATTAAATTTAACGATAATTCTATAATAATAGGCAAAAATAAAATATCTTTTTCTCAAGAGACGAATATTAACGATATTAATTGGTTAAAGCATGGAGTTGATTACGTTTTAGAGTGTACTGGCAAGTTTAATTCTAAGGATAAACTCTATACCCACTTAAAAAATGGAGCAAAAAAAGTAATTGTGTCTGCGCCGTGTAAAAACGCTGATAAAACCATTGTCTTTGGAGTTAATGAAAAAACAATTACTAATAAGGATAAGGTAATCTCCGCTGCTTCATGCACAACGAATTGTTTAGCTCCTGTTCTAGATATTTTAAATAGGAATTACTCAATTGAAAGAGGGTTTATGACAACTATACATGCATTCACAACAGATCAAAGGATATTAGATAACTCCCATAAAGATCCTAGGAGAGCAAGGTCTGCTTCTCAATCAATAGTTCCAACATCAACAGGAGCATCTAAAGCAATAGCAGAAATTATTCCATCATTAAAAGGGAAGCTTGAGGGTGTTGCAATGAGGGTTCCTACGCCTAATGTTTCTTTAATTGAGTTAGTATTTTGTACTAAAAAAAATCTATCTATTGATGCAATAAATAGTTGTTTTGAAAGAGCATCGAAAAGTAATTTGAAAGGTGTATTAGGAATTACGAAAGAAAAATTAGTATCGGTTGACTTTAACCATAATTCGCATTCAGCAATTGTTGATGCGTCCCTTACCAACATAATAGGAAAAAATATGGGTAAAATCTCGGCCTGGTATGATAATGAATGGGGATTTTCAAATAGGATGTGTGATATAGCGCAATATTTATATAAAATCTCTAAATGAAAACAGTTGAAAGTATTGCCAAAAATCTTAAAAATAAAAAAATAATATTAAGGCTAGATTTAAATGTTCCTCTTAATAAACAAAATATAACTGATTCAAATCGTATAGATAAAATAATTCCAACTTTAAATTTTTTGATTAGTAATAACGCTAAAATTTTAATCCTTTCACACGTTGGGCGGCCAAAAGGTAAAGTAATAAAAGAATTTTCTATGAAGCCTATTTGCGATTATCTTAAAAAAAAATTAAATCAAAATATTCACTTTATAAAAACAGATATTAATAATTTAAAAAAGCAAGATTTATTTTATGGTACAAATCAAAGTATTTTAATGCTTGAAAACCTTAGATTTTATGATGGGGAAGAACAAAATAGTGAGGAATTTGCCAAAAGTTTAGCAAGTTTTGGGGATTTGTATGTTAATGATGCATTTTCGTGCTCTCATAGAAAACACGCTTCGGTTTCCAACATAACTAAGTATGTGCCATCTTACGCTGGAATTCAATTAATGTCCGAAATAACAGCATTAAAAAAAGTAACAAAAAATATTACAAGACCAATTACATGTATAATCGGTGGTTCTAAAATATCGACAAAAATTAAAGTTATAAAAAACCTTATGTCTAAATTTGATAATTTAATATTTGTAGGAGGTATGGCTAACAATATTTTAAAGAATAAAAATTTTCAAATTGGAAGGTCAATTTTTGAAGAAAGTTGTGACGATATAGTTGAAAATATTTTTACTTTATCAAAAAAAGAGAATTGTAAATTAATTTATCCAGTTGATGTTTATGTCGGTAAAGAAATAAATGGCAGTGGAAGCGTAAAAAAAATAAGTGAAATTTCTGAAGATGATCTAATTTTAGATATTGGCCCAGAAACAGTCAAAATTCTCAGTAAAATAATAGAGCAAAGTAAAACGGTTCTTTGGAATGGGCCAGCTGGTTATTTCGAAAATGAAAATTTTAAAAATGGAAGCTTAGAGATCGCAAAAAAAATTGCTGAAAAAAATAAAAAAAATGAAATTTATTCTGTTGCTGGAGGTGGTGACACTGTCGCAGCACTTAATAATTTTGGTTTAACAAAATATTTCAATTTTGTTTCAACTGCGGGTGGAGCTTTTTTAGAATTTCTTGAAGGTAAAGAATTACCTGGTATAAAGGCTTTAGAGTAAATAAATGTCCGAACTGTATTCAATTACAAAAAAAATAATTTCTGGAGGCAAAGGCATCTTAGCCGCGGATGAGAGTACAGGCACTATGACTAAAAGACTTGATAGTGTTAATGTAAAGTCAACAGCAGAAAATAGACTTTTATTTAGAGAGACCCTTTTATCATCTCAAAGTATGAAAGACTGTATCGGTGGAGTAATTTTATATGATGAAACAATCAAACAAACAGCATCTAATAAAAAAACAATTCCTGAACTTATTGAAAGTTCTGGTACTGTACCTGGAATTAAAGTTGATACTGGAGCTAAGATACTGGCTAATTCTACAAAAGAAAAAATTACTGAAGGTTTAGATGGACTTAGAGAAAGGCTAAAGGAATATTACAAACTAGGAGCACGTTTCACAAAATGGAGAGCTGTTTATATAATTTCAGAAAATTTTCCAAGTAAATTAGCGATTCATACAAATGCCCACGCGCTTGCTCGTTATGCTGCATTAGTTCAAGAAACTGGAATGGTGCCAATTATTGAGCCTGAAGTTTTGATGGATGGAACACATAACGCTGAAGATTGCCTTATGAAAACTTCTGAGGTTTTAAAGAAATGTTATGATGAATTAATTTTGAACAAAGTAGATTTAAAAGGGACCATACTCAAGCCAAATATGATTTTACCTGGATCAACAAGTGGTGAAAAAATAGAAAGTAAAAAAATAGCAGAATTAACTTTAAAATGTTTAAAAGAGTCTGTGCCATCAGATGTACCAGGTATTGCTTTTCTTTCTGGTGGACAAACAGAAAAAGAAGCGGCAGAAAATTTAAATGAGATTAATAAGCTAAATAATACTAATTTTGTAATGACATATTCTTATGGAAGGGCATTGCAGCAAAGTGCATTAAAATTTTGGTCAAATAATATAAAAGATATTAATGGAACACAGAATACATTTAATCATAGAGCAAAAATGTGCTCTTTAGCGGCTCAAGGAAAATGGACAGCAGAAATTGAAAATAAGTAATAATACAAAAAAGTTTATTTATTTAATTTCACCTAATAAGATTGATAATACTAAATTATTTTATAAAGAGCTTGAGCAAATTTTAAAATTAAGAAAAATTTATTTTTTTCAATTAAGACTAAAAAACTCGCAAAAAGAACAAGTAATCCAAATTGGAAAAAAAATTAAAACACTTTGTAAGAAATATGGAACTAAATTTATTATTAATGACAATCCATATATAGCAAAAAAATTAAACGCTGATGGTTGTCATTTGGGTCAAAAAGACATGGAATTTTTTAAAGCAAAAAATATAATTAAAAAAAAAATAATTGGAATTACTTGTCATAATTCTAAAATATTGATTAAAAAATTTATAAAATTAAATCCATCATATATTGCAATAGGTGCCTTTTTTAAAAGTACAACAAAAAGTGTTAAATATAGAGCTGATATAAATCTGTTAAAATATGCAAAAACTATAACTAAAATACCGATTGTAGCAATTGGTGGAATAAATAACAAAAATTATAAAAAACTATTATTGAATAATGCAAACTTTTTAGCTATTTCAGGCTACATTTGGAATAATAAAAAATATAAATCTTACGAGGCAATTAAAAAATTTAAATGAAAATATCTGCTAATGAAATAAGAGTTGGAATGTTATTAGAATATAAGAATGACTTATGGGAAGTGATTAAAACTCAACATGTAAAGCCTGGTAAGGGAGGAGCATTTGCTCAAGTTGAAATGAAAAGTCTCAACAAAAATACGAAATTAAATGAAAGATTTAGATCTAGTGAATATTTAGAAAAAGCAACTGTTGATGAGGTAAAATTTAATTATTCATATAAAGATGATGAAAAATATTATTTTATTAAACCCAAAACTTTTGAGCAAATAGAAATCCAAAAAAATATAATTGCTAAAAAAGGTGAAATGCTTACAGAAAATCTAGAAGTTACAATAAATATTTATGATGAAAAGCCAATATCAATTCAGCTTCCAAATCAAATTACCTGTAAAATTGAGACCACTGATGTGGCATTGAAAGGACAAACTGTATCTTCTTCTTATAAGCCAGCTGTCTTGACCAATGGTATAAAAATACAAGTACCACCATTTATTGAAACTGGTGATGAAATTATCGTAGATACAAGAAATGTTGAATACGTTAAAAAAGTTTAATTTAGTTTTATGAATGTAATTTCCGCAAATTTAAATCTCATGATAAGAGCTGGTGAAAAGGCATCAAAAGCTTTAATTAGGGATTTTGGAGAAGTTGAAAATTTACAAGTTTCAGCAAAAGGTCCATCTGATTTTGTTACAAACGCTGACATTTATGCAGAAAAAATTATCATAAACGAATTGCTTAAGTCAAAAAAAAAACTATTCAATACTAAGTGAGGAAGCAGGATTTATAAAAAATAAAGATGAAAAAAATATTTGGATAATTGACCCGATTGATGGCACCTCAAATTTTTTACATGGCATTCCACACTTTGCAATCTCAATAGCACTTCAATCAGATAATGAAATAATCTCTGGTTTAATAATTGATCCAATTAAAAACGAAATATTTTTTGCAGAAAAAAATAATGGTTCTTATCTGAACAATAAAAGAATTAGAGTATCTAAAAAAAAAAATTTAAATAAATGTTTATTTGCGACAAACGGAAAAAAATTTAAAGATATTGATCTAAATTCAAGAAAAACAGGATGTGCAGCATTAGACATGGCTTATGTTGCGGCGGGTAGGTTTGACGGATATTTTCAAGAAAACCTAAGTATATGGGATATAGCAGCAGGTATAATTTTAATTAGTGAGGCAGGTGGAAATCTAAATTCGATAGATTTATCAAAAAAAGAAAAAATTGAAATTTTAGCTTCCAGTTCGAGTATTAGTGAAAAAATGCTTGAAAAGCTTAATAAGTTTTAATTGTTTTATAATTTTCATTTGCTATAAGTCTCGATATGAAAAAAGATATTCACCCAAACTATCATAAAATTAAAGTAGAAATGACTGATGGAACTCAATTTGAAACAAGATCTACTTGGGGAAAAGAGGGAGAGATACTTAAATTAGAAATAGATCCAAAATCACACTCAGCTTGGACTGGAGGTAAGCAAAAACTTTTAGATAAAGGGAGAGTGAGCAAATTTAATAAAAAATTCCAAAATTTTAGATCTGAGAAAAAATAATGACAAATGGACTTTTAATGCCATTAGCAACTGCTGTTTGGCTGGTAGAAAATACTACTTTAACTTTCAATCAAATAGCAAACTTTTGTAATTTACATGAAGTAGAAGTTCAAGGAATTGCTGACGGTGAAGTTGCAAAAGGAATTAAACCTTATAACCCAATAATATCTGGCCAGCTTACCAGGGAAGAAATTGAGTTGTCGTCTAATGATGAAAGTAGGCCATTGAATATTAAAAGTACTGACATTGAGATATCAGGGGAAGAAAAAAAAATTAAAAAATATGTCCCCTTGTCAAAAAGACAAGATAAGCCTGACTCTGCTTTGTGGCTTATTAAGCAACATCCTCAATTAAAAGACTCTCAAATAGCTAAATTGGTTGGTGTAACGAAAAACTCAGTTTCATCAATAAGAAATAAAAGTTATTGGAATTATAACAATTTAAATCCGAAAGATCCTGTTGCAATGAATTTATTTACTCAAAAAGATTTAATTTACGCTTTAGAAAAAGCTGAGAGAAGAATTAAAAGAGAAAAAAAAGAAAAAGAAAGAGCAAAACAATCATAATAGCTGTGATCAAATGTTGTAGACAAGAAAAAATTAAAGTGCTATTAAAACGTTTTTTTTGGAGGTAGTTATTAAAATAGAAGTTAAAGATAATAATATTGAACAAGCTTTGAGAGTTTTAAAAAGGAAACTTCAAAGAGATGGTTTTTTTAAGATAATAAAATTGAAAGATACTTATGAAAAACCTTCAGAGAAAAAAAAAAGAATCCTGCAAGAAAATATTAAAAGAGTAAAAAAATTAAATAAATTAAAAAATAGATATTAATATCGCGGGGTGGAGCAGTCTGGTAGCTCGTCAGGCTCATAACCTGAAGGTCGGCGGTTCAAATCCGTCCCCCGCAACCAATCAAATGATTTTTGGCAATTCCTTTATCCAATTAGAAATTGAGCCAGCACCCATACCAATTACAATTTTATTACCATAAATATTTTGTTTTACAAATCGAGCTAAATTTATTTTATCTTTAATAACATGTAATCTAACTTTAGATTGGTTTACTATTTGTTTTGCAAAAATCTCATAATCAAAATTTAATTTTATATTCTCTCCAGCTGTAAAAACTGGGCACAAAATGACCTCGTCAGCCTTTATAAAACACTTCGTAAACTCAGATTTTAGATCATTTAATCTTGAAATTCTATGAGGTTGAAATATACAAACAATCTTTTCAGTTGTGTAGGCTTTTTTAACACCATTTAAAACCTCTTTTATTTCAGTTGGATGATGTGCGTAATCATCAAAAAAACTTGTTCCTCTATAATCAAAAATTTTATTAAATCGTCTTTGAACACCTTTAAATTTTTTTAACCCATTTTTAATTTTATCGATCGGAATACCGAGACTTATAGAAACAGCTATTGAAGCAGTGGCATTTCTTATATTGTGTAGTCCTATTATTGGTATTTTTATCTTATTAATTGAAAAAATTTTTCTTCCAGGCAGTTTTATTTTTAAATTAAATAAAGAAAAATTTTTTGATTGAACAATATTACTTATATAGAAATTTGATTTTTTATTAATTCCATAAGTATGAAAATTTTTTATTTTAAGTGATTTGATTAGTTTGAGATTATTTTTATCATCAATACAAATAAAGGATTTTCCAAATGATGGGACTCTGTTTGTATATTCAATAAATAAATTTAATAATTTGTCCATTGATTTGTAATAATCCATATGTTCTCTATCAATGTTAGTTATTATCGAATATGTTGGTTGAACTTTTAAAAAACTTCCGTCAGATTCATCTAGTTCGACAATGCTCCAGTTACTTTTCCCTAGTCTTGCAGAATTATTGGAGGATTTCAAAACACCTCCATTTATAATTGTTGGATCCAAATTGCTTGATGATAAAATGCTTGCAACTAAAGATGTTGTTGTTGTTTTTCCATGAGATCCCACTACAACAATATTTTTAGTGAGTGAAGTTATATGTCCTAACATATCTCCTCTTTTGTAAATTGGTAGGTTTCTCTCTTTTGCTGAAACTATTTCAATATTATTTTTTTTTACTGCAGAGGAAGTAACTATTATTGTTGCTTTTGATATATTATTTTTTTCATGACCTATAAAAACTTTTATTTTATCTTGTTTTAATCTTTCAGTATTTTTATTTAAATTTATATCACTACCTTGAACCTTGAAACCCATTCTTTTCATAACCAAAGCTAATCCACTCATTCCAATTCCGCCAATACCAATAAAATGAACAATTTCGGATTTGGCTAGTTTAATTATCATAAATAGTTTTTATTATTAATTTATTATTATTTTCCCAGGTATTATTTAAACTGAATTCATGCATAGCACTTTTTTTATTTTGAATATCTTTTTGATTTACTAATATATTTGAAATTATTTCAAAAAGATTTTTACTAAATATATCCTTTTGCTCAATTATCCAACAGCAATTTCGATCCTTATAGAAATGTGCATTATATAATTGGTGGTCATCTTTTGAATATGGAAATGGGATTGCTAAAAATGGAACTCCAAAATAAACTAATTCAGCTAAAGTAGATGCGCCTGCACGCGTAATACAAAAATCAGTTTTTATATAAATTTGTTCTAATGATTGATTAAAATCGAAAAGATAAAAAGGAATATTATTTTTTTGATAAAAAATTTCCAAATTTTTAAAGTTATCTTTATTTGTTTGATGATATACGAATAAATTAAATTTTTTAGACATTTGATTTAGTACATTTTTTAATTCTGTTTGAAAAAACTTTGCCCCTTGACTGCCACCAACAATTAAAAATACTTTCTGATCAGATTTATTTTTTTCATATTTTTTAGAAAGGTAACTTTTTTTTTTTAAAATTGGGAAAATTATTTGAATTTTATCAAGGTATTTATTTGGGAATTTTCGTATTCTGCCTGAATAACAAAATATTTTTTGACATTGTTTTATAAAAATTGAGTTAGATCTGCCCAAAACCATATTTGGTTCAAACAAGAAAAGTTTAGAATTTATAAATCTTGATGCGATACACATGGGCAGGGTCATATAACCACCTGTTGAAATAATTTTATTAATTTTTTTTTTTTTTAAAAAAATTAATGATTGAATTATAGATATAAAAAAAAATATTAAGTTTAATGGAATTTTTAATATACTGTTTTTAAAATCTGGAACATCTATTATTTTATTTTTGTAAACGTTTGAATCAATAAACTTTGAACCTCTTAGATCAGTGATTAGGTATACCTCATAGTCATTTTTTAAATGATCATAAAAATTCATCGCTGGTATTACATGACCTCCTGAACCACCCGTGCTTATTAAAATTTTTTCTTTCAAGAGATATTCTTTTTAGTTAGGTTTAGAATGATTCCAGCAAGAATTGAGCTTCCCAAAATTGATGATCCACCATAACTTAAGAAAGGTAGCGTCATTCCTGTTGTAGGTAAAATCCTAATATTCACACCAAGATGTACTAAAAATTGAAAAAATATAATTATGCTGCATCCAAATATTATAAATTTAATTTTGTCGTTTTTAAGGTGAGAAATAATTTTGAAAGTTCTAAATAAAAATACCAAAAAAAGCAATAATACAAAAAAAATCATAATAGCACCAAATTCCTCCGAAATTACAGATACAATATAATCAGTGTGTGCTTCAGGAACTTTATTTTTTAAAATTCCTTCACCAATACCTTTGCCAAAAAAGCCACCACTTATAATTGCCTCTGCTGCTTTCTCTGATTGATAGTTATTTGCGGAGGAGGGATCTAAAAAAGAACTTATTCTAATTAATATATACTCAAATTTAGGTATAAATAAAATTAGTGATAGCAAAGAAAACAATATAAAACTAAAAAAAGAGAAAAATAAAAATAAATTAATTCCAGAAATAAAAACTAATCCAAGCCAAGTCAAAAAAATTAAAATAGTTTGCCCTATATCTGGTTGATAGGCTAATAAAATAATAATTGGTAAAATTAATAAAAAACTTAAAAAGTACCTTATAAAATTATAGTTCTTATTCTCAAAACTTAAAGAAGAAGAAATTATAACGATTATAAAGGGCTTAAGTAACTCAATTGGCTGGAATCTAGGAAGGAATAATATATCGAGCCATCTTTTAGATCCTTTCACTTCAACACCAATAAATGGGACCAAAATAAGTGAAAATAAAAAAACAAAAAACAATATGTATGACAATGTGAATAATTTATTTTTATCCAAAATTGAAAAAAAAAACATTGTAGATATTCCAATAAAAATAAAAATAAAATGCTTTAAGAAGAAAAAGTAATTATTTGTATTTAATCTATCCGATGCAACTAGAGACGTTGATAATAAAGAAAATAATAAACCTAATATAAAAAGTGATAAAATAATTATTAAAATAGTTTTATCTAAATTCCGCCACCAATTAAAATAAAGATTATTATAAAATTTACTATATAACATTTTTTATTTTATATTTATTAATTAAATAATTAAAGTATTTACCTCTCTCTTCAAAATTTTTAAAACTATCAAAAGATGCTGCACAAGGACTAAATAATAAATTAATTTTTTTTATTTTTTTTTCTCTGATAATATCTTTAGAAACTTGTCTAATTACACTATCCAGCGAATTAAATCTTGAATAACAATATTTATTTTTGAAAAAGTTAATAAAAAAATTTTTATATTTACCAAATAAATAAATTTTCCTAATATTTTTTTTATTGCCTAGCTTTAGTTTATCACCTTTTTTCGGTAAACCTCCACATATCCAAAATAAATTATTTAAATTATTTAATAAATTTATAGATGAAGAAAAGCTAGTAGATTTTGAATCATTTATAATTCTTAGATTTTTCGATTGATAGATTATTTGTTGTCTAAAATTAAGTGCTTTAAAATTGTTTACAACTTTAAATATGATTTTCCTTTTAATTTTAAGTTTGGTGCACACCTTTAGTATAAAAGATAAGTTTTCTTGGTTGCTCACGCTTTTAAAATAAGGATTTTTTATTAATCTATTTTCTTTCTTTGATATTTTACAATTTACATTAAAAATTTTACACTTTCTTTTTTTATTATGTATGAGCTTTTTAAAAAGTCTTTCTCTTTTATTTATGAAAGCATAATCACTTTTTTTTAGTGAAAAAATTAATTTAAACTTTGTTTGTAGATAATTATTGAAAGTTTTATGTCTTTCTAGATGATCAGGAGAAATATTTAATAATATTCCATAATTTGCTTTAAATATTTTACTATATGAAATTTGATAGGATGAAATCTCAAAAACAAAAATAGTCTTTTTTGATATTTTTTTTTCGTTTAATACGGCATTTCCTATATTCCCTACGAGTCTTGAATCATGTTTGTTTTTTCTAAGTATATCATTTAACAGTTTTGAAGTAGTTGATTTACCGTTAGTTCCCGTAATTGCTATTATAAAATTATTGTAATATTTTGAGTAAAAAACATCTAAATCAGTACAAATTTTTGATTTATTTTTTTTTAAATAATTTTTTAATGAACATTTTAAGCTATTTATGCCAGGGCTAATTATTATGTGATCAAAATTGGTTTTTTTTATTTTTTCTTTGGAAATTAAATATTTTTTAAAATTTTTAGCTAAATTTTTTGGATTATCATCGAAACAATTAATTAAATTATTTTTTTTTAAATAATTAATGCAAGATTTACCTGAGGTTCCTAAGCCATAGACTAAAATCTTCTTTTTAAAATATAAATCATTTTTTAGTTTCATTACCTAAATTTGAGCGTTGCTAAGCCAATCATGGCAAGTATTATAGCCACTATCCAAAATCTGATAACTACTGTTGATTCTGGCCAACCCTTTTTTTCATAATGGTGGTGGATAGGAGCCATCTTGAAAATTCTCTTACCTGTCATTTTAAAAGATATTACTTGAACAATTACTGATATCGCTTCTAATACAAATAAACCACCGATTATAGCTAAAACTATTTCATGCTTGGTTATAATTCCTGCTGCTCCAAGAGATCCTCCAAGAGACAATGATCCTGTATCCCCCATAAATATTTTTGCAGGAGGAGCATTAAACCATAAAAACCCTAAACATGATCCAATTATAGCTCCCAGAAAAACTGATACTTCTCCAACACCTTTTATGTATGGGATTTGTAAATATTCCGAAAATACAATATTACCTGTTACATAACTTATAAATGCAAAACAACCTGCAACTAATATAACTGGAACAGTGGCTAAACCATCCAAGCCATCTGTTAAATTAACTGCATTTGATGAACCGACTATTATAAATATTCCAAATGGAATAAAGAACCAACCTAGATTAATTATAAGGTTTTTAAAAAATGGAAAATATAAATTTTTCAAATCTGGGTTGTCTACAAAGTAACTTAGAACTAAGATTCCAACAAAAGCTATTATTATTTGAGAAGTAATTTTAAATTTAAAAGATATTCCTGATGAATTTTTGTATTTTACTTTTTTATAATCATCAAATGCACCTAGTAATCCATAACTTCCAACTATATAAATTAAAAACCACACATAAATACTTGTTAAATCGCCCCAAAGCAAAATTCCTGAAAATAATCCAATTAAAATAAGAACACCACCCATTGTCGGTGTTCCAATTTTTTTGACTATGTGTTCATCTGGTCCATCCTCTCTAATAGGATCTAAAATTTGTTTTGTAGAAAATAAATTAATGAAAGGATTTCCAATTAAAAATACCACCATAAGTGAAGTAAAAACTGCCAGACCTGTTCTCACAGTTAGATACTTAAACACGTTTAAAAATGAGTAAGTTTCAATTAGGTCTAAAATCAGTAAATATATCATCAATTAACTCCTATTAAATTTCTGACAATTCTATTTAGCCCGGTGGAATTAGATCCCTTAATCATTAAATAATCATTATTATTTAAATCTTTAACAATCAAATCAAAAATTTCAGATGAGCTACTTAAAACTCTTCCTTTTTTATTTTTTTTGATCCATTTGAATGTTTCGGCAACATCCTTGCCATAAACATGAATTTTACTTATTTTGGAATTATTAAAATTACTTGATATATCTCTATGAAGCTTTTTTGAATGTTTACCCAGTTCTAGCATATCACCCATTAAAAAATGTTTTTTTTTATTTTGAATATCTGACTCACTGAAATTTGATATTGCACTTGTAAGTGATAATGGATTTGAATTATAACTTTCATCAATGAGAAAAAAATTTTTATTTTTGAATGTAACTTTTGAAATATTCCCCCTGCCTTCTGGTATACTAAAGTCTTTAAAAAAATTTAATTCTAAACTTTTTGTATAATCTAAAATTGATAAAACTGCTAAGGCTGATAAGATATTCTTAATATAATTTTCATACTTATATTTAATGTGAAAAATTTTATTTTGATTAAAAATTTTAACTGTTATTTTATAAAAATTTTTTAGTTTATTTATTTTTAAAAATCTTACATCAGCAAAAGAAGAGAATCCAAAAGAAATAATATTTAATTTTTTTTTAATTGCTTTTTTTTTTTGAAGAAAAAAAAAATTATCATCTGCATTTAAAACTATAAAACCATCTTTTTTAATATTATCTATTATTTCCGATTTTGCCTTTGCAATTTGTGATATATTAGAAAAATTTTTAGCATGAGCATATGATATATTAGTAATTATACCAATATCAGGTTTAATTAATTTTGATAAAAAATCGATCTCACCTTTTTTATCCATGCCAATTTCTAAAATTCCATAATTGTTATTTAAGTTTAAATTAAATAGGCTTAGTGGCACTCCATATTTATTATTATAAGACTTTGGAGAAGAGCTTGCCCTTCCAATTTTATTTAAAGAATTTGATAAAAGTTCCTTTAATGAAGTCTTTCCACAACTTCCAGTTATTCCAATTATTTTTCCATGAAATATATCTCGAATATTGCTTGATAATTTTGTCATTGTATCGAGACTATTTTTAACTTTAATCACGTTTTTGAGATTTATTTTTTTCTTTGTTTCATCTGATATAATGATAGACGCTCCTTTATTAATAGCCTCAGAAATATATTTATTGCCATCATTATTTTTTCCCTTAAGTGCAAAAAATATATCATTTTTTTTAATATCTTTTGAATTTATTGATGCTTTGTTCAATTTAGTTTTTTTTAAAATTTTTTTTACTTCCTTGTGCTCTTGCAAAATATTTAGTTTTAAATTATTTGAAAGAAATTTATTTTTTTTTCTAATTGAGTCCAGAATTATTTTTTTATCAGAAAAAAAAATTTTTCTATTACCAAAATCTTGTGTAATTTCATGACCTTTGCCAGATACTAAAAGAATTTCGTTTACTTTAAGTTGGTTTATTGCGGCTTGTATAGCTTTTCCTCTATTTGGAATTTCATAAAGTTTATTTTTTTTTATATTTTTTTTTATAGCAATTCGAATTTTCCTTGGATTTTCATAACGAGGATTATCATCAGTTAAATAAATTTTATCACAATATTTATTAGCTATTTTTCCAATAATAGGTCTCTTTGAACGATCTCGATTCCCTCCACACCCAATTACCAACGTTATTTTTTTTTCATTAAATTGTTCCTTTAAATTTTTTAAGGATATTTCTAAAGCATCAGGTGTATGTGCGTAATCCAAAATACAAATTGCATTATTTTTAAGTTTACCTACTTTTTCCAATCTTCCATAAATTGGCTTAATTTTATGAAGTATTTTTATAATTTTATTAAACTTTAGATTTTTATTTTCAGCGGCTAAAGTAGCCATGAGTAAATTTTTAATTTGGATTTTTCCAATCAAATCTAGGGTAAAAGTATAATTTGAATTTTTGTATTTAATTTTTAAAAACTGTTTTTCACTAACATATCTATGCTCTAAAATATTAATTTGTTTTCCATTATTAGAAATTGTTTTTAACTTAATTTTTTTTCGTTTGGATATTATTTTAATTTTTTTATATTCTGGTATTTCCTGATCTGTTATTATAACTGAATTTTTTTTTAATAATTTTTTGAACAGATATAATTTAGAATTTAGATAATCACTAAAGTTTTTATGATAATCTAAATGATCATGAGATAAATTTGTAAAAATTCCTTTATCAAACTTTAAACCGTCAAGCCTATTTTGTTTTAATCCATGACTCGAAGCCTCTAAAATAACATTATGAATTTTTCTATTAGATAAGTTTTTTAAATTTTCTGCCAATTTTAATGGATCAACAGTAGTATTAGGCAAAGATAAATTTCTAAATTCAGTTCGAATTCCAAGAGTTCCTATAGAGGCAGCTTTTTTTTTATTCAAATTTAAAATTTGAAAAAAAAAATCACAAATTGAGGATTTACCATTTGTACCTGTTACAGCAATTAAATTTTTTATTTTTGGATTAAATATTTTGTAAGATATTTCTGCTAGTGATTTTCTCACATTTTCAGAGTGAAGAAATAATATTCCATTTTTAATACCATTGAATTTTTTATCACTAACAATTGTTGTTGCTCCGTTTAGTATTGCTTCTTTAATAAATTTATTCCCATCAACTTCGTTACCTTTAATCGCAAAAAAAATATGATTCTTCTTACATAATTTACTATTAAAACTTATGCCTGAAAAAAAGTGTTCATTTAATTCAGGTTTAATTTTTTTAAAGTATTTCCCAATAAGCATTGTTCAATAAAAATCTTTATATTTTGTGGCTAAAATAGGCCCAATTTTTTCTATTATTTTGCCTGCAACCTCAACTGAGGTCCATCCAGCTGTATTAAATGGAGTTCCTTTATATTTTTTTTCACTCCCGTCTCTATAATTATAAATATACTCACTGTTTGTTTTGGGCTCATCTAATAAAACTAAGAAGACATATTTCGGTTTGAAACTAGGAAAAATTGATACAAATGTATTTATCTTTTTTTTTGTATAAATACCATTTTCAATTTTCTGAGCAGTTCCAGTTTTGCCACTAACACTATATCCTCTCACATTTGCAAGGTTAGCTGTTCCCTCTTTAGTAATAACAATTTTTCTTAATATAGAGTTAATTTCATTTGAAACATATTTATCAAGAACTTTTTTTTTTTTAATATTTATACTATCTTTAAGCAGGGTTGGTTTAATTTCATATCCACCATTTGAAATCATCGCGTAGGCTGTAGCAACATTTAAAGGAGTTGTAGATATTCCGTGTCCAAAAGATACCGTTGCAAGTTTGCATTTTCCCCATTTTATTGGTAGTGGCTTGCCTACTTCTTCTAATTCAAAATTTATTGGATCTAAAATTTTTAATGAATTTAAAAATTTTTTTGTTTTCTCTATACCCATTTTTTGTGCAATTCTAACCGATCCAATATTTCCGGATCTTATTAAAATTTGTTCTGCAGTTAAACTTGAGGGTATTTCCATGTCGTACTCGGATATTTTTCTTCCAGCACAATTAATTGATTTTGGCATATTTTCAAAATTTGTATCTGGTACGATTATTTTTTCATTTAAAGCGCCTGCTAAAGTGAAAGTTTTAAAAATTGAGCCCAGCTCATAAAGCCCCATGGATATTCTATTTATAAATTTTTCCTCTATGATTTTGTTCCTTTTATTAATATTAAAATCTGGCAATGAAACTAATGAGAGTATCTGGCCATTATCAATATTCATTAATAAGGCGGCGCTTCCTTTGGACCTAAAAATTTTCTGAAACTTTATTAGCTCATTTCTTATTAGAAACTGAATATTAGCATCCAATGCAAGTTGAACTTTCTTTTTTGATTTTTTTAATTTTTTGTCTAAAGATTTTTCTAATCCAGATATTCCATTATTCTCATCATCTATTTGTCCAATCACATGACTAAATAAGTTTTCATGTGGATAAATTCTAGTTATTTTCTGCTCTGTGATAATTGATTTTTCTCCAAGCAATCTTACTTGATCATATTTCTCAGGGGATAATTTTTTTTTAACATAAAAAAATTTATTTTTTTCAAATTTATTATTAAATTGCTCTAAACTTAAATCTGGAAACAAAATCTTAAGTTTAACAAATAATTTTTTTTTATCAGTTTCGAGCTGTGGATTTATGCCAATATTATTTGTTAAAACAGTTTTAGCTAAAAAATTCCCATTTCTATCAATAATATCTGACCTAATTTCATTTTTTATAATAGTATTTTCTACTAACATTTTGTTGTTAGAAAAAGATCCATAATAAAAAATTTTTACAGAAAAAATTATGGATACGATAAGAAATAAAAAGAAAATAAATGCTATTCTATTAAATGAAACTTTTTTTTTAGGAAATTCATTTAAAAATAAATAATTTTGCTCAATATCGGTTATATAAATTTTCCTGTCATTGTTCTTATCTTTATTGATCATTCTTCTAGCTCTTCGACTAAAATTTTTATATCTGAATTTTCTATATGGGTATAAACTTCATTTTTGTTGTTTTTCATAATTCTAATTAATCTAGATGGATTACTAAGATAAGTATTTTCAAGAGAGACTAGATTATATTTTTCTTTAAGTATTACTAAATTCTCATTTAAAATAAAAATTTTTTCTTCAATTTTTTTAGATGATGTTTTAATAATTGCAGTAAAAGAAATAAGAAATATTAAGCAAAATATAACTAAAAAATTTTTCATAATTTTTTTGATAAGTTTTCAATTTCAAGTAGTTTTGAGAATTTTTTAATAAAATCTTTTTCAAAATTATCTATATTTTCAATTTTTAGTGCATATCTTAATTTTGCTGATCTAGAGGGTCTGTTAATATTAATTTCATTTATGCTTGGTCTAATGGCTTTTTTTGATAATAATTTAAATAATTTATTATTATTATTCTGTAATGGAAAATATCTTGATGTTTTTTTATCCTCCGAGAGACTTTTAAAAAAATATTTAATAATTTTATCCTCTAATGAATGAAATGAAACTGATAAAATGATTCCACCAGTATCTAAAATCCTAGTTGAATTGATTAAACCGTAAATCAACTCACTTATTTCCTTATTTACAAAAATTCTAATTGCCTGAAAAATTTTAGTTGCATTATGAATTTTGCCACTTTTTTTTTTTACGGAATTTATAATATGTACAAGTTTTTCAGTATTTAAATCTGATTTAGTTCTTTCTTTGACAATTTTTTTTGAAATAATTTTGCTATCTTTATCCTCTCCAAAATACTTAAAAATTAGCTCAAGTTCCTTCTGGTTTAATTTATTTATTACTTCATTTGCTGAAAAATCATTTAGTCCTAGCCTCATGTTTAATTTGCCTTTGGTCTCAAAACTCAATCCTTTGTTTGGGTCTTTAATTTGTAAGTATGAATATCCAAGATCAAATAAGATAGCGTTAATTTTATTTTTTATTTCAATTTTGTTAATCTCGCTAAATTTTTTATTATAAAAAGAAAATCTACCTTTTTTATCTTGCTTTATTTTTTCAGCAATAATTGTGCTATTAGGATCTCTGTCTAGCGCAATAACATTTGTGTTGTTGTATCTTAATAAAGCTTTTGAATAACCACCTTGACCAAAAGTACAATCTATAAATGTGCCACCATTTTGAGGGGAAATAATGCTAAGAATTTCATCTAGCAGTACCGGATAATGTTTTTCACTATCCGATAAAATGGTGGCATTCATCTATTTTTACGAAGACCATTAATTTTTTTGTCTTCTTAAAAATGCAGGAATTTCAAATTCTTCTTCATCAGAGTTTTCGTCTTCGGAGTCTTGAATTTGAACAGGGCTCTCTGTTGTGCTTCTGTTTTCAAATAAGTCTGGTGTATCTTCCTCTATTCCAAAATTCTCCAATCCATTAGAGTCAGTTTTAATATCCTCTTCAATTTCATTTTTAAGTATTAAACTATCATCTTGGTCATTTAATAAGGTCTCTGCAGCCCCAACATCAGAATTTATGTTTATACTTTCATCAATTTCTTGATTAGCTACATTTTCACTTATAGTTTCTGTCTCAGCTTTTAATGCTGTTGCACCTTCTGTGACATGATTAGTTAAGTTATTTTGAAAATTAAATGATTGCGAAGTTCCCATTGATGAAAAATCAGAATAACCTGGGTTCCTATTTTGAATTCTGTGAACCATATTAATTACTGATTTTGACTCAGGTTGTTGACCATCCAATGCCGTAGCAACTATCGAAACTCTTACTTTTCCATCTAAAGATGGATCTGTTATAGACCCAATAATTATTTCAGCAATATGATCAACTTCAGATCTTATTCTATTGACTATTTCATCCACCTCAAATAGCGTAAGATCTTCTCCGCCAGTTATGTTAATTAGAAGGCCTTTTGCACCCTTAAGCGAATAATCATCAATCAATGGATTATTCAAAGCCATTTCTGTAGCTTTCTGTGCTCTACCTTCTCCATCTGCTTCACCTGTTCCCATCATAGCTTTACCCATAGAACTCATAACAGTTTCAACATCAGCAAAATCTAAATTGACAAGACCTTCTTTTACCATGAGATCTGTAATACTTTGAACTCCATATCTCAAAACATTGTTAGACAGTTTAAATGACTCTTTAAAAGTAGTTTTTTCATTAGCAATTTTAAAAAGATTTTGATTTGGAATTACTATTATTGTATCAACATGTTTTCTCAATTCCTCTAAACCTTGCTGCCCTCGTCTCATTCTTGATGGTGCCTCATAAAGAAAAGGTAAAGTAACAACTCCAACGGTTAATATATTAAGCTCTTTGGCTGCTCTGGCTATCACATGTGCTGCGCCAGTTCCTGTGCCACCGCCCATTCCTGCGGTAATAAAAACCATATTTGAGCCTTTTAATAAATCAACTATTTCATTTAAAGACTCATCTGCGGCAGCTTGACCAATTTCCAATTTAGCTCCAGCGCCGAGTCCTTTAGTTAGATTTAATCCAATTTGAATTTTCTGTTTAGCTTTACTTGCTTTTAAATCTTGAGCATCAGTATTAACTGCAATAAATTCAACACCCTCAACTCCACTATCTATCATTTCATTTATTGCGTTACCACCTGCGCCACCTACACCTAAAACTAGAATTCTTGGTTTTAGTTCTTTTATATCTGGTGCTTTAAAGTTTATAGTCATTTATCCCTCTCTATTCTTTGTTTAGTTTCTGCTCCCATCTAAGGCCAGCTCTATTAATATTAGATTTTTTTCTAGCTAGTACCCTAAATTTTTCAAATATTGTTGGTTCCCAGATTTGAAAGGTTTTTCCCTGTCCAACAAATAACATGCTATTTTTAATTTTGGCACGTTTTAATAATTTTGATGATAACGAAATTCTTCCTTCGCTATCAAATTGTAAATTAATACTTTCGGAAAGTATTGATGTGGCAAAAAAATCTTTTTTTTCCTCAAAAGGATTAAGTGCGTCTATACTATAAGAAATTTTTTCTATTCTATCTTGAGGCCATGCTTCAATAGATTGATTATTGAATGATGGAAAACATATTACGCCATTATAACCTAAATTTGAAAGATATGATCTAAAAGATGCAGGCACCGACACCCTCCCTTTTTTGTCTATTCTGTTCTCGTAGGTTGATAAAAACATAATACATAAACCCTTTTTCCCTTAAAATTCCCCTATTTGGGAATTTATGGGATAATATGGGTTTTCAACCTATACGTCAATATTTAATTTTTGGTTTTATATAAATAAATTTAATTAAGATTACGTTTAGTTTTAGTGATGCTGTAAAATCAAAACTTAGCTTAATAATTAAGAAAAATGCCAGATAAACTGTAAGCCGGGTTTTGTCATTTAAACTCACCATTTATCTAGGCTTAAAATCACTTTTAAGCTCAAGCAACCAACCCTGATGACTAACCAAAGACCGTTTTTTGTTTTAAACAGTGTCATCTCTACTTGGTCTTGCTCTCGGTGGGGTTTTCCATGCGCTAACTGTTACCATTTAGCCGGTGTGCTCTTACCACACCTTTTCACCCTTGCCTCGTTAAGGCGGTATATTTTCTGTGGCACTATCCCTGGGGTTGCCCCCGCCAGGAGTTACCTGGCACCGTGTCTTTGCAGAGCCCGGACTTTCCTCTTTGAACTATTCAAAGCGATAAGTCATTTATCTGGCAACTTATATTTAATACAATATATAATAATTTCAATGTTTTTTATTTTTTACTAATGAAATACTAATAAACAAGCATTCTTTATCTATTTTTCCTGATACTAATTTTTGCCTAAATCTTCTTTGAAAGGCTTTGATGATGTTAATTTTATTTTTTGATTTATAACCAATAACTTTCAAATTATTAAAAAATTTAAGTATTTCTAGATTGTTACATTCTTGACCTCTTAATCTTCTTAGTTTTTTTTCTTCTAACTTATGCCAAATACTAAGGTTTTTATCGTACATTAATTTCCAAGGAAATTTTTCTCCAGGATCTTTTTTTCTGTCAGGTGCAATATCTGAATGACCTAGGATATTTTGATTTTTTATCTTATATCTTTTTTTAAGAGCGGATATTAAAAAGATGATGGATTTAATTTGTTTTTTTTTATAATTTTTATAACCATTTTCATGGCCTGGATTAGATATCTCTATCCCCAAAGAACTTGAATTTAAAGATTTTATTTTCTTCCAATTTGATTTTCCCGCGTGCCAAGAAATATATAAATCTGGCACTAAATTTACAATTTCGCCAGAGTTAGCAATTAAATAATGACTGCTTACCTGAGAATTTGCATCTGTTAATCTTTTTATTGCATTTTTCTCATTTTGCATGCCTGTATAATGAAGAATTATAAACTTAATATTTCTTGCTTTTCTTTTTTTAGAATCAAAATTTGGCGAATAAATCTTCCTTAAATTATTAAGCATATATTGGTTTTTTTTAACTTTTTTTCGATTTAATATTATATATACTCTTGAGTACCAATATATGAAAAAAATTTTAAGTTTTGTTGTTTTAAGTTTGTTAATTTTTAGTTACCCTCAGAAATCAAGCGCTGAGGGAGTCAAAGATTGTTTTGAGGGTTTAAATAGAGCTACATTTGCTTTGAACCAGGGTTTAGACAAAGTAATCGTTGAGCCTTTGGCGAAAGGATATAGAAAATTACCAATACCAATCAGAACAGGAACAAGCAATATGTTAAGTAACTTATCTAACCTGATAACAATTCCAAATAATATACTTCAAGGAGATTTTAGATCTGCTGGTTTAAATACAGCCAGATTATCAGTTAATACTACAATAGGTATTTTTGGAATTTTTGATGTGGCACAACAAATGGGTTTAATGAAAAATAGTAAAGAAGATTATGGACAAACACTTGGTAAATGGGGTGTAGGTGAAGGATGTTATTTAGTACTTCCGATACTCGGACCCTCAACTGTGAGGGACAGCGTTGGTACCATTGCAAGCATTTTAGGTGGAGATCCATGGTATAATGTAACTGTTAAGAATGATACTCAATATTTTAAAGACTCTGACTATTATATTTCCAAAGGTTCAGATGGAATAAACTTTAGATCAAAAAATATTGAGGCATTTGATAATTTAGAAAAGAATTCAATAGATTTTTATGCATCAGTTAGAAGCTTATATTTGCAAGATAGAAAACAAAAAATACTCAATTCTAACAAAATAATTGATACCCAGGATGATAGTGATTGGGATGATGTTCAATCAAATTAATTATTAAAAACTAATGTTTAATAAAATTGCAAATTTTTTATTTCTAGTAATTTTTTGCTTAAGCCTATCAAATTCCTCACAAGCAATTGAGCCAGATATTTTTGTACAATCAACTGTTAATAGAGCTTCACAAACATTAAGTAAGAATATTTCAAAAAAAGAAAAAATGTTAGAACTTCAAAAGTTGGCTAAAGATACAGTGGATATAAAAGGAATTGGTTTCTATACACTTGGCAAGTATAGAAAAGAAATTTCAGATGATCAAAAGGTAAAATATTCAGAATTATTTGAAGATTATTTTTTAAAAAGTTTTTCAAGTCGTTTGTCTGAATATTCTAATCCAAAAATAAATGTAATTTCCAAAGATAAAAAAAACGACAAATATACAATTGTTTCAAGCATTCTAGTCGCAACAAAAGATAGACCAGAGGTAAAAATTGATTGGCGAATTTATACAAAGAATCCGGATAATCCATTAATTAGAGATTTAATAATAGAGGGTCTGAGTCTCGCAAGAACCCAAAAGGAAGAATTTGCTTCTATTATAAAAAGTAATAACGGCAACATAGAAGCCTTATTTGAAAGTTTAAAAAAATTTATTAACGAGTAATTTTGGTGGGCCCGCCAGGACTCGAACCTGGGACCAATACATTATGAGTGTACTGCTCTAACCAACTGAGCTACAGGCCCTACTAAATAGATTAGGTTCTACAACAATTTTATTCAATGGGCAAGAACATCTGTTCGTGGCTTGTTGCTTTTGTGTTTCTGTCGTTTAGGAATTCATTGGTATATTCGTTGGTATGAAAATTTCACTCTTCCCGAGTAGTTAGGAATTTTAATAAAATTTTTGTTTTCTCATTAACCCTAGTTTTATTAAGTTGTACAAATTCACAAAATTTAAAAAAGGAAAATTTTCTTAAGCCATCCGAAGGTATAATTATTTTTGAATAAAATTTTAGTTCAAACGTTAGTTAAATATGAACACAAATAAACAACTAACAAAAGGAAACACAATGAAAAAGATAGCAATGGTAATAGGAATACTTTCAGTTTTAGCAACAAGTGCTAATGCTGGTTACTGGACACATACACCTAATATTTATGGTGGTGGTTACACTAGTACTTATACTCCTACTTATAATTCTTTAATGGGTGGATGGCACTAAGCTAAATCTAAAAGTAATAAAATAAAAAAGCCCCTTTTTAGGGGCTTTTTTTTTATCTTTTTTTTTGAATAAAATCTGATTTCAAACGTTAATTAAATATGAACACAAACAAACAACTAACAAAAGGAAACACAATGAAAAAAGTAATAATGATGATTGGTCTTATTTCAGTAATAGGCCTTAATTTAAATACAGCTGCTAATGCTTTAGTATTAGTTGATGGGTACTTCAAAAGTAATGGTACTTATGTAGACTCTCATTACAGAACAAGTCCTGATGGAGTTTGCTGGAATAATTTCAGTGGTTGCTAATCAATCTCTACTAAATTAAAAGCCCCTTTTTCTCCTTAAGGGGCTTTTTTTATTTCTTAGGAAAAAATAAAAAGTCTCCCCCATCATGACCTGTTTTATGGACCATTGCTCTTTCAGGGGTTTGGTCTGCATTTGCTACTACATATCTTCTAACGTTTTCAAATAAAATTTGAGAATTAATTACAGTATTATTATTTTTTAGAGTATCTATGAATTTTAAAGCAAACAGTGAGTGGTCTCCACCTACACTATCAACCACTGGTTCATTGCCGCCGGAAGTAATTACTAGACGTGTTTTTTTATTTTTAAGTCTCTTAATATATTTTTCATCAATAGATTGTTCTTCCTCCAAATTGCTTCCCGATCTCATTAATGTTCCTGAAAAACAACTATCTGCAACTAATAAAACATGCTTAGCCTTTGTGGCTTTAATTCGATCAACAATTCTTTGATTGCTTATCCATTTTGATCTCATTTCATAACTTGCATCAACTGGGAGCCAGTAACCTCTATTTTCATCTTTATCTAATTCTCCATGACCTGCATAGTAAATAAGCAAATTATCATTTCTTTTAAGCTTATCTGTAATTTTAAACAGGGAATTAACTGTTCGGTCATAATCTGCATTTAAAAGTAAATCTACTTCAAAACCATATTTATTTTTTAATACATCCGCAATCACAACAGCATCATTTTCAGCTGCATCTAATTTTTCTAAATGTTGATAATCATTATTTCCAATAACTAAGGCATAATATTTTTCATCATTTTGCATTTCAAATGATGGGGTTTTGTTTTTTAGCTTAGCAATAAAAGTTTTATCTACCTTCTTTATTTTCTCAATTTTTTCCATATTTTTTTTTATTACTTCCTTAGACAATTCAATCTCTTTTAAACAGTCATCAATATCATTATAAATATTTGTTTGTTTACAATTTCCCTTAATTTCTTTTTCTATTAACTTTCCTGATAGTGTTTCTACTTTTTTATAAATTAATATTTCTTTTTGATTAAGATTTGTTTGCCCATACTGTGATTTATGGAAAAACCTTTTTGTAATATATGTGTATATTTTATTATCTTTTTCTCCCCATTCTTTTAAAACAACCGTGTCAGTTACTTGATCAATATCAAGAATTCTATTTTGTAGTAAATTTACTGACCATGGTAAATCAGGATGAATATTTAGAGTTACAGAGGTATATCCCCACGAACTTTGTATTAATGATTTAAGTATAGATGGATATTCCTCAAATTTTGTTAGAGTAACTGTTTCATATGAGCCCCTTTTATCGCTTGAAAGAGTAAATCTTTTCCTAATTGAATTTAATTCTTTATTTAAATTTGGATTATTTAAGTGTTTTTCTTTTTCAAATCTACCCATATGAGATTCGACTGTACTTTTATGTTTTTTCATATGAAGCTGAATAAGATCATCATCTATTTTTAACTCAGAAATTTTAATAAAGTCTTTGTTTAATTTTTTTTTTATAGAGTCGTAGGGTAAGTTATCTAATTTACTGCTCTGATTAATATTCTTTGAAACTTTAGTTTTATTGGTTGTTTCTGCCTTATCATTAACATCAAAATTATAAAAACTGAAAGGAAGCTCGATATCATATTGGATATATGATTTTACTTTTTCAAAATCTTCTTTTGAAATTACGTAAGAGTCTTCAATAAGAAATTGACCTTTCTCATCTTTTATAACTTTTCCTTGTTTATCTAGTTTAAAATGACTGTATTGATAAATTACTTTACCATCTGAATATGTATGGGCCCAATAACCCTTGTGATACATATTATCCTTTGCAAATGTGCCATACCAAGTACTTTGAGCATAATCATCTTTTACCCCAACGTGTATTCCTCTTATCCATTGTCTCCCTTTTTTTATTCCAAAAAAAGGACCATATTCTTTAAAATTTAATTTCTTTGCATTTTCTGTTGGGTTTGAAATAGCAATATTTATTAACGAAAAAGTAAAAAAAATAATTAAAGTTAATAATGAAAAAGTTTTTTTAAAATTCATTTTATCACAAATTTATTTGAATAATCTTACCATTTAATCGTTAACATTCTAGGAGGTTTAAATGGAAAAAAAACTACTGATTATTTTGTTTTTTTTACTCCTACCAAACATGAGTTTGGCTGAGATTAAGTATAACCCATACTCTGGCCAATGGGAAAGTGCGCCAAGGGATTCCTCTTTAAAATACAACCCTTGGGACAGCGCATGGAGCTATGAAAGAAATGATTCACAGCTTGAATACAACCCTTGGACAGGTAAATGGAATTACGAAAGATAAATAATCACCTAAAAGGGGCAATTTATATAGCTCCTTTTAGGCAAAAAAAATCAATTTTTTTTTGAATAAAATTTTAGTTCAAACGTTAGTTAAACATGAACACAAACAAACAATTAACAAAAGGAAACACAATGAAAAAGATAGCAATGGTAATAGGAATACTTTCAGTTTTAGCAACAAGTGCTAATGCTGGTTACTGGACACATACTCCTAATATTTATGGTGGTGGTTACACTAGTACTTATACTCCTACTTATAATTCTTTAATGGGTGGATGGCACTAAGCTAAATCTAAAAGTAATAAAATAAAAAAGCCCCTTTTCAGGGGCTTTTTTTTTATCTTTTTTTTTGAATAAAATCTGATTTCAAACGTTAATTAAATATGAACACAAACAAACAACTAACAAAAGGAAACACAATGAAAAAAGCAATGATAATAAGAGAAGAAGAAAAAACATCAGTTACACAAATTATAGGTGGTTTAATGATTGGCTTTGCAGCTATTGATTTTATAGCATCTTACGCTGGTTTTAACTTAACTCAATTCTTAGGTTCGGCATCAAGATTTTCGCCAATCGTATTTGGTGTAATTGGAACTATATTAGTTAACTCTAGCTCTAAATAATTAAATGAAAAAAGTATTTTTGATTATTGGAATAATTTCAGTTTTAACTAGTGCAACTCAAGCTAGCGAATGGAACATAATTGCTAGTGAGTTAACTGGTTATAATTTTTATACTAACAAGATAATTAAAGGTGGAAATTTTTAATGAAACCTCAATTTATAATTATAGCTATTCTAATTATCCTAAAAGTAATTGGAGTAGCTAGTCGAGCTAATGCAGATGTAAATCCATGTTTTTATAACAATACTGATTATGAATATGGGTATAATTCTGAAGGATTAAATGAACATGGTCAAAAAAGTATTCTAAGATTTGCACAAGAATCAGAGTGTAATGAATATCAACAAAATATTATTGATAATGTATTAATAAATTTAAAAACTAAAAAACTTAACAATTATATTCCAGGTTACACTTGTGATAACTCGACTACATTTCAAGTCAACTGCGGAAGAAGTGGTTATGGTTCTTGGAATATAAGCTCAAAAGGTATTCTATGTAACTCTAATACAGAGTTAAAGTTTATCAATAATTATATAAACCCAGTTTATAGATGTGGAAATTCACCAAGTATTAAGAGAATATAATGAAATTGAATAAGAACTATAATTGTTTTAAGTTTGATACTTTAGATCTCATAGAAGATTTTAAATATGAAAGAGAAATTAGACGAGAATTTTGTAAAGAGCTTAGTAGTAATAGCACTAGGGATAGTAAAGGGGAAAAGCGACCCTTACGAATTAGTCAATGGTGCTATGGAATATTTAATATCTAATAAAGAAAAATATATGGATCATCCAAATATTAAAGCTATAGCTGTGTTGAAAATGAAAGGTCTATTTATTGATGAAATTAGAAAAAATCAAAAATTGAGTTCTATGACTGATAACGAAGGGAATGACTTACAGGTAATTGATGAAAAACAAAACGATATTTCTGAAAGAATAGGCTTAAAAGATGAAACAAAAAAAGTTCTTTCAGCTATCAAAACTATGGGTGAAAAATGTAGAGAAATATTAATGCTTGCTGCAGATGATTTAAGCTACAAAGATATAGCTAAAAATATTGAGACTCCAATAGGTACTGTAATGAGTAGACTTGCTAAATGCAGAAAAGAATTAAAAGGATTGGTTGCTTAATGATTGATGAAACTAAAATAATGCAATACGCTGATGGAACTCTTCCAGTTGAAGAACATGAAGAAGTAAAAAAGGCTATTGAATCTGATCCAAAATTAAAAGAATTATATAATAACTTCCAAAAAACAGGCGACTTATTATTCAAACTTGGTAATGAAATTAAATCACAAACTTTACCAAAAAATCTTCAAGAAAAAGCGAATATAATAAAAACATGGAAGAAACCAGAAGCTAAAGAATTTGGTTCTTTTAATTTCTTTGGATTATTTAAAATCCAATATGCTGGGGTAGCTGCTGCATGTTGCTTAATGTTTGTTGCTGGATTTTATGCAGATACTTTTATTTCAGGAAAAAATACAAAAAGTGGTAATGAAGTTATAGCCCTAAACCAGTCAATTGATGTACCAAAAGATTTAAAATTTAGAGGTATGCCTAAACAAGATGAAGATTTATCTACACGAGTAACAAATTTATATAGATACTTTAATCAAGATCAATTTATCCAAGATATTAATTCAACAATTGATGATTTAGAAATTAATGAAGAGTTTGAAACCTCATTGGAAGATAATGATGGTAAAAGAGTTAAGTTTTTACTAGTTGAAAACTTTAATGCTAATGGCAATAATTGTAAAAAAGTTGCTTTTAATGAACCTTTAAGATTATCTGAAAATGATCAAGGAACTGATGTTACTTTAGATATATGTAAAATAAAAAATAATTATGAAATTTCCTCTATTAACTTATCAAAATAAATTCATAAGAATAATTAGGCACTCTCTACTAATTATATTTGTTTTTATTTTAGGTTTTAAAGCAAATACTGAAATTCCAGAAAAATATAAAATTGAAACATCCTTGCCTAAATGTAAGGGGACTGACTATACCCAATGGACTGATTGTTATGGTCATTATGAATTTCCTCGAATTGAATACAAAGGAGAATGGAAAGATGGAGCATTTCATGGTCAAGGAGTTTTAAAAGAGGCCTGGGGTGGAATTTACGTGGGAGGTTTTAAAAATAATCTTGCTGATAATTTTGGTAAACAGGTGGAAAAGGATGGATCTTGGTGGGAGTGCGAGATTAAGAATGATTTATGTAATGGTAAAGGTAAATGGGTTAATGCAGATGGATCTTTTTACGAGGGAGAATTTAAGGATTCTACTTACCATGGTTATGGAAAATTTACTGATAATTTAGGATCAGTTTCTGAAGGCTATTTTGAGAATTTTATGATGAACGGAGAAGGTATTTACACTTCTTACGATGGTTCAGTGTACAAAGGTACTTTTAAAGACAATTTTTTAAATGGAGAAGGTTTTTATAGTAAACCAGATGGAACTGAGGTTACTGGTTTTTTTGTAAAAGATTACCTTAATGGCAAAGGTATATGGAAATTTGCGAGTGGTAATATAGCTGAAGGTGAATTTAAAAACGATCTGCTAGATGGTTATGGAACATTTACATGGTCAAATGGTGATCGATATGAAGGACAGTTTAAAAAAGGTAAATTGCATGGGGATGGAAAATTATTTTACAAAAATGGCAACTATTTTGAGGGTAAATATAAAAATGGTTCAATGTCGTTTGGATCGTTCACATGGCCTAATGGTGACAGATATGTTGGAGATTACCTGGACGATTTAGAGCATGGCAAAGGTATGTATAAAAGACATGATGCATATTTCTATGAAGGAGATTTTATTAATGGAGATTTTAGCGGTAAAGGTAATATTGAGTGGATAAATGGTGAAAAATATGAGGGGGACTTCAAAAATGGTTTTAGAACCGGAAAAGGAAAATATACTTTTGCAAGTGGAAGTTTTTATGAGGGAGATTTTGATAAGAATATTTTGTCAGGTCAAGGAGTTTTTAAATACTCTGATGGAAGTGTTTACAAAGGTGAAATGTCGAATGATTATGAAAATGGTTATGGTCAAATAACATATGCTGATGGTAGTTACTATGAAGGTAACTTTAAAGATGGATATCCGCATGGCAAAGGTAAAAAAATTTACACAAATGGTAATATTTACGATGGATTGTGGGAAAATGGCAAAGAGGCGGAAGGTAAAACCACATTAGCAAAATTTACTACTGATGAAAAATATTCTGCTCTCATAATTGGTAATAATAAATATGATCACCTAGAAAATTTAGATAATGCGGTGAATGATGCTGTTGATCTAGAAAAAGTTTTAAAAGAAAAGTACGGTTTTGAAACCAAACTTTTATTAAATGCAAATAAAGATGATACACTTGATGCCATCATAAGTTTTACAGATAATGCAAAAAAAAATGACAATATACTAATTTACTATGCCGGACACGGTCAATTAGTTAAAGAACAAAAAAGGGGATACTGGCTTCCAAAAGACTCTGGTTTAAAAAAAGATTCTAAATGGTTGAGCAATAGTAGAATTAAAGATGAAATTTTATCTTCTGAAGCAGGTCAAATATTATTAATAGTCGATAGCTGTTTTTCAGGTTCATTAACCAGAAGTAGCGGAGATAATAAATCTGTAGAAAGATTGAATCAATCTAGGATTGATAGGCTTTTAAGTAAGAAGACTCGTTTAGTAATTACATCTGGTGGAAATGAAGATGTTGCTGATGGTATAGGTGATGCTAAAAATTCAGTTTTTGCTGAGCCTTTGATAAAGACTTTAAAAAACAATAATAATGTTATCAGATCATATGAATTGTTTAAAAGTGTACAATCTTATGTAATTGATAATGCTGACCAAACTCCAAATCATTCGACAATACATGGAACAGGTCATGATGGCGGTGAATTTTTATTTTTTCCTAGATCTTAAGAAAGATTTTCAAATTTATCCCACTCGCCATCCTCATTATAATCGTGAGCAAGAACATCAGCTTTTCCATCAGCATTTTCATCTAAATAAGCTTGGTCAGATTTTCCGTTCTCATTAGTATCTAAAACTATAATCTCCCAAAATCCATCCTCATCTTTATCAATCATTGTTCCTTCAACAAAACCGTTTTCATCATCATCAATAAAACCTAAATCGATTTTCCCATTTTTATTTTCGTCAATATACCAGGTGTCTATAACACCATTTTTGTTATAGTCTTGTGTTTTGGCGTTTGGATAATCTTTTTTAATTATTGAATCCACTGGATTAACATTTTTTATATTGGGATTTTGTTTAATAAATTCTTTTGCATGATCAACTGCAACAGCAAAATTTAAATTTTGACCGTCAGCGCCCCATGTATTTATTCCAACTATTTTACCTTTTTCTGAAAAAAGCGGTCCTCCCGAATTGCCAGGACTAATTGGTGTTTGGGTTTGAATTACTGTAGCAGAGTGCTCAAATTTATCCTCATAAACCCATTTTTTATCTTTTCTAATTTGAGTAACCATTCCATTTGTAAAATTCCAGGGTAGTCCGTTTGGATGTCCTATGGCGTAAACAGTATCTCCTATTTCTATATCGGAGTTATTCCCAAGCTCTACTAATTTTACACTTTCAGGAAGACCACTAACTTTTATTAATGCTAAATCTTGTGTTTTGTTTTCTGCTAAAACTACCCCAAAATGTGGATCTATTTCTTTAAACAATACATCTGTCTCTACTGATCCTTCCGATGGCAATGGCCAAACAAAAATTTCTTTTGTTCCATTTGTTACATGCCAATTGGTTAAAATTACTCCTGATTTATCAACTAAAAATCCGGCACCTAAACTTTCCTTACCTTCTGTAGGGTTGTAAAGAAATACAACGCTATTTACATAATTTTTAAATATATTTTTAGCACTTCCTCTATATTTAATTTTTTTTTTCTTTTTTAAGTTTTTATCTGTTTGAATAGAAAAATCTTTTGCTGCTTTATATTTTGATTTTAAACCCATCGCCTTGTCTATATTTAATAAATCGGGACTGATTGTTATTTGGATAGGCTTTAAGTTTTCATTATTATGACCGCCTCTAAATTTTGTATTTTTTTCATCTGCAAAAGATGTTTGATTTAAAAACAATGTCACAAATGGAATAATTAAAAACTTCTTCAAATTCATATGCAAATTTTTATTTTACATAGCACCAGTAACAATATCTCTAAACTGAATAATTACTCCAAGAACAATTGCCACCTTTGCTAAAATTGCCCAGTGTTTTGGTCCCTTGTATTTATCTGAGGATCTCCAAATGCCAACAGTAGTGTATATTAACCAAGGTACTATCAAACCATAGACTGCATGAAAATGAAGTCCAATACTTAAAATGATTAGAGCACTAAAAAAACCAAAAGCTACACTTAAAAGTACTCCCACTAACCAGTAAGATTTAACAAGTGAGACATCTCCATTCCAGAAATCTACGAAGAAATTATTATTCTTTTTTTTTGCCATTAAAAAAGTTTATATCAACTAGTATCGTTGGTAAATAGTTGTTTAGGAAAATTTACAAATTACTTTGCGAAAAAATCCTCCGAATGCTATCTTATTTGACATAGTGAATTGGGATTTCAAAAGAAAGAAATTATGAGTATACTGCTCTAGCCAACTGAGCTACAGGCCCTACTAAATAGATTAGGTTCTACAACAATTTTATTTAATGGGCAAGAATATCTGTTATGAACTTTTTTGAAATATATTAGTTTTAGAGTTACATGCATACAATATAGATAAATTTAAAAAAAATAAAGATATATTAAAATTATTAAAAAATGATCCACTTGGTATTATGGGTAAGAAAACTGAAACTAAATATGCAAAGGCTCCGAGTTGAACAGAATTTTTAGTCAATATTATTACTTTAAGTTTCTTAAAAATTAATAAAAAAAATAAAGACAATAAAATTATTGTACCTATAATCCCATGTTCAGAAAGAAATTCCAGATAAATTTGATGGGGATGACTATTATTTTTATAATGTTTATTTTTTTTAATGTCTTTCGTCTCTATTCTGTAGTTTTTATTTCCCACTCCAAAATAAGGATAATTTTTGAAAACTTCATAACCAGATTTATACAAAATAATATAATTAATATTGCTAATAAAATGTACGTTATCTTTGCCTGTTATAAATGGTATAAAATAATCAAAATATCTATATTTTACATATTTTGAATTATAAAAAATTAATGTAAAAATAATTATCATTCCAAATGTCGCAAATATTTTAGATTTTAGATTTAGATATGGGTTTAAGTAGAAAAAAATTGATAATGCAAATATTGTTTTTATAGTATTTGATCTTTCTCCTGTGATTAAAATACACGAAAAAAATAAAATCACGAAAATATAAAATATGAATTTAGAGTAATTATTCTTAGAATAATATTGGTCAAAAAAGAAACCAATCAGAAAAAATCCAAAACCATTAAGATATGACGCAACAATTGGTTCATCTTTAAAAAAACTTACAATTCTATTTCCATACTGTCCTCCGAAACCAAGAATATTTTTTCCAAAGTAGGCTTCGATAAATGAGTCAATTATGATCAATAAAATGAAGAATAACCAAATCTTAAATATATTATTTAAACTGTCATATTTATAGACAATATAGTTTATAGCTAAAAAAAATAAAATTAGTCTTAAAAAACCAAAATTTCTTAAAGCTCCAAGTTTTGGATCTAAAGAGACAAAAGTATTAAAAATTAGATAGCCATAAATTAAAATTAACAATAAAAATTCTTTTTTTCGTATAAATGAAAAATTTTTATCTTTTGATAATAGATAAAATAAAAATAAACAAATTAATACAGTATTTATTAAAGAAACTGATGAACCTAAAACTGAAGTAAATGGAATTATCGTTATGAGAAAAAAAGGTGTATAATTTTTTAAATTTAAATTCATATTTAATTTATATAAAGCTAGCAATTAAACCAGCTTATCCAGAAAAATTAATATTTAAAGGATATTAGATTAGCTTTCTAGAAAACTTTTTAGTTGTTTTGATCTACTTGGGTGTTTTAGTTTTCTAAGAGCTTTGGCTTCAATCTGTCTTATACGTTCTCTAGTGACAGAAAATTGTAATCCAACCTCCTCTAGAGTATGATCTGTATTCATGCCTACTCCAAATCTCATTCTCAAAACTCTTTCTTCACGAGGTGTTAAGGTAGATAAAATTTTTGTTGTTGCTTCGCTTAAGTTAGATTTAATTGCTTGTTCTAATGGAGCTAGCGCCTTTGTATCTTCAATAAAGTCACCTAAGCTACTATCTTCCTCATCACCGACTGGTTTTTCAAGTGAAACTGGTTCTTTGGAGATTTTTAAAACTTTTCGAACCTTTTCAAGCGGCATCCTTAGTTTTTTTGCTAATTCTTCTGGTGTTGCTTCTCTTCCAAACTCACTTAAAATTAATCTTTGAGTTCTAACAATTTTATTTATTGTTTCAATCATATGAACTGGTATTCTAATCGTTCTTGCCTGATCAGCGATTGATCTTGTTATTGCTTGTCTAATCCACCAAGTTGCGTAAGTAGAAAATTTGTAACCTCTTCGATATTCAAACTTATCAACTGCCTTCATCAAGCCTATATTTCCCTCTTGAATTAAATCCAAAAATTGCAGTCCCCTGTTAGTATATTTTTTTGCTATTGAAATTACGAGCCTTAAATTTGCTTCTACCATTTCTTTTTTTGCTATTCGTGATTCTTTTTCACCTTTTTGAATCCTGCTTAATAATTTTTTAAATTCTGTTACCGAAATACCAAGTCTTTTGCTAACCTCGATAAGTCTATCTCTTATGTTTTTAAACTCGTCTTTATTTTTATTAAAAAACTGCTTCCAAGATACATTAGTATCTAAAAACTTTTTTAGGTTTGGATTAATTTCGTTACCTACATAAAATTTTAAAAATTCATTTCTATTTATTTTATGATCAATTGCTAATCTTAATAGATTTCCCTCAAGTGAAATTATTTTTTTATTTTCGTTATGATGTTTTTGAACCAGTTCTTCAAGAACTGAGGGTGATAATTGCAAAGATTTTATATCTTTTAAGATAATATCTACTATTTTTTTATAATTTTTTTCTTTTGATCCAGATAAATTAATTGAATTTAAAACACAATCAAGTCTTTCTTGCTGATATTTAATTAACTTATTATACGATTTTGTTAAATCTGAAATAGTTTTTAGTACTTTTGGTTTAATCTCACTTTCCATTGCAGCTAAAGTAGGATTAAACTCATCCTCATCATCACTGCTATTTTCATTTTTTTCATTTTCTTCTTTATTTTCATTTAGTGAAACTTTTTTTTCAGAGCTTGATGTATTTTCATCCTCCATATAATTTGTGTCGATATCTATTATTTCTCTAACCAAAATTTGATCATTCTGAAGTTTCTCATTCCACTCAAAAAATTGTTGTGCTGTTATTGGGCTTTGAGAAAGAGCATTAAGCATTACATCTTTTCCTGCTTCAATTCTTTTCGCTATTGCAATCTCGCCTTCTCTTGAGAGCAGTTCTACTCCACCCATCTCTCTTAAATACATTCTAATGGGATCATCACTTTTCTCTAAAGTTTTTCCTTCTTCTTTGCTTTGACCTTCCCTTTTTTTAAGTACTTTAAAATCTGATTTTTTTTCTACTAAAGAAATTTTTTCATCTAAAATATGAATAAAAGCTTGAGCAAGATTATCCTTGGATAAATTTCTCTTTCCTAAGGATTTATTCAATTCTTCATGCGTGATGAACCCTCTATGGATACCTCTACCCATCAATCTAGCGAATGATTTTGTTATAATTCTTTCCACAGTAATAATATTTAGGATGTCTTATATAATACCAAAATTAGAAAAATCCATTTAAAAAACTATCTAATTAGTTGCTATTTTGTAACTTTTTTAATTCCTTTATCTCATTAAACGTATTTTCATCCATATTCTCTGAAAATTTCGATTCTAGCTCCAAAATTTTCTTCTCTAAAAACAGATTTTTTAAATCTTGAATCATTTCGAGAAATATCTCCTTCAATTTATCATCGTCCCTTTTAATGTTGCCAGAGATATGCTTTACCGAAGCATATTTATTAATTTTATTCAAAGTATCCCTGTCTATTGGTAATAAATTCTCATCTATTTCCTCATTTGATTTTGCTAATTCGATTAATTTGGAAAATACTGCTTCATTTTGATTAGTTATAAAATTCAGAGCACTAAAAATTTCTAAATTTTTTTTAAAAAAATAAAAATTATTAATTATTAAATAAAGCATTGAAAATTCGTGAAGCTGTTCTTTAGAAAATTGTTGAGTTTCATTATAGATTTTTTTTGTCGAACTTAATGAGGCAACATGTTTGATGGTTTGCTGTTTATTCTTATTTAAATTAGGAGTCAAAGATGAAATCTTTCCCAAAAAAAAATCTAATACATATTTTTTTATTAATTGATCCTTTATAGAGTTAGCAATATATCTTAACTTTTTTTCTAATATAGCTAACGAGGAAGGGGAATTATTAGACTGTCTTTGTAAATTTTGAAATAAAAATTCATGTATTTGAATTTTATTTTGATTACAAAATAAAAGAAAATCTTTTTTACCGTTTTTATTTACAAATGTATCTGGATCCTCTCCATTTGGTAAAAATAAAAATGAAATTTGTTTTTCTGGTTTTAGTTCTTTAATTGAATTTTCTGCAGCTCTTACAGCTGCTTTATATCCACTTTCATCTCCATCAAAGCAAATAATTATTTCATTAAAGAACTGATTTAATACCAAAATTTGTTTATCAGTCAAAGCAGTACCTAAATTTGCAACACAATTTTCGATTCCGTTATTATTAAGACCTATAACATCCATATAACCTTCCACTAAAAAAATTTGTTCTAAAGAATTTGAAAATCTTCTTGCCTTATCAAGATTATATAGATTATTTCCCTTTTTGAAAAATTGAGTCTCTGGAGAATTAATATATTTTGCTATATATGAATCTTTTTTCATAGTTCTTCCACCTAGTGCTATTGGCTGTCCAGAAATTGAATTTATTGGAAAAATTATTCTTTCTTTAAATCTATCTACAAAAGTATTTTTTTTATCATCATAATAGAAAATTCCACAATCTTTTAAATCCTTTTCATTAAATTTATTTTTTATTATTTCAATAAAGTTAGAATTTTTTTTTACATAACCAAGTTTAAAGTTTTTAATTATATTAAAATCTAATTTTCTTTGTGTTAAATATTGCAAACTGGCTTTGCCCTCAGAACTATTTAATAATTCATGATGAAAAAAATTTACATACTCTAAATATAGAGCTGAGTATTTTTTCCAATCCTTTTCTCTTTCTTCATCGGCTTTAGAAAAAGTGTAAGGCCTAATTCCAGCTTGAAGTGCTAAAATTTTTACAGCTTCACCAAATTTCAAATTTTGTGTCTTCATTAAAAAATCAAAAATATTTCCATGTTCTGCTGTACTAAAACAATGAAAAAATCCTTTATCATCATTCACGGTGAATGATGGTGTCTTTTCATTTTTAAATGGGGAGAGTCCAATAAATTCCTTTCCTCTTCTCTTTAGTTGAACATATTTTGATACAACGTTTGAAACCTTTAATCTTGATTTAATTTCCTCTAAATATTCTTTTGGATACTTCATTTTTTATTTAATATTTCTTTTAAGATTGCGCCTGCTTTTGAAAAATCTAAGATATCAGAATAAGTCTGTTTTAATTTTCCCATTACTTTTCCCATGTCTTTTATACTTTGGGCATTTAAATCTTCAGCTATTTTTTGGCATATATTTTTTGTTTCGTCATCGGTCAATTGTTTCGGTAAATACGAGGATAAAATTGTTACCTCTTTTTCCTCTACAACTAGCAGATCTTTTCTGTTATTTTTTTTATAAATCTGAATTGATTCGTTTCTTTGTTTTATCATTTTCTTAATAAGTTGTTTAATTTCATTATCGTCTGTCTCCTTTTTTTGGGGACCAGATCTATTTGAAATTTCTAAATCTTTAATACCAGATAGAATTAACCTATAAGTTGATATTTCTAGTTTATCTTTTGATTTTAATGAATTTTGGTAATCAATTTCTATTTTTGATTTTAGAGACATAATAATTATCTTATACAAATTTTTTTAAAGAAAAAATTGTATTTTAAAAAAAAATTATATTACATCTGTTGCGGAAAAATAGGTTTTATTGTATTAACCTTTAACTCATGAGTTGTAATTGAAAAAAAAATACAAAACTTATTCCAAAAAAAAATCAAAATTTTCACCTGGTATTTTAGTTCTCGAAAATGGACAAGTATTTAGAGGTATTGGACTTGGACATATGGGAACAGCCACTGGTGAAGTTTGTTTTAATACCTCAATAACAGGTTATCAAGAGATTATTTCAGACCCATCATATTCTGGACAAATAATAAATTTTACATTTCCACACATTGGAAATGTTGGGACAAATCAAGAGGATCACGAATCTGATAAAATATGGACAAAAGGCGTGATATTTAATGCAGAAATAACAAGTCCATCAAATTATCGGTCACTTAAAAACTTAGACTTATGGCTAAAAAAAAATAAAATTGTTGCTCTTACTGGTATTGATACTAGAGGTTTAACAAATTTTATAAGAGATAAAGGTGCTCCTAAAGGAACTATTGAGATAAACAAAAATGGAAAGTTTAATATAAAAAAACTTTTAAATAAATCTATTAAATGGCATGGTTTAAATGGCTTGGATCTAGCTAAAGATGTTTCAACAAAATATAAATATTCCTGGAATAATTTTAAAACATGGAACAAAGAAAATGGATATGAAAAGAATAAAAAAAATAATTTCAAAATTGTTGCAATAGATTATGGAATTAAAAAAAATATTTTAAGATATTTTTCAAATCACAAGTGCAAAATTATAGTAGTACCATGCGATACTAGTATTAAAAATATAATTAAATTGAATCCAGATGGAGTTTTTTTATCAAATGGTCCCGGCGATCCAGCGGCAACGGGAAAGTATGCAGTAAAAATTATAAAAAATCTTATAAACCTAAATATACCAATTTTTGGTATCTGTTTAGGTCATCAGCTTTTAGCGCTCGCATTAAATGCAAAGACAAAAAAAATGAAACTTGGTCATAGAGGAGCAAACCATCCTGTGAAAAATATTTTAACCGATAAAGTAGAAATAACGAGCCAAAATCATGGCTTTGAGGTAGTAAAAGGAAGCTTACCTAAAAATGTAATGATTACTCACAAGTCATTGTTTGACAATTCCATTGAAGGAATAAGATTAAAAAATAAACCTGCATTTTCTGTTCAGTATCATCCTGAGGCAAATCCAGGTCCTCAAGATAGCCAATATTTATTTGATCAATTTATAAAAGAAATAAAACAGCATGCCAAAAAGAAAAGATATTAAAAAAATACTCGTGGTTGGTGCTGGACCAATCATAATTGGTCAGGCTTGTGAGTTTGATTATTCAGGGACCCAAGCATGCAAAGCGCTTAAAGATGAAGGATATGTGGTTATACTTTTAAATTCAAATCCCGCAACTATCATGACTGACCCAGATGTTGCTGATAAAACTTATATAGAACCAATTACATTAGAAATATTAGAAAAAATTATAATTAGAGAAAAGCCAAATGCAATCTTGCCGACTATGGGTGGTCAAACAGCTTTAAATTTAGCTATGGAGGCTAAAAAAAAAGGTTTATTAAAAAGGTATAAGATTGAACTTATTGGAGCAAACTCAAGTGCAATCGCAAATGCAGAAGACAGAAAAAAATTTAGAAAAAATATGTCTGAAATTGGATTAGATTTACCAAAATCTAAAATTGTTAATCGTGAAAAAGATGCTGCAAAAGCCTTAAGAAGTATTGGATTGCCTGTAATAATACGTCCAGCTTTTACATTGGGTGGTTTAGGTGGAGGGATAGCAAAAAATAAAAAGGAATTTTTTAAAATTGTTAAAAATGGACTTCGAGAGTCCCCGGTTTCACAAATTTTAATTGAGGAATGTCTTGAAGGTTGGAAAGAATACGAGATGGAAGTTGTGCGAGATAAAAAAGATAATTGCATAATTATATGTTCAATTGAAAATGTAGATCCGATGGGTATTCACACAGGAGATTCAATTACTGTTGCGCCAGCTCTCACTCTAACAGATAAAGAATACCAGATAATGAGAAATGCTTCGATTGCATGCCTAAGAAAAATTGGTGTTGAAACTGGAGGATCTAATGTGCAATTTGCTATTAATCCTAAAAATGGTCGTATGGTTATTATAGAAATGAATCCAAGGGTTTCTAGATCCTCTGCACTTGCATCAAAGGCTACTGGGTTTCCAATTGCTAAAGTGGCTGCTAAACTTGCAGTGGGTTATACCTTGGACGAACTTAAAAACGAAATTACAAAAGTTACTCCTGCATCATTTGAACCAACAATCGATTATGTTGTTACAAAAATTCCAAGATTTACCTTTGAAAAATTTTCCCAGTCTCAAGCTATTTTGGGTACTTCCATGAAGTCAGTTGGAGAAGCTATGTCTATCGGAAGAAATTTTAAAGAATCTTTGCAAAAAGCTTTGAGCTCGCTAGAAATTGGACTTTCTGGATTAGATCAAATTTTTAAATATAATACAAAAGAAATAACAAAAAATTTAAAAATCAATATACCCAATCGAATTCTATTAGTTGCAGAGGCTGTCAGAAAAAAGTTCTCTATAAGTAAAATTCATAAATTATCTGGAATAGACCCATGGTTTATTGAGCAGATTAAAGAAATTGTAGACGCTGAAAAATTAATAAAATCAAACGGTATTCCTAAAAACTTCATTGAATTTAATAAGATTAAATCAATTGGATTTTCAGATAAAAAAATAGCACAATTATCTAATACTCACGAAAAAATAGTAAGAAAGAAAAGAGAAGCCTTAAAAGTTTTTCCAGTTTACAAAAAAGTAGATACTTGTGCTGCAGAGTTTAAGTCATTTACACCATATATGTACTCCACATATCAAAGAAATTTTAGTATCAAGGCAGAGTGTGAGTCTGAACCAACAAATAAAAATAAAATAATTATTTTAGGCGGTGGACCTAATAGAATTGGTCAAGGTATCGAATTTGATTATTGCTGTTGCCAAGCAAGCTATGCTTTGAAAGAAGCTGGTTTTGAAACAATTATGATAAACTGTAATCCAGAAACAGTTTCCACTGATTATGATACAAGTGATAGGTTGTATTTTGAACCTCTTGTGGAAGAATATGTTTACAACATTATTTTAAAAGAGAAATCAAAAGGAAATTTGGTTGGCGTAATAGCTCAATTTGGTGGACAAACACCAATTAAACTTGCAAAATTTCTTCACGATAATTCTTTGCCAATATTAGGAACTCAGTACACTTCGATAGATTTAGCTGAAGATAGAGATAGGTTTAGAAAGCTGCTAATTAAATTAAAACTTAAGCAGGCAGATAGTGGCATAGCATTTAAACATTCGGAAGCTATCAAAATATCTGAAAGAATTGGCTTGCCAGTTGTTGTGAGACCATCTTATGTTTTAGGGGGCAGAGCAATGGAAATCGTTTATGAAAAAAAACAATTAAAAAGTTTAATAATAGAGGCTTTTAAAGCATCTGAAAAAAACCCAATTTTAATTGATAAGTTTATCGATAACGCAATGGAGATAGATATTGACGCTATTTCAGATGGTAAAGATGTTTATATAGCTGGAATAATGCAACATATTGAAGAGGCAGGAATCCATTCTGGAGACTCTGCATGTTGTTTGCCACCAGTCTCAATTAAAAGTAAATTAATGCAGGATCTCAAAGACCAAACAAAAAAACTTGCTTTAGCTTTAAATGTGAAAGGATTTTTAAACATACAATTTGCAATTAAAAATGATGAAATTTTCGTGATTGAAGTAAATCCAAGAGCTAGCAGAACTGTGCCATTTGTATCTAAAGCCAATGGAATTCCACTTGCTAAAATCGCTTCAAAAGTAATGGCTGGTGATAAACTTTCAAAATATAAACTTAAATATAAAACTAATAAAACTTACGCCGTTAAAGAAGCTGTATTTCCATTTAATAAATTTCCTGATAGTGATTTGTTATTAGGTCCAGAAATGAAATCTACTGGTGAGGTAATGGGCTTTGATAATAATTTCGGAATGGCAGTAGCCAAAAGCCAAATAGCTGCATCAAATTCGCTTCCAGTTAAAGGAATGGCATTCTTATCAGTTAAAGATACACACAAACAAGAGATTGTTGGAGTTGCTCAGAGATTAATTAAACTTGGATTTACACTTTCTGCCACGCAAGGCACTTGTGAGATCCTTAAACAAAACGGAATGAAGTGTAAAAAAATTAACAAAGTAAGTAGTGGAAGACCTCACATCGTTGATGTTTTAAATTCAAAAAAAATATCTTTGGTAATTAATACTGGAGGAGGTAATTCAGAACATAGAATAAATGATGCAAGAGCTTTAAGGAGAGGTACTTTGGCAAATAAAATTCCTTATTGTACAAATATGTCAACTGCTTACTCGTTTCTCGAAGCAATAAAATCTTTGAAGACTACAAAGCTAAAAGTAAAATCTTTACAAGATAATTAATAAACTTTCCAATCTGTGTTAAAAGTTACATAATTTACTTGAAGACATCTTCGTTCTTTAATTATTTCTTTTTTCTCCATTCCATGCCAAGTATTAGGTCCACTGGAGAAAAAATAACCATAGTTATGTTTGTAAGGTAATGTTTTGACTTTTTTAAGATTATCATCGTAGAAATCTGTACCAAGATTTTCACTCTCATTTTCATTATTAACAAAGAGTAAGCAAGACAAAAGTTTCTCTTTTATATCACAGTGAGGTTTAAGCCAAAATCCTTTTCTATCACAAATAACTTCAACTCTTACAAATGAATTAGAAAGATCCTTTCCAATCATATTAGAAATTTTCTGATGTGTTTCTTTTTGTCTGAGTTCCTCTATGAATTTAGTAAGGCCGGGAAAACCTTTAGAATTTTCCTTAGTCACAAAGCATCTGAATTTTAAGGCTTTGCCTCCTGAGCTAATTCCTTCTCTGAACTTTCCCTCTCCTCCATCTATTGCTCTAGTTCCGTCATATTCAAGCTTATGTTCATTTGGATTAGCTATATCAGCATTTGTTATCTCACTTATTGCCTCTGTTGTTAATGGTTCATTTAACTCCCAATGCTTGAATGGTGATTCAAATTGTTTTGATTTATTATTTAATGAGTTAAAAAATGACATTAATTAATTTTGCGTTTTATTTCTAAAGCTATCCTATCTGCTTCGTTCAGTTTTTTATAGTTCCAGGTCTCAAGTTTATTCTCTAATTTTTTAATTATATTTAGTTTTTCAAATAAACTCCTAAATCTTTTAAATCTTTTATCATTTCTTAAAGAAGGTATCATTGCGACATATACTGGCTTTCCAGTTAAAGCAGCTTCAGAAATCATAGAGGTTGAATCACATGTTACAACTATATATTTTGCTAACGCTAAACTTGATAAATAAGCAGACTTATCAACAATATCTATTACTATTCGATTTTTACTAAAATATTCTTTAGCTAATTGTATAGTTTTCTCTGGAGTTCTGTTAGATGGAATAACAATAAGTTGTAAGTTATTTTCTTTTAACATTCGATTAATTATTGAAAATATATTTAACATATTTTCATCACTATAATTATAGTACTTTGTTGGGCCTCCTAAAATTAGAGTAATAACATCTTTATCTTTCTCCACTTTATTCAAAAGATAATTTTTTGAACTATTTATCTCTTTATTAGTTAAATAATGTATTGCCCCTTTAGTGCTAAGTACGTTTGGTCCTTTAAGGTCATCATGTTCCGGGCATACAACAAAATCAAAATGTTTTAATGCCATCTTAGGATTTTGGATGTGAATATTTATTACTTTTTTTTTTGATTTTTTTTTCAAGAATAATGAAGGTATGATACTTTTTCTTCCACAAGAAATAATAATATCGAAATCTCTATCTATTTTGTTTTTAAACACAAAATTTTTTATTGGAGTAAAAGATGGAGGTATTAGTTTCCAAAAACCGTTTAATTCAATTTTCTCGTGAATATAATAAGAATCTAAGGCTTTTGCTAAGCCTTCAGTCTGACTAATCATCCCATGTAGGCCTTCTGTCAATAATAATGCTTTTAATTTAGTCATTAGTTACTATATAGCTTTGATATGAAGCAAAATCCAACTAAACACACAAAAGTGTTAATAATTGGGTCTGGCCCAGCTGGATACACTGCAGCGGTTTATTCTGCTAGGGCAATGCTTAAGCCGGTTCTTGTTCATGGAATGCAACCGGGCGGTCAGTTAACAATAACAACTGATGTTGAAAATTATCCAGGTTTTGCAGAAGTTATTCAAGGTCCATGGTTAATGGATCAAATGAAAGATCAAGCAAAAGCTGTTGGCACCGAAATGATCGAAGATCATATTGCGTCAGTAAATTTAAAGTTAAAACCCTTTGAGGCTGTAGGTGAAAGTGGTCAAAAATATACCGCAGACTCAATCATAATTTCGACTGGGGCTCAAGCTAGGTGGCTTAATATAAAATCTGAACAAGATTACAAAGGATTTGGAGTTTCTGCATGTGCAACGTGTGATGGTTTCTTTTTTAAAGATAAAACTGTTGCAGTAGTTGGTGGGGGAAATGCAGCTGTAGAAGAGGCAATGTTCCTTACAAAATTTGCATCGAAAGTCAAACTTATTCACAGAAGAAATGAGTTAAGAGCTGAGAAAATGTTACAAAAAAAATTAATGGAAAATAAAAAAATTGAAATAGTATGGGATACTGTTGTTGAAGATGTTTTGGGAGATAAAGATCCTAAGAATGTAACAGGTTTAAAAGTAAAAAATGTAAAAACAAACCAATCTGAAGAAATGAAAATCGACGGTCTTTTTATTGCTATAGGTCATGATCCGGCTACCCAACTATTTAAAGATCAGCTTAAAATGGATAAAGAGGGTTATTTAATTACTAAACCAGACTCAACTGAAACAAATGTTCCTGGAGTATTTGCTGCTGGAGATGTTAAAGATAAAATATTCAGACAGGCTGTTACTGCTGCTGGAATGGGATGCATGGCTGCGTTGGAAGCAGAGAAACATCTTTCTCATAATTAACTAATATGACAGATAAAATTTTATTAACTGGTATAAGTGGATGGATAGCAAAACATACAGCAATAGAACTATTGAATTTAGATTTTGAAGTTTTAGGCACTGTAAGAAATAAGAGTTTAATTGAACAAACTAAAGATACTATAAGTAAATATGCTCCAATAGATAAATTATCGTTTGTAGAATTAGACCTTTTAAAAGATGATGGATGGGATGAAGCTGCAAAAAAATGTAAATATATTATGCATATTGCATCTCCTTTTCCTATGAAAGTCTCAAATGATAGAGAAAAATTATTACCAGTTGCTGTAGATGGAACTTTAAGAGTATTAAATTCAGGCATAAAAAATAATGTTGAGCAAATAATAGTAACTTCCTCAATTGTAGCAATGTTTAGGAAGCCTAATAGAAGTAATCCTTATTCATTTGGAGAAAACGATTGGACTGATGAAAATTGGATTGAGGGGGTAAGTGACTATTTCCTGTCAAAAACTAAAGCTGAGAGAACGGCATGGGAGTTTATGGAAAGCAAAGGATTGAAACATAAATTAACAACAATTAATCCTGGTGGAGTGTTCGGGGACGCTTTAGATAAAAAAGGTGGTACATCAATTGAGTATGTAAGACAATTTCTAAAAGGTAAATTTCCAGCAGCTCCCAAGTTTGCAGTTTTAATTTCCGATGTCAAAGATGTTGCGAAATCTCATGTTGCTTGCATAGGAAATAAAAAAGTTGGTGGAAGAAGGTTAATTGTCGGAAAAGAGGTAAAAAAATTAGTTGAGTTATCACAAATAATGGCTGAGGCTATGCCTGAATATGCAAAAAAAGTTCCAAAAAAAGAATTACCTAACTTTATGGTAAAATTAATAAGTTATTTGGATTCAAGTGCTAAAACGATGATCCCAGACCTTGGAATAGTTATGCAAACCGATACTACTTATGCAGAGGAGCTTTTGGGGCTAAAGTTTAAGGGAGCAAAAGATTGTATAAGTGAAAATGCAAAGTCAGTTGTTCGATTAGGATTAGTTTAAACTTTCGCAAAATTGTTTAATTTTTTTCATCGCTTTTTCCAAATTTCCCATTGAAGTAGCATAAGAAATTCTAAAAAAGCCTTCTAATCCAAATGCAGAACCTTGGACCACTGCAATACCATAATTCTCTAAGAGTGACTGAACAAAATCTGTATCGTTTTCTAATTTTTTACCTGTTTTATCTTTTTTTCCTATTAATTCTTTACAATTTGGAAATACGTAAAATGCTCCTTGTGGTTTTAAACAGTTAATTCCATTTATTGAGTTTAAAGAATTTACCACAAAATCTCTTCTCTCTTGAAATGCTTTAGATCTTATTGAGATAAAATCTTGTTTGCCATTAAGTGCCTCTACTGCTGCTGCTTGGCTTATTGAAGACGGATTTGTAGTGGATTGAGATTGAACCTTTGCTATAGCCTTAATTACATCTTTAGGACCTCCAGCATAACCTATTCTCCACCCTGTCATAGCATATGATTTACTTACTCCATTCATAGTCACAACTCTAGTTTTAAGTTCAGGAACTTGCGCCATTGTGAAAAATTTAAATCCATCATAAGTCACATGCTCATATATATCGTCGCTCAAAATATTTACATGTGGTTTTCTTTTTAAAACTTGGGATAGATTTTTTAATTCTTGTTCAGAATAACATGCTCCAGTAGGATTTGATGGTGAGTTCAATATTACCCATTTAGTATTATTATTTATTTTGCTTTCAAGGTCTTTAGCAGTTAGTTTGAATTCCTGTTCCTCTGAACATTCAATCACTATTGGAGTTCCTCCTGCTAATAAAACAATGTCTGGATATGAAACCCAATAAGGTGCTGGTATTAATACTTCATCACCCTTATTAAGAGTTGCCATCATCAAATTATAAATCACATGTTTTCCTCCAGCTCCAACTGTAATTTCATCTACTTTATAATTAAGATTATTCTCTCTTTTGAACTTATTGACTATAGCCTCTTTCAAAGTGGGTGTCCCATCTACAGCTGTATATTTAGTATCTCCTTTTTTAATAGCCTCTATAGCAGCTTCTTTAATGTTATCTGGTGTATCAAAATCTGGTTCTCCAGCACCTAAACCTATCACGTCTTTACCTTCAGCTTTGAGTTCTCTTGCTTTTTGAGTAACGGCTAAGGTTGGAGAGGGTTTTATTCTTTTCAGGCTATCAGATATAATGCTCATTGAAATATAAATTTATTTTATTACTTTGTTTATTATATGCAAAATACATATCAAGATTTAATTACAGATTTAGAGGGAAAAAAACCTGAAATTAGCGGTAAACTAGAAGGTGGTAAAAAGTTCAAAATAAAGTCCGATTTTAAACCTGCAGGAGATCAGCCTGGGGCAATAAAAAAACTGGTTACTGGCGCTAATAAAGATCAATTTAATCAAGTTTTACTTGGAGTAACTGGTTCAGGAAAAACTTTTACAATGGCAAAAGTTATAGAAGCTACAAACAGACCAGCTTTGATTTTGGCACCTAATAAAACTCTTGCTGCACAGCTTTACGGCGAAATGAAAACTTTTTTTCCAGATAATGCAGTGGAATATTTTGTGTCATATTATGACTATTACACACCTGAGGCTTACGTTCCCAGATCTGATACATACATAGAGAAAGAGGCATCAATTAATGAACAAATTGATAGAATGAGACACTCGGCTACGAGATCTCTCTTAGAAAGAGATGATGTTTTAATAGTAGCAAGTGTTTCATGTATTTATGGATTGGGTTCAGTCGAAGCGTATAGTAAAATGACTTTAACCCTACAAAAAAATTATGATTACAATCGAGAACATATCATTAAATCATTAATTAGCTTGCAGTATAAAAGAAATGATCAAAATTTTCATAGAGGAACTTTTAGAGCGAGAGGAGAGTATTTAGAAATATTTCCTTCCCATCTTGAAGATAGAGCTTGGAGATTAAGTTTATTTGGTGATAAACTGGAAAAAATTGAAGAGTTTGATCCATTAACTGGTGATCAAGTTAGGGAGCTTGGTTTAATAAAAGTTTATGCAAACAGTCACTACATTACTCCAAAACCAACTGTAGAACAGGCAATAATAAATATTAGAAAAGAACTAGAAATAACTCTCAAAAAACATAAAGAAGAAAATAAACTTTTAGAAGCTCAAAGATTAGAGGAAAGAACTAAATTTGACTTAGAGATGATTGAGGCTACAGGAACTTGTGCTGGGATAGAAAATTACTCGAGATTTTTATCTGGGAGAAAACCAGGTGAACCACCACCAACATTGTTTGAGTATTTTCCAGACAATACATTGGTTTTTGTAGATGAGTCTCACGTAACAGTTCCTCAATTAAATGGAATGTTTAAAGGAGACAGATCAAGAAAAAGTACTCTTGCTGAGTATGGTTTTAGATTGCCATCTTGTATGGACAATAGACCGCTTAAGTTTGAAGAGTGGGATCTTATGAGAACACAAACAGTATTTGTTTCCGCAACACCCGGTCCATGGGAACTAGAGCAAACTAAAGGCAAATTTATTGATCAAGTAATTAGACCAACTGGTCTTATTGATCCTGAAGTTGAAATAAGACCAGCTAGAAATCAAGTTGATAACTTGATGCATGAATGTAAAAAAGTTGTAGAAAAAAACTATCGTGTTCTTGTTACTACTTTAACAAAAAAAATGGCTGAGGACCTTACAGAATATTTGCATGAAAACGGTATTAAAGTTAGATACCTACACTCTGACATTGATACACTTGAAAGAATAGAAATTATGAGAGATTTGAGAATGGGTGTATTTGATGTGTTAGTAGGAATAAATCTTTTAAGAGAAGGGCTAGACATACCTGAATGTGCCTTAGTTGGTATTCTTGATGCCGACAAAGAAGGATTCTTAAGGTCTGAAACATCTTTAATTCAAACAATAGGAAGAGCTGCTAGAAATGTTGAAGGAAAAGTAATTCTTTACGCAGATAAAGAAACTAAAAGTATCAAAAAAGCAATTAAAGAAACAGATAGACGAAGAGAAATTCAGTTAGAATATAATAAAAAGAATAAGATAGACGCTAAATCAGTCAAAAAAGAAATAAGTGATATTTTAGAAAGTGTATATGAAAAAGATTATGTACGTATCAGTGAAGGTTCAAATATAGGTGGAAATCTAAAAAAGCATTTAAAAGGCTTAAACAAAAAGATGAAGGAAGCAGCTTCAAATTTAGAATTTGAAGAAGCTGCAAGAATAAGAGATGAAATTAGAAAGCTTGAAACTACAGAGCTAGAAATTACTTTAAATCCAAAAATTAGACAGTACGATGTAAAAAATAAACTCTATCCAAAAGGACGTTCTACAATGGGAATGCCAGGTACAAAAGTAACAAAAAAAAGAGATAAAAAATGGAAGCACAAAAAATAATTATAACAGGTGGAGCAACCAGAATTGGTGCAGCAATTGCTGAAAAATTATCTGGTCCGAATAAAGAAATTATAATTCATTTTAATAAATCAAAATCAAAAGCTGAAAGTTTAAAAAAGAAATTATCAAAAAATGGAACAACAGTTTATTTGATTAAAGGCGATCTAAGCGTTGAAAAAGATGTAAACAAAATTGTTAAATTTTCAAAATCAAAGTTAAAATACTTTGACTGTTTAATTAATAACGCCTCATTATTTGAAAACGATAAACTTGAAAATTTTACAACAGACAGTTGGGGTAAACATTTGAGAACAAATTTAAGAACACCATCTCTTTTATCTAAAGAATTTTCAAAAAATATAAAAGGAAAAAATAATAATATTATTAATATTATTGATCAAAGAATTTTTAAACTAACCCCATATTTTTTTTCATACACAATAAGTAAAACTGGACTTTATACCTTAACTAAAACTAGTGCCATGAGTCTTGCTCCAAATATAAGAGTTAACGGTATAGCGCCTGGGCCAACTTTAAAGAATAAAAGACAATCTGAAAAACACTTCAAGAGACAATTCATGGCAACACCTTTGCAAAGACAAGTAGACGTAGAACAAATCTGTAATGCGGTTGACTTTTTTATTAAAAATAGATCTATTACAGGACAAGTAATTTCTATCGATAGCGGTCAAAGTTTAAACTGGCAAACACCAGATATTATGGGAGGTAAAGAATGAGAAAGTTTGTTTTTATATTTTTTATTTTAATTTTTTCTACGAGTGTTTATGCAAACTCAAAAGAAGTTATAAAAAAAGATGGTTTTGTAATACCCACAAATAAATGGAAAGATAAAATTAAAATTGATGAAAATTTTGAAGTAAATAACCCTAAAGATAAAATAATAATAATATACAATCACGGTTCTGACGGAAATGATGTTAAATTAAAACATTGTTTCTGGAGATCAGAACTTAGAAATTGGGCCCAACTAGCTGGCGATAAAATAAATGATAAAGAAATTATGGTTTATATACACTGCCAAGGTCAACTAGAGGGTGATTTAGGTGCTAAACTAGGAAGAACAGGAATGTGGATGAAAAAATGGGAGGGACCTTATCCAGGTACCTCAAAAATGGATCGAAGGGTTGAAGGTAATTTAGAGGTTGTTAAGAAATTTGTTAATTTAGGTGTTCCAAAGAAACAAATTTTTATGTCAGGTCATTCTTGTGGAGGATGGGCGACGCTAAGGTTAACAGCAAAATATATAAATGAAGTAGGTGGAGGTATATCGTTGATGCCTGCATGTTTTTGGAATTTGTCAAAAAAATATAAAGTAAAAAAAGTTGGTTACGAAAAAGCTATGGAAAATTTTCATAAAAAATATCCTGGTATGGCTGGATGGAGACAAAAACAGATTGATATAATTAAAGAGGGAAATGCACCAATTTTAATTTTTACGCATCCTATGGATCACTATGAGGGATTAACATCTGATTGGATGGACACTGTTCCTAACTTTAAGAGAGTAGTAGTTTCTGAAACGAAAAAAATTAATGGAAAAAAATGTAAAATAGCTGGTTCAAATTGGGAAGAGCCAGTAAAAGAAGCCCACATAATAGATTTTGCAGATTGTTTTATGTATTATCATCCAATGATCAAAGAATATATTGCTTCAAGAATAAAATAAATGAAAAAAACTAATTTAAGAATTATTAAGATTGATAAAAATAAAACTCTATTTAATTACGAAAAAAAAAGTCATAATTAAAGAATTAATTTTAAATCTCACACTTGGCTACTACGATTTTGAAAAAGAAAAACCTCAGAAAGTAAAATTTAGCCTTGAAGCCAATTATAAAGATAAAAAACCTACCAATGACAAAGATCTAAAATCTATAGTTAATTATGACAAACTTGTGAGGTTAATAAAAAAGTTGACAAAAAATAAGCATTATAATTTTTTGGAGACATTAGCAGAGGATGTTTTTGACGAATTATTTAAAGATAAAAGAATTGATAAAATTTCACTTCAAATTGAAAAGCTTGAAATAATGAAAGATTGTACTTCCGTAGGTATACAAATTTCAAAAAAAAGAAGTCATGAAAAACTTTGAAATTGGAAAAAATGCCATAAAAAAGGAGCTTCCTGTAATTCCTAAACTGCCTGGAATTTATAGAATGTTAAATGAAAAAAATGAAATTCTGTATGTAGGTAAAGCCAAAAACCTTCCTAACAGATTAAAATCTTACGTTTCTGAAAAAAATCATATTATTAGAACCGAGAGAATGCTCTCTCAGACTAGAAAAATTGAAATAACTACAACATCAAATGAAAGCGAGGCACTACTACTAGAGGCAAATTTAATTAAAAAGTATAAACCCAAATTCAATATTTTGCTTAGAGATGATAAATCATTTCCTTTTATTTATATTGGTAATAAAGATAAGTGGCCACAAATAACAAAGCATAGAGGAAAGAAAACTAAAGATGGCTTTTATTTTGGACCGTTTGCATCTGCTGGTTCTGCAAACTGGACAATCAAAATGATACAAAAAATTTTCCAATTAAGAGTTTGTGACGATACAATTTTTAAAAAAAGGGAGAGACCTTGTATTTTGTATCAGATTAAAAGATGTTCAGGCCCGTGTGTTGGCTATATTGATAAAGATGAATATTCAAAAACAGTTGATGAAGCAATTGAGTTTGTATCTGGTAAATCTAGAAAAATACAAAAAAGTCTTTCTGATCAAATGGAAAAGGCAAGTGAGGATTTAGATTTTGAAAAAGCAGCAATACTAAGGGATAGAATTAAGTCATTAAATATAATTCAATCTTCACAGCGAGTAAATGAAGCAAACCTTATCGAAGCAGATGTAGTTGCAGGTTTTAAAGAGTCTGGCAAAACTTGTATTCAGGTTTTTTTTTATAGATCAAAACAAAATTGGGGTAATCAAGCCTTTTTTCCAAAACATGATCCAGATGATAAATTAGAGGATATTATAAACTCGTTTATTGCACAATTTTATGAAAATAAAAATGCACCTCAAAATTTAATTTTAAGTCATCCAATTAAAGAAAAAGAATTATTGGAAAAAGCCTTTTCAAAAAAAGAAAATAAAAATATTTCTATTTCAATTGCTAAAAAAGGTTCAAAATTGAAAATTGTAGAGCTTGCAATCAAGAATGCTAAGGATAGCTTAAATCGTAAAATTTATGAAAGTCAGAATAATAAAAATTTCTTTGAGGAGATTGCCCAAAAATTTAATTTACAATCAAATATAGGTTTAATTGAAGTATATGATAATAGCCATATGCAAGGTACGAACAGTGTTGGCGCTTTAATTACTTATGGAGAAGATGGTTTTGTAAAAAAAAGATATAGAAAATTTAATATTAAATTTCAAAAAAATCAGCAAGATGATTATGGCATGATAAAAGAAGTTTTGAATAGAAGATTTAAAAGGGCAATGCAAGAAAAAGACAATTATCTATCATTCCCTGATTTAGTATTAATAGATGGGGGGAAAGGTCAGTATTCAAGTGCCAGGGAGACACTAAATGAATTAGGACTGTATGATATTCCTATTGTTGCAATTGCCAAAGGTAAATTTAGGAATAGTGGAAATGAAACTTTTTTTCATAATGGGAAGGAATTTAAGTTTGAAAGGAACGAACCAACTCTATTTTTCTTACAAAGAATAAGAGATGAGGCGCATAGATTTGCGGTCAGCGCACATAGAGCAAGGAGAAGAAAAGGTTTAAGCAAATCCATTTTAGATCAAATACAAGGAATTGGATCCATAAGAAAAAGGGCGCTATTAAATCATTTTGGCTCTGCTAGAGCAGTAGAATCTGCAAGTCTTGATGAGATTAAATCTGTAGATGGTGTAGAAGAAAAAGTTGCAAAAAAAATATATAATTATTTCCACGAATGAAAATAAAAATTCCAAACTATTTGACTATTGGAAGAATAATTATTGTTCCAATTTTTGTTTTTACATATTATCTACCTGGATTTTATGGTGATGTTTTGCCATTTGCATTATTTGTTATAGCTTCATTTACAGATTTTTTAGATGGTCTACTTGCTAGAATGTTTAAAGAAGAGTCAAAACTTGGAGAATTGTTAGATCCAATAGCAGACAAGATAATTGTTGCTACAGCCTTAATTCTTCTTGTTATGGATCAAACTATAAAAAGCTACGAAGTAATAGCAGCAATAATTATTTTAACCAGAGAAATTTTAATATCAGGTTTAAGAGAGTTTTTAGCAAAAGGTAAGATTAATTTACCTGTTTCGAATTTATCTAAATATAAAACATTTTTACAAATGTTCTCTATTTCACTGCTTCTAACTGGTGATACAGGAAATAAAATAATTAATTTCCAGGACTACAATGCTCAAACCATTGGTATAATTTTACTTTGGTTATCAGCATTTATTACTTTATATACAGCTTATGACTATCTAAGAAAAGGTATTGATCACGCAATTTCTGAAGATAATAAGGACTAAGCTGCTTTTTTTTTTCTTACAAGAGTGTCGTAACTTGAGGATAATTCCAAAATTGTTTCACAAACTTTATAATTGTTTTTATCTATTTGAGATACTGGGGTTACTTCAGCAGCAGTACCCGTCAAAAAACAACCCTCAAAATTAGAAAGTTCATTTGGAGATATTTTTCTTTCATGCACTTTAATATTTTTTGATTTAACAATATCAATTACTGTACGTCTTGTTATTCCATCCAGAAAAGAGTCTGGAATTGGTGTATGAAATTCATTATTTTTATCTTTAAAGAAAATATTTGCACCAGTTGCCTCCGCTATATTTCCCTCGTGATCTAACATCAGAGAGTCCGTGAATCCCAATCTTTCTGCTTCATGTTTAGAAAGAGTACAAATCATATAAAGTCCTGATGCTTTGGTATCCCAAGGAACTGAGTCGGGAGCTGGTCTCTTCCATTTTGAAATATTTAATTTTATTCCCTCAGTTTTTAATTTTGGATCAAAGTAAGTTCCCCATTCCCAGGTTGCTATAGCAACATGTATTTTGGTTTTTTGAGCTGAGATAGCCATCATTTCGCTGCCTCTCCAAGCAAAAGGTCTGATGTAACCATTTTGCACTTTCTGTGCTGCAACTGTTTTTTTTGTTGCGTTATTTATTTCCTCTTGGGTATAAGGAAGCTCCATCCCCATTCTTTTTGCTGAATAAAAAAATCTTTCGGTATGTTCTTCGAGTTTAAAAATTTCACCATCATAAACT
>CACHWQ010000004.1 GCA_902583645.1 uncultured Pelagibacteraceae bacterium | reverse complement strand
AATCTAAAAAAAGAATCTATTAAAAGAAATGAGAGAATAAATACAATAGAAAATGAGGTTAATAGTTGGAAAAACTTACTAGTAAATTCTGAAAAAAAAATAATTGAATTGAGCGAACGTAAAAAAAATCTTAACCAAAAGTTAGAGGAACTAGATAAGCAACCACAAACTCAAGCTGAGAAAAAAGGTCAAATTTCTGAAAATTTAAGAATTTCAGAAAATGAAAAAAAAGAAAATGAAGTTTTGATTGATAAAATTGATAATCAAATAAATGATTATAGAAACGAATTGAATGTTACAAAAGAGTCATCAATCGAAATAAGAGAGAGAAAAGCAAGCTCATCTGCAACTATAGAGGGTCTTGATAAAAGAAGAAATGATTTATTAGATAGAATAGATGCTGACTTAAACCTTAATGAAGAAAATCTTTTAAGTTTTTCAAATCTTGAAAAACAAGATGAATTTCCAGATGCTGTTACACAAGAAGAGCTTTTGGATGCTAGAAAGAGAGAAAGAGAAAAATTGGGATCAGTCAACCTAAGAGCGGATGAAGAAACCAGCAAATATGAAATTGAAATAAAAAAAATGGAAAATGATAGACAGGATTTAGTACAAGCAATTTCTAAACTTAAAGAAAGTATTAGTGAATTAAATCAAAAAGGAAGAGAAAGACTTTTGGAAGCTTTTGAAAAAGTGAATAGAAAATTTAATGAAGTTTATACAAAATTATTTAATGGCGGAACCGCAAAACTTGAACTCGTAGATTCTGATGATCCACTTGAAGCTGGTTTAGAAATGCTTGTGAGCCCTCCAGGAAAAAGGCTTCAATCTATTACTTTGTTGTCAGGAGGTGAGCAAGCATTGACAGCTTTATCACTTATTTTTGCAGTTTTTTTAACAAATCCTGCGCCAATATGTGTTTTAGACGAAGTAGATGCTCCACTAGATGATGCGAATGTTACAAGGTTTTGTAACTTACTTGAGGAACTAACAAAAATTACTCAAACAAGATTTATAATTGTTACCCATCATGCTTTAACAATGTCAAAAATGAACAAACTTTACGGTGTTACAATGCCTGAAAAAGGTATCAGCCAGCTGGTAGCTGTTGATTTACAGAAAGCTGAGAGTATGGTCGCTTAATAATGACCAAAGAAAAATTTAAGACTCGCCTAGAAATTGCAAAAAAAAAGATATCGGATAATGAAAACAAAAATAGCGATAAAAAGACATCACTTTTAGGAATAGCATTCAAAATGAGCACTGAGCTTGTCGCCGCAGTTCTTGTGGGTAGTATTATTGGGTTTATTTTTGACAGCTGGTTTGGTACTAAACCATGGTTAATTTTAACGTTTTTTTTTGTAGGAGTTATAGCGGGAGTTTTAAACGTGGTAAGATCTGCAAAAAACATGCAAAAGTAAAATATTATGGCTACAAACCCAATGCACCAATTCAATGTTTATAGAATTGGTCCAGAAATAAAAATAGATCAAGTAGACATTTCATTTACTAACGCGAGTTTGTTTATGGTGATAAGTTCTTTAATTATTTTGATTTTATTCAATTTAGGATCTGTAAAAAAAAAAATCATACCAAATAAAATACAGTTGCTTGCTGAGCTGAGCTACTCTTTCATTTCAAAGATGATAAGTGATACTGCCGGTTCGAAAGGAAAGCCGTATTTTGGGTTTATCTTCTCGCTATTTATGTTTGTCCTATTTTGTAACATGTTAGGAATGTTGCCTTATGCCTTTACTGTAACAAGCCACATAATAGTTACTTTTGTACTAGCAGCATTCATATTTATTGGGGTAACTGTAATAGGTTTTATAAAACATGGTCTTGGTTATTTAAAATTATTTGTTCCAAGTGGTGTCCCAATTGTTTTATTGCCGTTAATTGTGGTCATAGAAGTTATTTCGTATCTGAGTAGACCAATTAGCCTATCTGTTAGACTTTTTGCAAACATGATGGCTGGTCATACAATGATGAAGGTTTTCGGGGGTTTTGTTATAAGCCTCGGATTAGTTGGTGGATGGCTTCCACTAGGTTTTTCGGTTGCATTAACTGGTTTGGAGATATTAGTTGCTTTTCTTCAAGCATATGTATTTGCAATTTTAACATGCATATATTTAAATGATGCATTAAATTTACACCATTAAACAAAAAGGAGGAATAATGGAACTAGAAGCAGCAAAAATGATCGGAGCAGGTCTAGCGGCAATAGCATTAGCTGGAGCTGGAGTAGGTATTGGAATCATATTCGGTAACTACCTTTCTGGAGCTATGAGAAATCCGTCTGCAGCTCAAAAACAATTCCCAAATTTACTATTAGGTTTCGCATTAGCTGAAGCTACTGGTTTATTTGGATTAGTTGTGGCATTGATTATTTTATTCGCATTTTAAATAATGCATAAAAGATTAGTTTTATATTTATTACTTGTAATCTTTACATTTTATTCAAATGTAAATAGCGCTGAATCTGAAGGTATGCCACAATTGAACCCTGAGTTTTGGGTGTCTCAAATTTTTTGGCTAATCTTAACTTTTGGATTCTTGTTTATAGTTTTATCTAAATTTATACTTCCAAAAATAAGTAACAATTTGGAATTAAGGAAATCTCAAATTTTAGAGAACATAGAAACAGCTGAAAAACAAAAAATTGAAAGTGAGAATAAAATTAAAGAATATGAGACTTTAATTAATAATAGTAAAAATGAGGCGAGGAACTATTTCAATGAAGCTAGAAAAAAAATAATTCAAGATATCGACAAAAAGAGGGAAAAAATTGAAGATGAGATAAACCAAGAGATAAAAAATGCAGAAAAAGAAATAGTTGAGCTAAAAAAAGGTTCACCAGAAAAAATAAACAAAATTGCAACTGAAACCTCTGTACATTTAATTAAGCAATTGATTGGTGAAGAAATAAACAATAGTAGTATTTCTGCTATTGTTGAGGATCTGTCTAAAAAAAATAAAGGTAAATATTATGGCAATTGATGCAACATTTTGGGTAGCAATATCTTTTGTTATTTTCGTGGTAGTCCTTATCTACTTTAAAATTCCTCAAAAGGTAAATGAAACTTTAAATAAACTTATTTTAGATATTAAAAACGAAATTAATGAAAGTGAGAAATTAAGAGAAGAGTCAAAAGTTATGTTGGATAATGCCCAAGCTAAATTAGAAAGTGCTAAAACGGAAGTAAAAGAAATCTCAGATAGAGCCAAAGAAGATAGCGAGAAACTTATCATAGAGATGAATGATAAATTTCATAAAATGTCTGATATAAAAAAAAATTTAGCAAAATCTAAAATTTTGCAAATGAAAGAAGCAGCTCTAAATGATATTAAAAAAGCATCAATTAGTATTGCCGTTGAATCAGTAAAAAAAGCAATATCAACATCTGTAGATAAGTCTAAGTTAGATAATTTATTTTCAAAAGATTTAGAACAAACAAAAAGTCTGCTTAAAAAGATTAATTCTTAATTTAACTATAAATTAGTTACTTTTTTTCAAAATAATATAGATTAAATATTTATGGATTCTATTGTAATTGGTTCAGGATTTGGTGGCATTGCAGCAGCACTTAGACTTAAGGCAAAAGGTCATAGTGTTACACTGATTGAAAAACATAAAGATCTTGGTGGCAGAGCAAGAGTGTTTAAAAAAAATGGTTTCACTTATGATGGTGGACCGACTGTTATCACTGCCCCTTATCTTATAAATGAACTATTTGAATTATTTAAAAAAGATCCAAAAAATTACATAAAACTACAACCTCTACAAACTTGGTATCAATTTGTTTTTGAAGATAAATCAAAATTTAATTATTCAGGAAATGAAAATGATATGAAAAAGCAGATTGAAAATATTAACGAAGAAGATGTTGAAGGCTATTCAAAATTAGTAAATTTTACAAAGAAAATTTTTGACAAAGGTTTTACCGATCTCGCTGATGCACCATTTAATAAACCTTTTGTAATGATACAGCAGTTGCCGGCTTTATTAAAATTAAAAAGTTATAAATCAGTCTATTCTTTAGTTTCATCTTATGTGAGAAATGAAAAACTGAGGAGAATGTTAAGTATGCACCCGTTATTAGTTGGTGGAAATCCTTTTACAACTACATCAATTTACGGATTAATTTTATATTTAGAAAAAAAATGGGGAATTCATTACTCTATGGGGGGAACTGGAAATATAATAAGTGGGCTTGAAAAATTAATGAATGAAGTAGGAGTTAAGATAATTAAAGGCCACGAAGTAAATAAGATAATTTTAAAAAAAAAAAAAATTATAGGGATTCAATTAGATGATACACAAAATATAAATGCAGATAACGTAATATGTAACGCTGATCCTCCTGCAGTATATGAAAATTTATTAAATGGTAACAAAAGAAGTTCTTTATTATTTGAATGGAAAAAAAATAGAATGGAATATTCCATGGGGTTGTTTGTTTATTATTTCGGTACTAAAAAAACTTATGACTCAATTGAACATCACACAATAAAGTTTGGCAATAAATATAAAGAACATTTAGAAGACATATTTGAAAATAAAAAATTAAATAATGATATAAGTTATTATTTACATAGACCATCTGCTACAGACAAATCTATGGCTCCAGAGGGTCATGATTGTTTTTATGTTTTAGTACCAGTTCCTAATAATCAATCTAATATTGATTGGAAAATTGAAGGAGAAAAAATGAAAAATTTGGTAATTGATAAAATGGAAAATGATTTAATGCCAAATTTGAGGAAAAATATAGTTGATGATTTTTACTTAACGCCTGACTATTTCGAAAAAGATCTTAATACAAAATATGGTTCTGGTTTCTCAATACAGCCAAAATTTTCACAGTCAGCTTACTTCAGATTTCACAATAAATCAGAAATTTACGATGGACTTTATTTTGTAGGAGCTGGAACACATCCTGGCGCAGGTGTTCCTGGTGTTCTCTCATCTGCAAAAGTTCTTGATAAAATTTTGCAATGACTAAGGGTCTTTTATCTATTCACGCGAAGTCCTTTAGTTGGGCAGGTTTCTTTTTGCCAAAAAATAAATACAAAGATAGTTCTAATCTATATGATTTTTGTAGAACACTAGATGATATTGTTGATCAGGATCTTTTACTTGATGAAAAAATTAAAAAATTTAACGAATTTAAAAGAGACTTTGAGAATAAAAACTTTGAAAATGAAAATATCAAAAAAATATATCTACTAATTCAAAAATTTAACATTAATAGTAGTATTGTAAAAGATTTATTTGATGGAGTAGAAACAGACTTAAAAGAAAAGGTAACTTTTAGTACAAAAAAAGATTTAATTATATATTCCTATCGTGTTGCTGGTACTGTTGGACTAATGATGGCCAAAATTTTAAATGTCAGGTCTAAACATTCATTAAAGTCTGCAATTGACTTAGGTATAGCAATGCAATTAACCAATATAGCAAGGGATGTATTAGAAGATAAAAACAAAAATAGGAATTATATAAATTCAAACTTTGAAACAATAGAGGACACAATAAAATTTGCTGATATTTTTTATAAAAGATCTTTTAGTGCTATAATTGAAATACCGTTTTTAAGTAGATTTGCGATATTGGTTGCAAGAAGAGTCTATAGGGAGATTGGATACGAGATTTTAAAAAAGAAAAATATGGAAAATTACAAAACAGCAGGAAAAATTTATGTTTCTTACTTTGGGAAATTTAACCAAACAATTTTAAGTATTTTAGATATGTTTAGCTTATATTATTCAAAAAAAGATACTGAAATTGACAGAAAAGAACATGCTTTAATTAAAGAGGAAATAAATTTAGATGAAAGAATTTGATTATATTATTATTGGTGGTGGATGTGCAGGCTTATCTCTTGCATATGAACTTGATATAAACAAAAAGTTAGAAAAGAAAACTTTAGCAATTATTGAAATTAGAGAAAAATATAAAAGAGACAAAACATGGTCTTTTTGGAAGGTTGTCAATCATAACTTTGAGGATTGTGTTATAAAAAGCTGGAATAATTTTACGATTAACTCTCTTTACGGTTCTCATGAAATGTTTAATAAACAATATCCATACCAAACTGTTGATAGTGGTTTATTTTATAAAAAAGTAATGGATAGCTTGAAAAAGAATCAAAACATTCAGTTTTTAAAAGATATAAACCATTTAAATACTAAAAATTCTTTTATATTTAATAGTATTACACCTAATCAAATTCATGACTCTAATCTCTGGCAACATTTTAAAGGTATAGAAATTGAAACACAAAAAAATATTTTTGATGATGAAATCTTCAACTTAATGGACTTCAATTGTGATCAAAGAAATAATGTACATTTTTTTTATACTTTGCCTTTTGCAAAAAATAAGGCTTTAGTTGAAACTACATGGTTATCAAAAATGAATGATAAAACTCTTTATGATTATGATTCACAATTAGAGAAGTATATTAAAGAAACACTTAAAATTAAAAATTATGGGATCACATATGAAGAAGAGGGTGCAATACCTCTTTTTTACCCGATTAATAAAATCGAGCAAAACAAACTTAACATTGGCTCAGCTGGATGTATGACGCGTTTAAGTACCGGTTATACCTTTTTGAATATTCAAGAGCATAGTAAATATATAACTAAAAATATTGAAATGATTAAAAAGGCAAAAGTTTATCATATTGGAAAAAAATATGAATTTCTTGATAAGATTTTCTTAAATGTATTAAAAAGGCATCCTGATAAAATGCCAAAAATATTTTTTGATATGTTTAATGGGTCATCCGAAGCTGTTATTAAATTTCTTTCAAATAAGAGCAACTTTTTCGAAGATTTAAAAGTAATTTTCAAAATGCCAAAAATGCTATTTATTAAAAATATTTTTTAATAATATGAACAGAATTAATTATTTTCATTCTTTAATTTTTTTTAATATTTGTATTCTATTATCAGCATTTGATTTTTTACGTAATCACGATTTTTTAATTATATGCTTATTTTTAATACTTAGTTTAGGGATATCTCACGGAGCGCTAGATCATCTAAAGGGAATCAAGTTATTAAAGATTTTAAAATATGACTCAATTTATATGTTTTATTTTTTTTATATTTTATTAGCTTTAATTGTAATTTTTGCTTGGATAATTCTGCCTAAATTTTTATTATTATTTTTTTTAATTGTTGCATCTTATCACTTTGGTAAAGAGGACTCAGAATTTATAGAGTTAAATTCTAAAATTGATATAATTTATTTCTTTAAAGGTAGTTTAGTCATTACCGCTCCATTATTATTTCATAAAAGTGAAACTTTAAAAATTTTCATGGATTTAAATTTTGATGTATCTCAGAGTTTTTTTATCGTTAATGAATTTATTTATTTTTTAATCGGTTTAAGTTTTTTATCAAATATTATAATTTCAATAGATAAGGATATTAATATTAAGGCTCTTCTCTTGATGGACTTCATATCAATATTGTTAATAAATTTTTTTCTACAACCAATTTTAGCATTTACAATTTACTTTTGTTTTTTACATTCAATAAGACATTCATTTAAACTATCAAATGAACTTAATACTAAAGATTTTATTAAAGGTATAAAAAAATTTATAATTAAAGCAGTACCATTAACTATTATAACTGCTATTTTGTTCTTGGTATCGCTATTTTTGTTAAATAATTATTATATTTTAGATGCCGCGATATCAAAAGTTATATTTATTGGTTTGGCGTCTTTAACCTTTCCGCATATATTGCTCGAATATTTAGTCGAAAAAAATGAAAAATAAAAACATAAACTTACTAGGATGGCTATTATTTATAGTATCGGCGATTGGCTTTACTATATCAAGTATCGGAAGTTTTTGGGCAATGTTTGGAAGTGTATTTTTTTTTGTAGCTTGCCTTGTGTTTCTAATTCCATTTTTCAGAAAAGAGAGTGATGAAGAGTAAAGATTTAAAAATATACTTGGCATCGCCAAGAGGTTTCTGCGCAGGTGTTGATAGAGCAATTGAAATTGTAAAAAAAAGCATTTCAAAATATGGTGCTCCGGTATATGTCAGGCATGAAATAGTTCATAACAAACACGTTGTTGAGAGCTTAAAAAAAATTGGAGCTATATTTGTTGAGGAATTGAATGAGATCGAAGACAAATCTAGACCAGTAATATTTTCTGCGCACGGAGTTCCAAAAAAAATACCTAATGAAGCAAAAAAATTAAATATGGAATATATAGATGCAACATGTCCGCTAGTTACTAAAGTACATAGAGAAGCTGAAAATTTATTTAAAAATGGATCACATGTTCTTTTGATCGGCCATAAAAATCATCCTGAAGTAGTAGGTACAATGGGTCAAATTCCATCTGATGGTATAGATCTTATTCAAAGTTTAGATGATGTGAATAAGTATACTAAAAAGAATGATAAAAAATTAGCGTTTATTACTCAGACAACCTTATCTGTTGAAGATACAAAAGATATTGTTGATGGATTGAAGAAAAAATTTCCAGAGATAAAAGAACCAAAAAAAGAGGATATCTGTTATGCGACTACAAATAGACAAGCTGCAGTTAAAAAAATTGCAAATAAATGTGACATATTTTTTGTCATTGGAAGTAGGAATTCATCGAATTCTTTAAGACTAGTAGAAGTTGCTAAAAATTCAGGTTGTGAAAATTCCATCCTTCTACATTCAGAGAGCGAAGTGCCATTTGATAAGATTGATAAGTGCAAAAGTATAGGTATTTCATCAGGGGCATCTGCTCCAGAGATACTAGTAAAACAATTTTTAAATGAGATAAAAAAAAAATATAATACTTCTGTTGAAGAAGTTGAAATTGTTAAGGAAGATGTAACTTTCAAAATTCCTGGAAAATTAAATTAATGGCAGTTTTTACAAAAATAAATTCTAAAGATGTAAAAAAAATAGAAAATATTTTTAATCTTGGCTCAATAAATAATGTAAAAGGTATTAAAAAAGGAATAGAAAATACTAACTATATAATCAAATTTAATAGTACAAAATTTGTTTTAACAATTTTTGAAAAACGAGTTAAAACTAGAGATCTCCCATTTTTTATGAAGCTTATGTCGGGGCTTTCTAACTTAAATATTAATTGTCCAAGACCCATGAAAACAAAAAATAATAGTTATCTTTTTAATATTAAGAATAAAAAAGCCTGTCTTGTAAGTTTTTTACAAGGCAATGATAAAAAAAACTTAACACCAAAAGATTGTTATATTTTGGGAAAGAATATAGCAATCCTACATAAAGCTACAAACAAATTAAACCTGTACAGAAAAAATTCATTAGATGTAGAATCATGGTCTAAAATAAATAAAAAGATTGATAAAAGAATAAACAAATTATCAAAAAACTTCAAAAACATAATAGAGGAAAATATTTCTGATATTAAAAAAAATTGGCCAAAAAACTTGCCAAGAGGCGTCATACACTCTGATCTTTTTATAGATAATATTTTCTTTTTTAGAAAAAAATTTTATGGTTTTATCGATTTTTACTTTTCCTCAACTGACTTTTATGCATATGAGCTTGCAACTTGTATTAATGCCATTTGTTTTAGAAAGAAAAAAAGTGAATATATTCTTGACCTTAATAAATCATCCAATCTTTTGAAAGGATATCAAAAAATAAGAAAATTAAATTCTTCTGAAAAGAATAGATTTAATATTCTTTGTAAAGGGTCAGCGCTTAGATATTTATTAACAAGATCCTATGATTTTCTGAATACACCAAAAACAGCCTTGATAAAAGTAAAAGACCCTAAAGAGTATTTAAAAAAACTTATTTTTCATAATAAGTTAAGTAAATTTAAAAATTATATTAAATGATTAAAATTTATACAGACGGATCATGTTTAGAAAATCCAGGTGACGGAGGTTGGGCCGCTATAATAATTATTGATAAACAAAAGAAGATCATTTCTGGAAATCAGAAAAATACAACTAATAATAGGATGGAGTTATTAGCACCAATTGAAGCTTTAAAAACTCTCCAAATTAATTCAGAAATAGAAATAATCACAGACTCAAAATATGTAAAATTAGGAATAACAGAATGGATTAATAATTGGAAAAAAAATGGTTGGAAAACTTCTAATAAGAAAGAAGTAAAAAATATAGAATTATGGAAGGAATTAGATAGTCTGGTGGAAAATTTTAATATTAAATGGTCTTGGGTTAAAGGTCACTCAACTGATCAATTAAATAACGAAGTTGATTTAATGGCTAAAAAAGCAGCGAGTCTAAATTAAATTTAGAAAATTTTCCGCTGCTGAAATTTGACACATTCCAGTTTCTTTTTCTTCTTGCAGTTGTAAAATTTTATTATCCTCAATTAACATAGTATATCTATTAGATCTAATTCCAAGACCTCTCCCAGATTTATCGACCTCAGCACCTATTGATTTTGTAAAAGTTATAAAAGGATCTCCTAACATTAAAATATTTCCATCAACATTATTTTGTTTGCCCCAAGCACTCATAACAAAAGGATCATTTACAGCAATACAGGCTATTAAATCAATTCCTTTAGATTTAAATCTATCTAGATTACTTAAATATCCTGGAAGATGTTTTGAAGAACAAACCGATGTGAAAGCACCAGGCATTCCAAGCAATATAGTTTTTTTATCTTTAAAAATTTTTTTAATTTTAATTATTTCTGGTTCATTGTTAATAAGTTGAAAAACTTCAGCATCAGGAATATTGTCATTAATCTTTAATTTCATTTACAATTTTTTTTATATAAGATTTCAAATTCTCAATGTTATTTTGAAACACCTCATATTCTTCTTTTTGATTTAATATTCCTTTGAGATGATTTGGCAATTCTTCTTTTTTATCAATGGCCTTTAAAATAGCATTGGGGAATTTACATGGATGTGCAGTAGCTAAAACAACATAATTTTTCGCATTATGTTTTTTAACTGCTCCAACTCCTATAGCTGTATGAGGATCAATTACAATTCTATTATTTTTATATATATACTTAATTGTTTCTAGGATTTCTTTTTCATTAAGACTTCCAGAAATAAAATCTTTTTGTATTCTTTTTAATGAAGATTGGTCTAAATTAAATTTATTATTTTTAATATCTTTCATAATTTCTATAACTTTTTTTGAGTCATTATTATAGATATCAAATAACAATCTCTCAAAATTACTTGCGACCTGAATATCCATACTTGGAGAAATTGTCTCTTGAACTTTATTTGTTTTATAATCACCTTTTGATATTGCCCTGTGAAGAATATCGTTTTCATTTGTTGCTACCAATAATTTATCAATTGGGAGACCCATTTTTTTTGCTAAATATCCAGCATAAACATCTCCGAAATTTCCAGTAGGAACAGAAAATGAAATCTTTTCTTTTTTATCTAATTTAAAATAACAAAAAAAATAATAGACTGATTGCGCAATTATTCTAGCCCAATTAATTGAATTAACACCAGACATATTAATAGATTTGGAAAACTCATGATCAGAAAACATTTGTTTAACTATTTTTTGACAATCATCAAAGTTACCCTCAACTGCAATGTTAAAAACATTTTTTGATGGATTTGTAGTCATTAACATTCTTTGAACTGGTGATATTCGGTTATTAGGATGTAAAACAAAAATATTAATATTTTTTTTTCCTTTAACAGCATCAATCGCGGCTGCCCCTGTGTCGCCCGAAGTTGCTACAACAATATTTATTTTTTCACTATTTTTGCTTAAGTAATATTCGTAAAAATTACCAATAAGTTGCATTGCTACATCTTTAAAAGCTAGCGTGGGACCATGAAAAAGTTCTAATATCTGCAAATCTTCAACTTTTCTAATTTTTACCACTTCCTTTTCACTAAATGATGAATAAGATTTTTTAACAATTTCGTGAAGCTTTTCCTTTGAACAAAAATCTCCTATAAATTTGTACATTAACTCTGTTGCCAAGTCGACATATGACAACGCTTTTAAATTTGAAAATTCTTTCTCCGAAAATTTTTCTATTTTTTTAGGTAAAAACAAACCACCATCCTCGGAAAGGCCTTTAATAAAAATATGTTCAAATTTAACGCTAATTTTATCGTTTCTAGTACTTAAATATTCCATGATTTTTTATACCAGATAAATCTGATTTTCCTATAATTTTAAATCTAGTTTTATGATTAAATTAATTTATCTACTAAAAATAAAACGAATATTAAAAATAAATAAAATATTGAGTAAGAAAAAACTTTTTTAGCCTTTTTTACCTCAAATTTATTCTTTTTAAAATTTAAAAGGTCGTAACAAATGTAATTATAATAAATTGTTAGAGATAATGAACTTAATAAGAATAATTTTCCACTAAAACCTATGTAATAAGGTAAAATTATTACTGGAAGCATAAAAAGTGAATATATAAAAATTTTTCTTTTTGTTTCTTCAACACCATTTGTGTTTGGAAGCATAGGAATTTTAGCTTTTTGATAATCTTTAGCTTTATAAAGACTAAGCGCCCAAAAATGAGAGGGTGTCCAATAAAATATTATTAAAAATAATGTTATTGGCTCAATAGTCAGAGAATTGGTTGCAATCGTCCAACCAATCACTGGCGGTAAGGCGCCTGAAGCTCCTCCAATTACAATATTTTGAGGTGTTTTTCTTTTTAACCAAATTGTGTAAACAAAAACATAAAATGCAATTGTTATAAGTAATAAAAACGCAGAAATTAAATTAGAAAAATAATAAAGGCCAGCTACTGAAATAATTGATAGCAAGACTCCAAATAACAATGCATCTTTTTTCTCAACTTTACCTGTTGGTATAGGTCTAAGGCATGTTCTGGTCATTAGTTTATCAAGGTCTGCTTCATACCACATATTCAAAGTACCGGCAGCTCCAGCACCTACAGCAACAAAGAATATACTTATCATGGCATCAAACAATTTCATTGATATCGGAGATACCAATAATCCAACTGCACATGTAAATATCACCAAAGACATTACCCTTGGTTTCATTAACAAAATTAAAGATTTTAAATATGATGAATAATTAAAGGAGACAGATTTTTTTTTTAAAATATTTGTATTCACTTTTAATCGACATTAAGTGAAACAAAAATTACTATTAATATAAGACCAATAATAAGTATATGATTTCCTAAATCAAACATACCTACTTTATTATTTTTTTTATCTATGATTTTTCTATGTAATGGTAGCTGATCATATGGATTAAGCTTAATATCTGATCCCTCTTCTTTTTCATTCTCTGTTTTAACAGAATATCCAAACCAAGTTATATATATGAAAAAAACAAAAAATATTAAAAAACCGGCTAAAACTGTATATCCTGTCATAAATTATGCTGCACCTCCTACGAAGAAATAAAACATCCTTGTAAACAAAGTGTATTGGAATTCAGCAGCCATTAAAAATATAAAGCATGCTATAGCTGTCATTGGCCATAACAAAACATTAACCAATGCGTATCTTTCCCAAAATAAATGCATAAAGAAAGCCATTATTAGCCCAGCTTTTGCAAACATGAAAAATAAAATCAAAGACCATCTCAACATTCCTTGAAATTGATACCAGTCAACCATGTAAGAGAAAAAACTTAAAACGAAAAGCAAGCCCCAAATCCACAAATAAATTCCAATCTTATGAGTAGAAGCTTCAGTTTTTTTATCTTTTTCGTTTATTTGATCTGTATTTTCCATATTAAGTTATCTTACCATAAATAGAAAAATGCAAAAATAAAAACCCATACTAAATCGACAAAATGCCAATAAAGTCCAAGAATTTCTATCTCTACATAATCGCCTTTCATTGTTGTAAACCAGCCTCTTTTACCACCGTTCTCATAATGACCCGCAAAAACCTTATAAGCATAAATAAACAGAAATATTACTCCGATTGAGACATGAAACCCATGAAATCCTGTTATCATAAAAAAGAATGAGCCAAATTGTGCAGCACCAAATGGGTTTTCCCAAGGTCTAACACCTTCATGAATAAGTTTTGACCATTCATAAGCTTGCATACCTACGAATGTTAGTCCACCAACCGCAGTTGCAAGAACAAGCCAACCACACATTTTTCTATTTTTTTCATAACCATATTTTACTGCAAGAGCCATTGTTCCACTGCTAGTAATTAAAACAAAGGTCATTAAAGCAATCAGCAATAAAGGTACTGGTACGCCAAAAGCATCTAATGCAAATACTTCACTTGGATTTGGCCATTCGGCTGGAGTTGAACCTCTTCCTTTCATATATGAAATTAAAAAACAACTGAATACAAATGTGTCGCTCAAAAGAAATATCCACATCATTGCTTTCCCCCAATGAACACCTTTGAACATCGTCTGGTCTGATCCAGTATCAGAAGCCATACCTCTAAAACCTGGTTTTAATTCAAAGCCATCTATTTTAGGATCTGACATTTTATAAATCTTTGATTACGTTTTCTCCACTTTAGTATGAACCACTTCACTTGGAGGAGTGGTTTGAGGTATAAAATCATCTTTAGACCCAGGTACACTGAAATCATATGGCCATCTATGAACCACTGGCAATCTTTCACCAAAATTTCCATGTTCAGGTGGCTGTGTTGAGGTATGCCACTCTAAAGAATTTGCTTTCCATGGATTTTTTGGAGCTGGTTTTCCAGTCTTAAGAGTTTTAATTATATTAAAGATCAAAATAAATTGTGCTGCACCCACTAAGAAAGCAGCTAAACTTATAAATTCATTCATTCCTACAGCTGAGGTCATATACGGACTATCATACATTTCATAATATCTTCTTGGAACCCCGATAAATCCTAGATAGTGCATTGGGAAGTAAATTGAGTAAGCACCCAAGAATGTTGCCCAAAAATGCCATTTACCTAAAGTCTCATTTAATAATCTTCCAGTTATTAATGGGAACCAATGGTATATCGCTCCCATGATAACCATAACTGGTGCTATACCCATTACCATATGAAAGTGAGCTACAACGAAATAAGTATCTGATAATGGAACATCGACGGAAACATTTCCTAAAAATATACCAGTAATACCTCCATTAACAAATGTTACTATAAATCCTAAACACCAAAGCATTACGGTATTGATTCTTATGTTTCCTCTCCACAGTGTCAAAATCCAGTTATAAACTTTCATAGCGGTCGGTACTGCTATTATCAGTGTTGTGGTAGCAAAAAAGAAACCAAACCATGGATTCATTCCACTTACATACATATGGTGTGCCCATACAAAAAAGCTTAATGCTCCAATACCTACGATAGCCCAAACCATCATTCTGTACCCAAAGATATTTTTTCTCGCATGAACCGAAATTAGATCTGATACGATACCAAAAGCAGGCAATGCCACAATATAAACTTCAGGGTGACCAAAAAACCAAAATAAATGTTGAAACAAAATTGGACTTCCTCCGCCATATTCTAAAACTTCACCAGCTTTTAAAATTGTTGGCATAAAAAAGCTAGTTCCTATAACTTTATCTAAAGTCATCATAATTGCACTTACTAGCAAAGCTGGAAATGCTAACATTGCTAAGACTGTTGCAGTAAAAATTCCCCAAACTGTGAGTGGCATTCTCATCAAGGTCATGCCTCTTGTTCTAGCTTGTAAAACCGTAATCATGTAATTCAGTCCACCCATAGTAAAACCAATTACAAATAACGCTAAAGAGACTAACATCAACAAAATACCCATCCCTGATCCAGGGGTTCCTTCTAAAATTGTTTGTGGAGGATAAAGTGTCCATCCTGCTCCAGTCGGACCGCCTGGTACAAAGAAACTTGCCATTAAAATTGCTACGGCAACAAAGAACATCCAAAAACTTAACATGTTAACATATGGAAAAACCATGTCTCTCGCACCGACCATTAATGGTATTAAATAATTTCCAAAACCTCCTAAAAATAAGGCGGTTAAAAAATAAACTACCATTATCATTCCATGCATTGTTACAAACTGATAATAATGTTCAGCTGTTATAAATCCTGCAAGTCCAGGAAACCCTAATTGTAGTCTCATCAACCAAGATAAGATTAAACCAACAATACCTGTAAAAACTGCAGTTAAAAAATATTGTACTCCAATTACTTTAGCGTCCTGACAAAAAACCCATTTAGTTAAAAAAGTATGACCGTGATATAAATCTTGTTCCGGTAACTCAGCCGGTCTTACATAGTCCATATCCGGGGTTGAACCCGCGGAACCTGTAAGCGCTTCTGATGATTGTGCTTGATAACCAGATTTATTTTCGTATTCGTCAGACATAATTATTTTTCCTCTTTATATATAACTTTTTCAATATTTGAATTATTTTTTGCGACCTTTTTTGTCTCAATTTCCTTATTTTGCTTAGCTAATAGTTCTGAGAAAGTTTCTTGTTCTCCTAACCATTGTTGATAACTATTAGAATCTTGTACTTCTACCCCGCCTCTCATAGCATAATGACCAACTCCACAATATTCAGCACATAAAACTTCATACTCACCTACTTTATTAGGCTCGAACCAATAATATGTTACCACCCCTGGAACAGCGTCCATCTTTGCTCTAAATTGAGGAACATACCAATTATGTAGTACATCAACTGATCTTAATAAAATTTTTACTGGTCTATTATTTTCTAAATTAATTATATCGCTTTGAACCATTACGTCATCTCTGCCAAAAGGATCATCCATATTAATTCCAAAAGGATTGTCATCGTTTATATTAACAACTTTTGTAGTTCCAAGTTTCCCATCATTTCCAGGTAATCTATATTGCCAACCCCATTGCCATGCCATGACATCTATTTCAATTGAGTTTTTCGGAACATTTACATATTGATTCCAAATAATTAAACCTGGTGCTAATAATGCTGCAACTCCTAAAGTAGTTGCAACAGTCAAAATTTTTTCTAACTTTTTATCCTCTGGCTTATATTCTACTTTTCTACCCTCTTTATAAGAAAATTTAAAAACACAATAGATCATGAAAAGACAAACGGCTACAAAAACTCCTCCTCCTACCCAAAAAGTTAATGTGATTGTATCATCCATTCCTTTCCAGTTTGATGCTATATCTGTCCAATACCATGGAGTAAAAATATGAAAAAGTATTGAGCCTAAAATGACTAAAAAAAATATTATACCTGCGTGCATGGCTATTTATATAGATTATTAATAGTATAAATACCTATGACAAAATGTCATAAAATTAAAGAAAATAAACTTATATATACAGTAAATTATGCTCGGTAAATTTGGAATTCTTATAGTCTTACTCATTTTGGTCTTATTATTTTATGTTGTCATATCCTTCGGGGCTGGGGCGTTCTCAAAAGGAGAAACAAAACCAGAAACAAAGAAATATTTAAAGTCAGTAAAAATATTGTTAGCTGTTATCGCGGTTGTAGGGTCAATACTTGTGCTTTTTCTTGATTAAGAAATAAGTGTTTTGCACCAAGCAATAAATGAGTCATTAAAAATATAAATCATTAAAAAGAAAGCTAACCAAACTACTAATAAAAACATCCAGTACATTGATAACGCAGAGATATTATTTTCCTCATCTAAAATCTTATTCTGCTCCATTTTTAAAATTCTACCAGCTACTCTACCCCAAAAAAATAATCCTCCAAGCAAGTGCATTCCATGAAGCGCTGTGAAAATATAAAATGATGAGAAATATGAATTAGTTGAAACATAGTTTCCACTTTGCATTAATTGCACCCAAAAATACAATTGTCCAAATAAAAACAAATAACTTAGGCCACCAACTAAGATTATGTTTCTTTTTATTCTCATAGTTTCCTTTTGCTTTAAGTCGCTAATTATTTTTGAAAAAAAGTAAGCAATAACAAAAAGTACAAAAGTGTTTATCCAAAGAAAGTTTGGTTTTAAAAGATATCTAGTGTCTTGTTCAGGTGGGATAGAATAAATGTAACCTGTAAATATTAAGCTAAACAAAACAGTTGCAATACCAAAGATAATTATTACAGCAGAAGTCTGAACTGAAAGGTCGAAAGTCTTACCTATATGAGCATCATCTATTTTTGCTCTATCACTCTCCCAGGGCTTTTCGGTTAGTGTGCCGAAAAGTTTCTTTATAAAATTACTCATGGATCTTATATAATAAATAATTATTATTTATCAACAATGAAAATAAAAACGTCAATTGCAATTATAAGTGGATGTCTGGTAATTTTTCTATTTTTAATGCTACCAGTTTTTTTATCTATTCAAGGTCAGAAGGAAGATCTTGTCGCATCATTTAAAGGATCAACTTTTTCACTTAAGGATGTGAACAATAACACAATCACTGAAAAATCATTTGATGGACCTTTAACAGCAATTTTTTTTGGTTTTACAAATTGTCCAGATATATGCCCAATGACTTTAAGCAATATAGATTTGGTTATTAACAATTTAAGTGAGCGAAAGAGAAAAGACTTCAAGGTTTTCTTTGTGAGCATAGATCCTGATAGGGATAGCCCAAGTGTGATAAAAAACTACTTGGAAACATTCCAAAATAAAATGTTTGGAATAACTGGCGATCCAAAAAAAGTTTTTTTATTATCTCAATCTTGGGGTGTTTTATCAGAGAAAATATTTAATCAAGATGGAAATTATTTAATAAATCACAGTTCATCAGTATTACTTTTAAAAGATGGAAAGTATTTAGATAGAATTAATCATCATGCTAAATACAAAGACATGTTCAAAGTGATAAATAAATATTTAAGATAAAAGAGAATAACTAATTATAGAAATTATCGATATCGCAGCAGTTTCAGATCTTAAAATATTTTTATTGATATTCAAAGGAATTATATTTTTCATTTTAGAAATTATTTCTCTTTCTTTTATGGAGAAATCACCCTCTGGTCCAATCAAAACACATATAGGCTCATCACTTTGAATATCAATTTTTTTGTTATCTGAATTAAGATCTCCAAAGAAAATTGTTGTATCAGTATTTTCTATTAAAAATTCTTCAAGTTTTTTTAATTTATCTAAAATTGGTAAATTTAATCTATTACTTTGCTCTGATGCTTCAACAATAATTTTTTTAACTCTTTTTTCATTTATCTTCCTTACGACTGTGCGATCGGAAAGAAGTGGGATAAATCTAGTTACTCCTAACTCGGTAGCTTTTTGAATCATTAAATTTAGATAATTGAGTTTTATGGGTGTGAAAGCAAGCCAGATTTCTCTTGGATTATCTGCTGACCTTAATTTTTTTTCTACTGAAAACTCTACTATTCCTCTTATTATATTTTCTACTTTTGCTTCAAATTCTCCAGATTGATTAAATAAACTAAAATTTTGTCCTTCTTTAATTCTCATCACCTTATGAATATAGTGTGATTGGGTTTTATCTAATTTAGATTTTAAATTTATATATAAACTTTCGCTAAAAAATAATCTAATATTACTCATTTAAATAAGTTAATTTATGAAAAATCTTAAAGCAATAATTTTCGATGCTTATGGAACGTTATTTGATGTGAATTCAGCAGCTGAAAAATGCAAAAGTAAAATTGGAGATAAATGGGAGAATTTTGCAAATTATTGGCGAACAACCCAGTTAGAATATACATGGTTAAGAAGTTTGATGAGTAAACATAAAAATTTTTGGCAAATAACTGAGGACAGCTTAGATAAATCCATGAAAAAATTCAGAATAAATAATGATATGAGAAATGAGCTTTTAGACTTGTATAAAATTTTATCTCCATATCCAGAGGTTATAGAAACTTTGAAACAACTAAAAAATAAAAACTATAAAATTGCTATTCTTTCAAATGGTACACCTTCCCTACTAAATGAGTTAGTAGAAAAAAACGACATGAAAAACTTATTTGATGATATTTTTTCAATAGAGGAGGTTGGAATATTTAAACCAAGTTCAAAAGTATACGAAATCCCTATTAAAAAATATAAAATAGATAAAGAAGAGGTTGCTTTTTTGAGTTCAAATACATGGGATATTTCAGGAGGTGGAAACTTTGGATACAATTGTTTCTGGGTCAATAGAAATAGTGATGTATTTGATAATTTAGATTATTCTCCTAAGTATGAATTAAAAAATTTAAATGAATTACTTGATATTATTTAATTAAGTATTATTTCATAAATAATCATGACAAATATTTTAGATCTTTTTGCAAGAATATTAATTTCAATATTATTTTTAATAAATGGAATATTTAAAATAACTAATTATGATGGAACTGTGGGTTGGATAGAAGGATATGGTGTGCCTGGAATTCTTATAATACCAGCCATAATAATAGAGATATTAGGACCAATTTTAATAATAGTAGGATATCAAACAAAAATTACTGCGGCATTTTTAAGTTTATTTTGTTTAGCAACAGCAATTATATTCCACAATGATTTTAGTAACCAAATGCAACTAACCTCTTTTTTGAAGAATATTGCATTAGCAGGTGGATTTTTGTTTCTTGTTATAAATGGTTCAAAGAAATTTAGTTTAGATAATAAAAGTAAGTAATTATGAAAATTATAGAAGTTGAAAAAATAATAAAGCCCATACCATCATCAGATGGTGCTGGTGTTAAATTAAAAAGAAGTATTGGGGTGGAACCAAATTATTATGATCCATTTTTAATGTTGGACGAATTTGGATCAGAAGATAAAGAGGATTATATAGGTGGTTTTCCGCCTCATCCTCACAGAGGAATAGAAACAGTAACCTACATGCTTCACGGTGAATTTGAACACGAAGATAGTACTGGTGGAAAAGGAAGAATGAAAGCTGGTGATGTTCAGTGGATGAAAACTGGAAGTGGAATCATACATTCGGAAATGCCTGCAATGAGTGATGGAAAACTTCAAGGTTTCCAACTATGGATTAACATGCCTGCTAAATTAAAAATGAGCAAACCTGAGTACATTTATATCAATTCTAAGGAAATGCAGATACACAAGGACAGTGACAAAATTGTTAAAACTATAGCAGGTAAATTTGAAAAAGCTGAAGGTCCAATCAAAGGTCATAATGTTGAGCCAATTTATTTTGATATAGAATTAAAAAAAGACAAAGAGTTTATTTATGATCTTCCTAAAACCCATAATTCTCTCATTTATTTGATAAATGGTGAAATTAAAATTGGAGAAAAAGAACACGATAAATTAGCTAATTCAAATTTAATTTTATTATCAAAGGGTAAAAACCTAAAAATTAAATGCATTTCTAATTCAAAATTCTTGCTTATTTCTGGAAAACCTATTAATGAACAAATTGCTAGAGGAGGTCCGTTCGTTATGAATACTAAATCTGAAATTTTACAAGCTGTAAATGATTATCATAATGGAACTTTCGTAAAATAGTGCAAGCAATCGAAATTAAAAAAACTGGTGGTCCTGAAGTTTTAAAACTTAAAGATATAAAACTTGAAGATCCTAAGGATGGTGAAGTTCTTATAAAACATTCAGCAATTGGTCTAAACTATATTGATACATATCATAGATCAGGCTTATACCCTGTTCCTCTTCCATCAGGCATAGGATTAGAGGCATCTGGTATAATTGAAAAAATAGGAAAAAATGTAGGTGATTTTCAAGAAGGAGATAAAGTAGCTTATGCAGCCGCACCGATAGGCTCATATTCTTCACATAGAATTTATCCTGTTAAAAGTTTAGTAAAAGTTCCTGATGGAATTGATTTAGAGGTTGTTGCAACTTTAATGACTAAAGGGCTGACAACATTTTATCTATTACACAAAACATATGCTGTAAAATCGGGTCAAACAATATTGTTCCATGCTGCAGCAGGTGGTGTAGGGCAAATATTTTGCCAATGGGCAAAAAGTTTAGGTTGTAATGTAATAGGGACAGTAGGATCTGACGAAAAAATTGAAATAGCAAAAAAATTTGGATGTGACTACGTAATCAATTATTCGAAAGATGATTTTCAACAAAAAGTTATGGAAATTACAAATGATAAGGGGTTGCCAGTAGTTTATGACGGAGTTGGAAAAGTAACTATGGTAAAATCATTGGGTTGCTTAAAAATGCGAGGCACATTTGTTTCTTTTGGTAATGCTTCTGGAAAACTTGATCCACTTGATGTTGGAAAATTAATTGCGCCAAAAGGATTATTTTTAACACGTCCTAGTATCGCACATTATACTGCAACGAGAAGTGAGCTAGATGAAGCTGCTATAAAACTTTTTCAAATGGTAAAAACAGAAAAAGTAAAAATTGACATCTTTAAAAAGTATAGTTTAAAAGATGTTGTAACTGCCCATCAAGATTTAGAGGGAAGAAAAATTATAGGGCCAGCTATTATAGTCCCTAATTAGTCGATTTTTACATCCATATCAGACATATGAAGATTCAATGCGTTAGTCGACACTTGTATTTCTCTTATAAAAAATATTATTGAAATTATCATTGATAAACAACAAGATCCAAAAATTACTCTAGCAACAAATAATTCATCTAAATAGAGGGCAAAGACAGTCAACATATTGAATAAAAAACCAAATGCAGCAAACATTATAGTCCATCTTAAAATATAGATACGATTACTTAAATTTAAGAATTGTTTTTGCCATTCTGGTGGAACATGTTTTTCATAAACATGTTCATCATGAAGTTCTCTTATTAATTTACTTAGCGTATGAAATCTATTGCTATACACTCCCATAAGTAAAGGAATAGCGGGAAACATTAAGGCAGTTACTGTATAATCAATATTCATACGAATCAGTTTGATTATGAAACTACCGTTTGCTATTTACAAGTAAATTCTGATGGAAAAAATTAATAACCTCATAGAGCTCACAAGATTTAAAAGACCAATTGGATACATGCTATTGTTTTGGCCATGTATCTGGGGTCTTACTGTAGCTTTCGATTTTACAAATAATATTCAACTTTTTTTAAAATTTGGTTTTTTATTTTTTTTAGGATCAATACTTATGAGATCAGCTGGCTGTATTATCAATGATATTGTTGATAAAGATTTTGATGCTCAAGTTGAAAGAACAAAAATGAGACCAATTGCATCTGGAAAGATTTCAATAAAACTTGCTTTATTTTTTTCGGGAATACTTTGTATTATTGCACTATTAGTTTTAATTCAATTTAACTCGTTCACAATAATCTTAGCTTTTCTCTCAATGCCTTTAGCATTTTCATACCCGTATATGAAAAGATTTACATATTGGCCCCAATTATTCTTGGGTATTACTTTTAATTATGGTTTAATCCTTGGATGGACTGCTATTTATGGCCAAGTAAGCATTGTTCCACTAATATTTTATTTTGGAGCCATATTTTGGACATTAGGTTACGACACTATATATGGATTTCAAGATATCAAAGATGATGAAATAATAGGAGTAAAATCTACATCAATAAAATTTAAAAAATATCCAAAATTATTTATATTTGCATGTTATTTAATATTTATAATCTCTTTATTTTTTATTGGTTATAAAATGAACTTCTCAAACTTATATTTTTTTGGATTGATTATAATTATTTTGCATTTATTTTTCTATCAACTTTTTAATCTAAATATCGAGTCAGGCAAAGATTGTTTAAAAATATTTAAATCAAATAATTTTTTGGGTTTTTTAATTTTTGTAAATATTTTGATAGGAAAAATTATACTATGACCCAAAGTAAAGATATTATTATTAGGCTTTATAAAAATTATACAAAACGTTTTATTGGTAAAATAATTATTGCTATAATTTTTTCGATTATAGTTGCTTTGTCTACATCTGCCATTGCCTGGCTTTTAGATCCTGCAATTAAAAAAATATTTATTGAGAAAGATGAAAAATTAATTTTATTGATCCCTTTGGCTATAATAATTTCTTTTTCTGCCAAGGGTATTTCGTTGTATCTAGCTAAAGTCATTATGATAGAAGTCGGTCAACAAATAAAAAAAGATATTCAAAAGGATATGGTTACAAGTCTTATTAAAGCTGACACAGGTTTTATAGACAATAAACATACAGGGAAATTTATCTCTAATTTAACCTTTGATACATCACTCATTGTAAACTTAGTTAGTACTGCTCTGCTTAGTCTTTTTAAAGATAGTTTAACATTAGTTTTTTTATTATGTGTAATGTTTTACCAAAATTGGAAGCTATCTTTAATTGCGATGATAATGATACCCTTGGCATCATTTGCTGCTAAGTCTTTAGGAAAAAGAATTAGCAAAGTTACAACAGAAACAGCAATAAAATCAGAAGAACTAACAAAACATTTAATGGAAATATTTAAAAATCATAAACTAATAAAAATTTTTCAAACAGAAAATTTTGAAATAAGGAGAGTTGATATTTTTTTAAAAAATGTTCTAGAAAAAGGAAAAAAGATTGCAATTGTATTTGTTAGAGCATCTCCAATAATGGAAATTTTAACAGGTATTATGATAGCTTTATTAATTTTTTTCTCTGGTAAATTAATAATTGGTGGCGAATTAGAAATAAATAATTTTTTTTCATTTCTAGCTGCTATGATGCTCGCCTATCAGCCTGTAAGAGCTCTGGCAACACTTAACCTCACTATTAATACCGGTTTGTCAGCTGCAAAAAGAATAATACCAATTATAGATATAAAAAATGAAATTGATGAAAAAGAAGGCAACAATTCATTAGAAATAGACAGTGGTGAAATAAAATTCGAAAACTGTAGTTTTAAATATAATAAATCAGAAAATTTAACACTGGATAAATTAAATATAGTTTTAAGTGGAGGCAAAATGACGGCTTTAGTTGGTTATACCGGAGCAGGCAAATCCTCAATTTTAAATCTTATTCCTAGATTTTATGATTGTGATGAAGGAGATATTAAAATTGATAATCAATCAATTTATTCAGTTAAAATTAAAGACTTAAGAAAAAATATTTCTCTTGTTACACAAGATGTAACGCTTTTTGATGATACTATAAAAAATAATATTCTATATGCAAACCCAACAGCATCTGAAAAGGAATTCTTTGATGTTGCTAGAAAATCCTCAGTAAGTGATTTTGTGGAGAAGTTGCCACAGCAATTTGATACTGTAATTGGTGAAAATGGAATACGTCTATCTGGTGGTGAGAAACAAAGAATTTCCATTGCAAGAGCAATGTTAAAAAAATCACCAGTTATCCTTTTAGATGAAGCAACCTCATCATTGGATGCCGAAACAGAAAATAAGATACAAAGTGCTATGGAGATTTTAACTAAAAATAAAACTACTCTTGTTATCGCACATAGACTTTCAACAATTTTAAATGCAAATAAAATTTTTGTAGTAGACAAAGGGAAAATAGTAGACTCTGGAACTCATAAAGAGTTAATAGAAAATTCAAAGATTTATAAAAGTTTTTATCAAAAGCAAGCTAATTAAATTAATGCTACTAATAATATATAGAATTATCATAAATATTATTTTAGTTCTATCTCCAATAATAATTTTAATAAGGATTTTTGTAAATAAGGAAGATAAAAAAAGGTTTATCGAAAAATTATGTATTTTTACACAAAAAAAATATAAAAAAAATTTAATTTGGTTTCATGGGGCTAGCGTTGGAGAAATTTCAAGTGTGCTTCCGTTAGTTCTTCAATTAGAAAATAATAAAAAAATTGATCAAATATTAGTAACTTCGTCAACATTAAGCTCATCAAAAATATTTGATCAATTTAGGTTTAAAAAAACTATTCACCAGTTTTTTCCAATAGATACTAATTCTTTTTCAAAAAAATTTATTAATTATTGGAAGCCAAATATAGCTATTTTTATAGACTCGGAAATATGGCCAAATATGTTTTTAAATCTTAAAAGTAAATCAATTCCAATTTTACTTCTAAATGGGAGAATAACAAAAAAATCTTTTAAAAGATGGAAAATTTTGGGAAATTTTACAAAAATGATCTTTCAATGTTTTCATAAATGTTTGCCATCAAATAATGAAACTACAAAATATTTAAAATATTTTGGAGTAAAAAATATCAAACCAATAGGTAATTTGAAATTTGCCCAAAATAAATCAAAAAGTCTTTCTTTGCCAAAAGATTTAAAGAAATTCTTTCTAAATAGAAAAGTATGGTGCGCATCAAGTACTCATAGAGGTGAAGAATTTATATGCATGAAGGTTCATCAAATTTTGAAAAAAAAATATAAGAATTTATTAAGTATAGTTATACCAAGACATATCGATCGATCAAAAGAACTACTCGAAATGTATAACAATCATAATTTGAAAGTACATTGTCATAGTTGGAAAAATAAAAAACTAAATGAAATAGATATATACCTAGTAGATACTTATGGTGAGACAGAAAAATTTTTTAATTTGGTTAAAACAGTATTTATAGGCGGATCTTTAATAAATCATGGTGGCCAAAATCCCTTGGAACCAGCAAGACACGGTTGTAAGGTTTTGCATGGTCCTTATGTAAATAATTTTAAAAATATCTATAACTATTTAAACCAAATTCAAGCATCTAAGAAAATCGAAAGTGAAAAGAGTTTAAAAAAAAATATAGAAATTTTAATAAAAAATAAAAAAAATACTAAATCTCTCATTAAAAAAGTAAAAAAACTAGGTGATAAAATTTTAGTTAATGCAAAAAAGGAAATTGAAAGCACAATTATAAAATGAAAATTAAAAAGCCAGATTTTTGGGATGAAAAAAAACCAAGTCTTATAGCCTATTTAATTTTACCAATATCTAAAATAATTCAACTATTAAAATCATTAAGAAAAAGTGAAAATTTAAACTTTCCTGAAATCAAAACTATTTGTGTTGGTAACATTTACATTGGCGGAACTGGGAAGACTCCTTTGTCAATAAAAATTAGTAAATTGCTCAATTCAAAAAATTTAAAAGCTACCGTAATAAAAAAATTTTATGTTGATCAAAAAGATGAGCAAATACTTATAAACAAAAAAACAAATTTAATAAGTAAAATAAATCGTAAAGATTCACTGGATAGCGCAATAAAGCAAAATTTTAAATACGCAATTTTAGATGATGGGCTTCAAGAGAATCATATAAACTATGATTTTAAAATTTGTTGTTTCAGCTCAAATAATTGGATTGGAAACGGATTGACTATTCCCGCGGGTCCCTTGAGAGAAGAAGTTAATTCAATTAAAAATTTTGATATAATATTTTTAAACGGACCAGACATAGAAAACAAAGTTATTAAAGAGAAAATTTCGAAAATAAATAGTAATATTAAAATATTTGAAGGTAGTTATAAACTTAAAAATTCTTATAATTTAGATACATCGAAAAACTATCTGATATTTTCTGGTATAGGAAATCCAAAAAGTTTTGATTATACATTAAAAGAAAATAACTTTAAGGTATTTAAACATTTCACATTTCCAGATCATTATAATTATAAAAAAAATGAAATAGATAATCTTAAAAAATTTGCTAAAGATAAAAATTTAGAAATTATTACAACTGAAAAAGACTACTTTAGAATACAAGAAGAATTGAGAGATGACATAAATTTTGTTGAAATAGATTTAGAAATTTCTAATGAGAGTGAATTAATAAATTTAATTTTATAGACTTATGAAAAATATAAAATATTTAATTGAGTTTTTATTTATAAAAATGCTTTTTTTTATATTTAAAATTATTGGTTATAAAAATGCATCTAATTTAGGAGCAAAAATAGGATCTAATTTAGGACCTTTATTTAGATCAAAAAAAATAACTGAAAATAATATTAAAAATTGCATTCCCAATATTAAAGATAAAGAAAGAAATAAATTAATAAAAAAAATGTGGGAGAATTATGGAAGAATTTTTTCTGAGTATATGTTTATTCAAAAATTTAGATCAAAAGAACTTGAAAAATATTTAAATATAAATGGTAAAAAAATTTTAGAAGAAATACAAAAAAATAATAAGCCCGTAATTTTTATATCTGGTCATTTTAACAATTTTGAACTAATGGCTATGCAATTGGAGTTATTTGGAATTAAATTGTCAGCGATTTATAGACCACTTAATAATATTTTTTTGAATAAAACTATGGAAAATTTAAGAAAAAATTTTATTTGTAAAAATCAAATTAAAAAAGGAATTGGTGGGATTAGGGAGGTAATTAAAGCTGTTTCAAAAAATACATCTATTGCATTAATGATTGATCAAAGGGTTACTGAAGGGAAAAAATCATTACTATTTAAAATGCCCACCTACACAACCACTATTCCTGCACAGTTGGTAAAAAAATATAATTGTCCAGTTGTGCCTATTTATATTGAAAGAAAAAATAAAATTTATTTTGATATGACTGTGGAAAGTCCAATTCATTTTACAAAAAACGATGATATTGAGAGCATAACTCAAAAACTAAATACTTGGCTTGAAAAAAAAATTCTAATAAACCCAGACCAGTGGATATGGACGCATAATAAATGGAAATTGTAAAGAGTCTTGTATTCTACCTTTTTTTAGACGCCTCAACGTATGAAAAATAAGCCTCCTGCAATTCCTCATTCCAATAATTTAGTTTTTCAAGTTGTATTTTTTTTCCTGAAACAGCACATATAACATGATCTCCATTTTCGATTATTTCAAAGTTATTTGGCAAATATTTTAATTTAGCTAATTTATTTTTCATTATTTAGTTGTATAAAATATATATGAACATTGGAATTATTGGAAGTGGTGGTAGAGAGCATTCCTTGTGTTTTAAACTTAGGGATTCTAAAATTATAGATAAAATTTATTGTTTCCCAGGTAATGCAGGTACATCTCTAATTGCTGAAAATATCAACATTGATGTTTCTGATTTTGAAAATATCAAAAAAAAATGCGAGGAGAAAAAAATTGAACTCATTGTAGTTGGGCCTGAAAAACCTTTGGTTGATGGTATTGTTGAATATTTTAAAGATACAAAAATAAAAATTTTTGGACCTAATAAAATTAGTTCACAATTAGAAGGGTCAAAAACATTTACAAAAAAATTATGTAAAGAATATAAAATACCTACGGCAAAATTTGAGATATTTAGTGAGGAAAAATCAGCTTTAAAATATTTAAGCTCTATTAAATATCCAATGGTTGTTAAAGCTGATGGACTAGCATCAGGAAAAGGAGTTTATATATGTAAAAACTACAAAGAAGGAAGATTGGCAATTGGGGAAATATTTGGTGGACGGTTTGGTAAAGCTGACTGTGTCCTTATTGAAGAATTTTTACAAGGTGAGGAAATGAGTTATTTTATTATTTCTGATGGAATAACTCATAAATTTTTTCAAACAGCTCAAGATCATAAACGTGTTGGTGAAAATGATACAGGTAAAAATACAGGAGGTATGGGTGCGTATTCACCTTCAAGACTTTATAATAGTGAAATGAATAAAAAAATAAACGAAAGAATTATTTATCCAACTTTAAAAGGTATTAAAGAACTGGGAACTAACTATTGTGGGTTTTTATACATAGGATTAATGGTTGTTAATAATGAGCCATTTCTAATTGAATTTAATGTAAGAATGGGTGATCCTGAATGTCAAACTATATTACCAATATTAGATACAGATTTAGGAGAAATAATTTTATCTTGTTGTAATAAAAAATTACGCGATATTAATATAAAATGGAAAACAAAAAAAAGTGTGTGTATAGTTTTGTGTTCTAATGGATATCCAGATAATTACCAAAAAAATATAAAAATTAATCAAATAAATAATATTAAACTCAATAATGACGAATACATATTTCATGCAGGAACAAAAATAAAAGATGGTAATTTTTTGGCAACGGGAGGAAGAGTATTAAATATAGTTTCAACAACAGAAAATTTTCGAAAGTCGAAAGAAAAATCTATAAAAATTTTAGATGAATTAGATTGGAAAGAAGGATTTTTCCGAAAAGATATTGCTTACAAGGTAACTTAATTATGAGAATTATTAGTGGTAAATTTAAAAATAAAAAAATTTATTTACCAACTGATAATTTTACAAGACCTCTTAAAGATATGGTAAGAGAGTCTATATTTAATATTATTGAACATTCAAACCTCCTAGAGAACAAAATTTCAAATTCATCTGTTCTCGATCTTTATTCAGGCTCAGGCTCCTTCGGTTTAGAATGTTTATCTAGAGGAGCTTTGAAAGTAGATTTTTGTGAAGATTATTTGCCTGCATTTAAAATTTTAAAAAAAAACGTTGAATATCTAGACTGTATTAGTCGAGTAGCTTTATTTAATGAAAATGTTTTTGAATTTATTAAATACTCAAATGACAACAAAACTAAATATGACATTATATTTTTAGATCCTCCTTATAAAGAAAGCAAAATAGAGGAATTATTTAATTTAGTTTCTGAAAAAAAAATTTATAAAAAAAAAACTTTATTTATTTTGCATAGAAATAAAAAAACTAGAGATAGATTCCCAAATTACTTCAATATTATTTCTGATAGAACTTATGGATTATCTAAAATATATTTTGGAAAATTTTAATTTGTAAGAATTCTTTTTGTTTCTGTTTTAATTAATTCTACAGAAGGCTGATTGAAAGGGTTAATTTTCATAAAATCTGCAAGAAGAATTGTTTCTAGCATAAAAAAAGTAAACAGTTCCCCTAGTGCTTCTTCAGAGCGTAGTAAAACTTTAAAACTTCTAAATGGTATATTTCTTTTTCTAAAAACAGCCTCAGTTGCTTTTTTTTGTGCGGATTTTATCTGATACAAATTTTTATTTTTAAGGTAATTTAAAGATGGTAATATTTCCCTATTAATAATTTTTTGATTGTCGTGATCATCAACGTCAAAAAAAGTGAAAAAAGAGTTTCCCGGCCCATCTAAATATAGTTGCATTAAACTGTGATTATCTTTAGGCATACTTGAAACTAATGGCAAAATACCCTTTGAATCTTTTCCTAAACTCTCAGCAACCAGTTGCTGATACCAACTAAATAAGTCTAATGAAAGTTCATCATAATTTAATATAATCGAATTGAATTTTCTATTTACTAAAAAATACGATATTGATGTAACACTATCTACTAGAGAGTTAACAAAATTTTTATTTTTTACTAGAGTGTTAAAATTTTTGAATTTATCTGGTTTTAAACCCATGAAAATCGCTGGTAGCATTCCAACTTCTGAAAGCACTGAATATCTTCCACCAATATAATTTTTATGATTAATTACTTTGCAATTAAGTTTTCTAGCTAGAGACTTAATATAATTATTGGAATTTTCACATATGAATAAATTTTTTTTATTTGTTTTAATAGATGAATAGTTTGCGATTGTTTCTAGAGTACTGCCCGATTTTGAGATTATTATATTAAGACTTTTGTTGCTGATTTTATTATTTTTTTTTGAATTTAAATTATCTAAAAATGTAAATTTCTTTTTAATCTTTGGTTTCAAAAATTTATATATTGCTTTGGAACCCAGTGATGAACCTCCCATACCAATTAAATTATAACTTTTAAAGTTTTTAAATTTTTTAATTTCTGATTGAGTAAAATCGTATATGTAATCTTCTGAAAAACTTTGAATTAATTTATGATCTTTATAAGCATCTAATTTTTTTAAAATATTAGACTTTATTTTGACTCTATTTTTTTTAATTTCAAATCCATTAAATTGGATATTTTTCGTTAACATCAATTTTTTTTTATTTTTTTTAAAATAAAATCTTCAGTTGATTTATCAATTTCTGAAGTATTTTTAATTCCACCTTCTTTTTTTAGCAAGATTTCAATATCTTCATCAATTTTTTCTGCTTGATCTATTATTTCTGTTTCTTTCTTTGGCTCAGGAAGTAATCCAAAATCTGGTGGTGTTTCTAAGGGGTTTTTTTTTTCAATTAAAAATTCATCACTATTATTATTTTTATTTCCTGCCAATCCGTCTCTAATAGATTGGCAAGCATTTAAAAGAAGTAATATGGAAATTATAAAAATGTATTTATGCTTCATTTCTTTCTTTCTCTTTATTCGAAAATAATTCAACAAAAATAAGGCATATGATACCCAATGAGATAAATATATCAGCTACATTAAAAATAAACCAATGAAAATCATTGTAATTTATATCTATAAAGTCAGGTACAGCAGAATAATATAGTCTGTCAAAAAGGTTTCCAAGTGATCCTCCTAGAATAATGAAAAATATGAATCCTTTAAAATTTTTTGACTTAATTCCAAGGTATAAAATCAAACAATTCACCAATGCTATTATTAGAGTTATTAAGTTATATGCAAATTGTTTTTCAAATGAAAACAATCCAAAACCGATTCCTGAATTCCAAACTAAAATTATATTTAGAAATTTGTTAATATATATATCTACCTGACCATATGTTTCCGCAATATTTATAACGTAAATCTTTGAAGTTCTATCTAAAGCAAATATAAATAATGTGATTAAAAAATAATAAATAAATTTGTTGTTTAAAAATTTTATCATTTAAAATTACATATTGGATGTCTTTCACACTCAGTTTCTCTAATTTTCCAACAAACAGAACATTTTTTTCCTTTTGCTTTTGAAGTTTTAACTTCTATCTGATCTTTTATATTTTTATCCAAAACAATATTTGCAAGTGATGTAATACATATTTCTGAAAAATCGTATTTTTTTGCAAGGTCGTACAAATCCTTGTTTAATTTGATATCAACTATTGTTTCCAAACTAGACCCAATCATCTTTGCTGCTCTCTTTTCTTCAATACTTATGTTTACACTAGCTCGTATTTTATTTATTTTTGTCCAATTTTTATTAAGTTCCTCATTTTTCCAAGATTTAGGAAAGTCTGGAAATTTTTTTAAATGAATGCTGTTTTTGTTATCTTTCTTTAAAAGGCTAAAAACTTCCTCAGCAGTAAATGATAAAATTGGTGCAAACCATTTTAATAAAGCATCTAATATTGTATTTAATATTAAAATACAGCTTTGTCTCTTTTCTGAGTTTTTATTATCACAATATAAAGTATCTTTTCTAATATCAAAATAAAATGAAGATAGATCTACAGTACAAAAGTTTAATAGTTCTTTATACAGCACATGGAAATTATAATCTTTAAAATTTGCATTAAATTTTTCATTTAAAACATATAATTTGTGTAACATTAATTTTTCAAGTTCTGGGAGTTTGCTTATATCTATCTTATTATATTCTTGTTCTAAATAATTATCATTTATATTTCCCATTAAATATCTAAATGTATTTCTTATCTTTCTATACGCTTCAGCATGTTGCTCTAAAATAGAATAGTCTATTCTTAAATCCTCTGAATAATCAGACGCGGCTACCCAAACTCTAAGAATATCTGCTCCGTATTTTTTTAAAATATCCTCAGGAAAGATTTGGTTTCCTAATGACTTTGACATTTTTAAACCTTTACCATCCATCACAAACCCGTGAGATAAAATACTTTCAAAAGGAGCTTTTCCTCTCGTGCCGCAAGACTCTAATAACGAAGAATGAAACCAGCCTCTATGTTGATCAGATCCCTCTAAGTACATCGATGCAGGCCATTTTAAATCTTCTCTTTTTTCTAAAACAAATGAGTGTGTGGATCCACTATCAAACCAAACCTCAACAATATCTTTTAGTTTAACAAAATCATCTGCTTTATATTTGTTTCCCAAAAATTTTTGAGGGTCGTCTGAAAACCAGCAATCTGATCCTTCTTTTTCATAGATAGCAGCAATATTTTCAAATACTTCATCATCTGCTAAAACCTTGCCGTCTGATTTAGAGATAAATATAGGCAATGGAACTCCCCAAACTCTCTGTCTTGAAACACACCAATCTGGTCTAGTTTCTATCATGGATCTTAATCTCTCCTTCCCTTTTGTGGGATAAAATTGTGTATCATCGATCGCTTTTAAAGCTTTGTCTCTTAATTTATGGCTTTCCATAGAAATAAACCATTGAGGTGTAGCTCTATGAACTAATGGAGCTTTAGATCTCCATGAATGAGGATACGAGTGATTTAATTTTCCGTTCGCTAGTAAATTCTTCTCACTTTTAAGTTTCTCAATTACAATTGGATTTGCTTTAAAAATATGAATACCCTCAAAATTTAAAACATGCTTTGTATACTTTCCATCGTCGTCGACAGTTTCAACAGCTTTTATATTATTATTTAAACATAAATTAAAATCATCTGGTCCATGGCTTGGAGCACAATGAACAATTCCTGAGCCTTGTTCAGTCGTAACAAATCTTGCCTCAAGCATTGGTATATCATAGTCATAACCTAGTTTCTTAAACGGATGAGAACAAATTGTTTCATTAAAATCAGAACCGTTTATTTCACTTAAAATTTTATAATCTTTAATTTTACAATCTTCTATTACATTCTTTAAAAGATCTTTTGCGACAATAATTTTTCTATTAATAAAATCATTTTGGTCATTAATTTGAACTACAACATACCTTAGGGATTTGTTGTAAGCTAAAGCTTTATTTGCTGGAATTGTCCACGGAGTAGTTGTCCAAATAATAATTTCAGTATTCAAAAGATCTTTTGTCTTAGATGCTTTTACAGGGAAAGAAACATAAATTGTATCTGATACATGATCCATATATTCTACCTCAGCGTCAGCAAGAGCTGTCTTTTCAACAGTAGACCATAAAACTGGCTTATAACCTCTATATAAGCTTCCTTCCTTAAGAAATTTACCTAACTCTCTAACTATTTGAGCCTCAGCATCATAACTCATTGTAGAATAATAATTTTCCCAATCTCCAATAACTCCAAGTCTTTTGAATTGCTCTTTATGAACTTTGATCCATTTGCTAGCAAACTCTCTACATTCTTTTCTAAATTCAACAACTGGAACATCATTTTTATTTTTTTTATTTTTTTTATATTGCTCCTCTATTTTCCACTCAATAGGCAGTCCATGACAATCCCATCCTGGGACATAAACTGAGTCCTTTCCGTCCATTTGGTGAAATTTTGTGATTATATCTTTTAGAATTTTATTAAATGCAGTTCCCATATGAATATTTCCATTTGCATATGGAGGTCCGTCATGAAGAACAAACTTTTCTTTGCCTTTGTTATTTTTTCTTAATAAATTATAGAGATCAATCTTATTCCAATGTTCAATGATTTTAGGCTCTTTCATAGGTAGATTTGCTTTCATAGTGAAAGCTGTTTTGGGAAGATTAATTTGATCTTTGCTCATTTAAAATTTTTAGCTTGTTGTATGTCTTTTTTAATTTGTTTTTTCAATTCCTTTATACCTTTAAATTTTTTTTCTCCTCTTATAAACTTTAAAAATTCAACAGTTAACTTTTTATTATAAAGATTTCCTTTAAAATTAAAAATATTAACCTCTAAAAGAATTTTTTTTTGATTAAAAGTTGGTCTAAAGCCAAGGTTTGCAATGCCTTTTAAACTCTTTTTTGATTTATTTTTAAAAATTTCCACTGCGTAAACTCCTGGCTTTGCTATTACATAATTGCCTATATCAATGTTACAAGTTGGAAATCCAATTTTTTTACCAATTCTTCTTCCATGTTTTACAACACCTTGTATTGACCAATTTCTATTTAGGTAATTATTTGCAATAGAAATCTTTCCTTGCTCTAAAAGTTTTCTTATAAATGTTGATGAGATAATCTTTTGTTTTTTTTTTAACGGGGATGGATTGATTATTTTATAATTATATTTGTTTTCAAAAAATTTAAGCAATCTTACGTCTCCTTCTCTTTTGTGCCCAAATCTAAAATTATTACTTACAAAAATTAATTTAGCCGACAATTTTTTATACAAAAATTTTTTTATAAAAGTAAGATAATTTATTTTAGAAAATTCAAAGTTAAATTTTTTATTAATAACAAAATCAACATCAAAATATTTAAAAATTTCTAACTTTTGTTTTAAATTAGAAATTCTATAATTTTTTATTTTTTTATAAAAAAACATTTTTGGAATTGGATCAAAGGTTACAACTCCAATTTTATACTTTTTTCTTTTTTTTAAAATTAACGCTTTTCTAAATAATTTTTGGTGTCCTAAATGAACACCATCAAAATTACCTATTAAAATTATTGAGTGTTTATGTTTCTTTTTAATATTAAAATTTTTATAATAAGTTAATTTTTTTACCATTTTAAAAATGATTGATAATAATCAATCTTCACCTTGTATTTATTTTCTATATTTTCTATATTTTTTTTTATCTCTTTTTTATGTATACCTGAAGATATTAACATGGAGTCAAAATTTTGAATATTAGCCCCTCTAATATCAGTATTTAGATTGTCTCCGATGCATAATACTTTTTGACCCTGGATATTAATCGATTGTTGATAAACTGGTGGATAAGGTTTGCCAAAATACTTTACCTTACCTCCGAGGTCTTCAAATATCTTTGCAACTGATCCTGCACAATATTCTCTTCTATCACCTTTATCTACGATTAAATCTGGATTTGTACATATCATTTTTTTATCATCAAAATTTTTTAAGTAAATCTTTATAATAATTTAAATCACTTTCATAATCCTCAAACAAACCTGTACATAATATGAAATCAGATTTTTCTAGACTATTTATTTTATTTTTTTCAAAAAGTTTAAAAAGATCAAAATCCCGGGGGGGTCCAATATGAAAAAACTTATTTGTTTTTAAATTTTTTTCTAAATATTTAAGTGCAGACTCGCCAGACGTATAGACTTGCTTACATTTGTCCTCATCCAGTCCCAATTTTTTTAAAAACTCTATTACAGTTTTATTTGGCCTTGGAGCGTTAGTGAGTAAAACATACCTCTTATTAAGCTTCTCTATTTGACTTAATACCTCAACTGAAGTTTGGTAAAGATCTATGCCATTATGAATAACTCCCCATATATCAATAAAGAATATATCGTAATCATCTGCTATGGACTTAAGCCCTAATTCATCTAAATTTTTCGACATTTATGAGATATAACTCAAAAAAATCAATATTTCTTGGTTTTTTGGGTTTAAATTTCTTTGAGATATCTTGAAATAATTGCTGACCATCTTTATATGAACCTCATATTTATAGGAGTTTTTATGAAATTTAAACCTTTGCACGACAGGGTGCTAATTGAAGTCCTTGATAGTAGTGAAAAAACTGCGGGAGGAATAATAATACCTGATACAGCTCAAGAAAAGCCACAAGAAGGAAAAGTTGTAGCTGTTGGTGGTGGAGCAAAAACTGAGGACGGGAAAATAATACCAATGGATGTGAAAGTTGGTGATAAAGTTCTTTTTGGCAAATGGTCTGGAACTGAAGTCAAAATTGATGGTAAAGAATACAACATAATGAAAGAGTCAGACATTATGGGTATTTCAACAGGAAAATAATTTAAGGAGATTGAAATGGCAAAAATAGTAAAATTTGATGCTGACGCAAGAGCAGCAATGCTTAAGGGTGTTGATATACTTGCAAATACTGTAAAAACAACTTTAGGTCCTAAAGGAAGAAATGTTGTGATCGATAAATCTTATGGAGCTCCAAGAACTACGAAAGATGGGGTAACAGTAGCTAAAGAAATTGATCTTGAAGATAAGTTCGAAAATATGGGTGCACAGATGGTAAAAGAAGTTGCCAGCAAAACTAATGATGAAGCTGGTGATGGGACTACCACTGCAACCATTTTGGCACAGGCAATAGTTAAAGAGGGATGTAAATATGTAACTGCTGGCATGAACCCTATGGATGTTAAAAGAGGTATTGATGCAGCAGTTGAACAAGTAAAACAAAAATTAATTTCCTCTGCAAAAAAAGTTAAAGACAGTGATGAGATTGCTCAGGTTGGAACGATTTCAGCTAATGGAGATAAGGAAATTGGTAATATGATTTCTAAAGCAATGCAGAAAGTTGGAAATGAGGGAGTAATTACAGTTGAAGAAGCAAAAGGGATAGAGACCGAACTTGATGTTGTTGAAGGCATGCAATTTGATAGGGGATACTTGTCACCATACTTCATTACAAATGGTGATAAAATGACAACTGAATTAGAAAACCCTTTAATACTTTTACATGAAAAAAAGTTAACTAATTTACAACCAATGGTGCCTTTATTAGAGGCAGTTGTTCAAGCAGGAAGGCCTTTAATGATTATTTCAGAAGATGTTGAAGGTGAAGCATTAGCGACCCTTGTAGTAAATAAACTAAGAGGTGGTCTTAAAGTTGTTGCTGTAAAAGCTCCAGGTTTTGGAGATAGAAGAAAAGCAATGTTAGAGGATATAGCAATACTAACTGGTGGGCAGGTAATTTCTGAAGACTTGGGAATAAAGCTTGAAAACGTTAAGTTAAATGACCTTGGATCTGCAAAAAGAGTTAAGGTAGATAAGGAAAATAGTACCATTGTAAGTGGAGCTGGAAAAAAATCAGATATAGAGGCGAGGTGTGCACAAATAAAACAACAAATAGATGAAACTACCTCTGATTATGATAAAGAAAAACTACAAGAAAGACTAGCAAAGCTTGCTGGAGGAGTGGCTGTTATTAAAGTTGGTGGAGCAACTGAAGTAGAAGTAAAAGAGAGAAAAGACAGAGTTGAAGATGCTTTAAATGCTACAAGAGCAGCAGTTGAGGAGGGTATTGTTGTTGGTGGAGGTTGTGCGTTGCTGTATGCCTCACAAGATATTGATAAATCAGTGAAAGTAAAAGGCGACGATCAAAAAGCTGGGGTTGAGATTGTTAAAAGTGCATTGCAAGCACCTATCAGGCAGATTACAAAAAATGCTGGAGTAGATGGATCAGTTGTAGTCGGTAAACTTTTAGAGCAAAATAAAACATCCCACGGTTATGACGCCCAAACTGAGAATTATGTCGATATGTTTAAAGAAGGTATTATTGATCCCGTAAAAGTTGTTAGAACAGCTTTACAAGACGCAGCTTCAATATCTGGATTGTTAGTAACTACTGAAGCAATGATTGCTGATAAACCTGAAGAGAAGGACTCCGGTCCTGCTATGCCTCCTGGCGGAATGGGCGGTATGGGAGGAATGGGTGGAATGGGAATGTAATCCCCATTATACTCAAACAAAAATTCAAAAAGGGCAGTTTCTACTGCCCTTTTTTTTTACCCGAAACAAAAATCTGCAATGAACTTTTAAAAATTCTGTAATGAAATTAATTTTGACTTATTAGAGATTAATTAATAAGGTTTGATTATGAATTTTGGTCAATCTATTGCTTATTGTTTCTCAAACTATGCAAACTTTAATGGAAGAGCAAGTAGATCAGAATGTTGGTGGTTTTTTCTGTTTGGTTTCATTTTACAATTTGTAGGTACAGTTTGGGATGCCGCAACAGGTGATACAAGTGGAAGTGGTGTAATGTATTGGATTGCTTACGCTGTCGTCTTCATACCTTCGATTGCTGTTGGAGCAAGACGTCTTCATGACGTTAATAAATCTGGTTGGTGGCAATTAATATCATTAACAATTGTAGGTATAATTCCATTAATAATTTGGATGGCAACTGAAGGAACAAAAAAAAATAACTCTCACGGCAAACCAATTAAACTTAAAAAATAATTAATTTAGATATTATAATAAATGGGTGGAATGCACATGTAATCCCCATTAAACTCAAACAAAAATTCAAAAGGGCGGTTTTTAACTGCCCTTTTTTTTCCAATTCTCTTCATGGTGGATGAAAAGTTAATCTAACAAATTTATGTAGTCTAATTCTAACAAACCACATTCTGAATCATACACTTCTTAATAAGTTGTATAAATCACCAATTTGTTGAAAATTCTATTTATTTACTTCTCTTTTTTTTTGATATTCCTAATTTATCACTATGTCTTAATCTTAGGATAACAATTGCACCAGCAATTAAAACTATAGCTACAGCTTCATAAACTAACGCCGAGGGATCCATTTCTTTTCCTTGCAAAATTATAAATCGTGAAAGAGCAGTAATTGCAATTAAAAGTGGTAAAGTGATACTTATTGATTGTTGGTCCCAAAATACTCTGACCATTGCCAACACCTCCAAATATAGAAACATTAAAAGTAAATCAGCAAGAGTTACTGAAGTATTTATAAACATTAATTTAATCTCTAAAATAACAGCAATGATAGTGCTAACTAAAATTATTCCAAGCAGACCAAGTTGTAAATATTTTACTAAATCTTTCATATTATTTTTAAGTTAACTGATTCGATTTACAAAATACTAGAAATTAACTAAAAATTCTACCAACAATAAACAAGCCAAGTGCCACTGCTGGCCCAATACCAAAGGCAAAAAGTATAGTCCCTATACCAACAGTTCCCCCTAGATACCAACCAATACTAACTACTGTTATTTCTAAAAACGCTCTTACTGCTGCAATAGGCAAATTTGTTTTTTTTTGTAATCCAGTCATTAAACCATCTCTAGGCCCAGGACCCAAATTTGCTACAAGATAAATACCGCTTCCTATTCCCACTAGTAGAACAGCTAATACTGCCAAGATCATTTTTAAAATAAAACTTTCTGGAGTAGAAACGTATTTTAAACAAAAATCTATCATTGCAGCTATAATTACTGCATTTAGTATTGTTCCAATCCCCGGCTTTTGACTCAAAAAAACCCAAAGAGAAATTACAAAAATACTAATAAAAAAAGTTATAATTCCAATTGAAAGATTTACTTTTAAAGAAATGCCTTGCGCTAATACACTCCAAGGGGAAGCGCCTGTATAAGATACAAGCAATAAACCTTCGCCTATACCAAATAAACTTAATCCAAAACATAAAAAGAAAAAAGTTGATAGTCTTGGTTTTAAATTAAGAGCCTTTTCAGAACTCCATGAAACTCTAGGGATATTTTTAATTTTTAGAAACATTATTTACTTAGTTATAAAACCTAATAAATCCTAATAAAAAATAATTTGCAAATCAATAATCTTATTTTAGTAATTAAAAAAATCTATAAACTTATATTTATGAAAAAAATATTCATTACCGTTATAATTTCGACAGTTAGTATATTTAAAACCTGTATTTCTAAAGAACTTATAAATTTACAGTTTATCGAGATGCAGGTGTTAAGAAATGGCGAGGTGATTGGTTTTTCAAATTATAAATTCTCAAAAAAAAATGATTTTTTAAAAGTTGAAAATAATACAAAATTTAAAGTAGATATTTTAGGTGTAAATTTATTTAAAATTGACAGCTTGGGAACTGAAATTTATAAAAATAATAAGTTAGTCTCATTTGAATCTGAAACTTTTCAAAACAAAAAAATTAAGTATGTAAAATTAAAACTTTCAGACGATGAAACTAAATATTTAATAGATGGTTCGTCATATAAAGGAAATGCTACTCTAGATAATGTCATAGGAAATTGGTGGAACTATCAAATTTTACAAACTGATACACAAATAAGTCCTTTATCAGGAAGTGTAAAAAAACAAAAAGTAAAATATATAGGTGATGAAGTATTGGAAATTCTAGGTAGAAAAATAAATACAAATAAATTTAGTATAAAATCCAAAAATCAAAACATCGCTGAGGATAAAAAGCTTGATTTTCTTATATGGATAGATCCTACTACCAATATAATTTTAAAAATTAAATATGAAAGAATGGGTAGCTGGGAATATAAATTAAAAAACTATAATTAAAAAATTAATTTTCTTTTTTTTTTCTTACCCTAGCAATTAATTGTGTTAAAGAATCTACCATTTGATCTGAGGCTTTAAAAATTTCCGTAGTTTTATAATCATAAGACAAATTTTTTTCTGTATTAGTTTTATCCTCTATTATTATTCCCTCATCTGGAGAATTATTTTTTATATAAATTAATATTAGCCAGTTATCATCTTCATTTTCATCCCATTTTATAAAGATCTCCCCTGTTTCAAATCTTCGGTCTATACATCTTAAGATAGACATTTGCCTAGTAATATGTCTTTTATTAAGCTGGAATACTAAACTACTTGCGCTTCTATAAAAACTTTCTAATGCAAACTCAATTTTTTGTCTTGCTAAAGTATAGTCTTTTTCCTTTCGAAGTAATGTTTCCCTATCTTCGTCACCTTGTATTTTTACTCCTAGGGCCTCTACTCTTTCTCGAATTTTTTGATCTCTAATAATTCTATATTTTTCTCTTAATTTATCTATTCTCTCCTGTAGCCCAGCATAATCTTCTCTTTTTTCTTTTAGCGAGATTTTTTCTAATTGTTCTAATTCTTTTATTTCTCTTATTCTAAATTTTTCAATTTGTTTTTCTAATTTAAGCTGTTCAAGAAATTTTCTCTGCTTTTCGGCTTGTTCTTGTCTTATGATTGCTTGTTCTTTTCTTAAAAATGATTTTATGTCTTTAGCTCTCGCTTTCTCAAATTTTATTTCATCTTTCAATAATTGTTCTTTTAGTTTTAAATTAGCTCTTTTTTGTTCTTCTAGTCTTAATTTTTTATCTATTTTCTCTTTCTCGATTCTTTCCATCTCTTCAATCTTTTTTCTTCTCGATTCATCCTTTTGCAATACTTTATATTCGCTTATGGTATCTGAGATTTTTGTAAAGAATTTTTGTAGGAAGTTGTCGATGGTTATAAAGGGATTAAAGCTTATTTTTATGTCTGGCTTCAAAGAGCTTTGAAATCGTATTAATTTTAAGAGAATTTTATTTTCTTTGATATTTTTATTAACTTTAACTTTTTTTTTTGAAACTTTTTTTCTTTTTTTAATTTTTTTTTGATTTTTCGAGCTAGCTGGAAGTTTTTTAATTTTTTTGAATTTAGGATTTTTTTTAGTTTTTTTATTTTTTTTTTTCTTTTTTTTCATTTAGAGAATTATAAAGATTTATCAATTTATTGTTGATAAATATAGTCTCTTGTATTTGGAACAGAACCTAATTTTTTGGATAATTGAAATTGAAATACAACCTGATCTCCCCATTTAAAAGCCATTTCACAACTTGCAAGATAAAATTCCCACATCCTAAAAAATTTTTCATCAAACATTTCTAAAACTTTACTTTTTTTACTTAAAAATCGCTCTTTCCAGTGCCTTAAGGTGTGAGCGTAATGCTTTCTTAAAACCTCAATATCGGAAAGTACTAATCCAGATTTTTCAATTGGGTGAGCAACCTCACTTAAACTTGGTGTATAGCCTCCTGGAAAAATATATTTATTAATCCATGGCTGTGGATCCCGTGGTGGATTAATAGATCCTATGGTATGTATCAGTGCAATTCCATTTTCAGAAAGTAGTTTTGATACTGTATTAAAGTAGGTATTGTAAAATTTTTTCCCAACATGTTCAAACATTCCAACACTTACTATTCTATCAAACCTTTCATTTAAATTTCTATAATCGACGAGCCTAAAGTCTACTTGATTTTCTAGATTCATCTGTTTTGCCTTCTGCTTGCTATATCGCAACTGATTTTCTGAGAGAGTTATGCCAAGAACTGAACATTTGGTTTTTTTAGCTATCTCTAAAGCTAATGTACCCCATCCACTTCCAATATCTAAAACTTTTTGATCGTTTTCTAATTTAAGTTTTTTTATTATGTGATTAATTTTATTATTTTGGGCTTCCTCTAAAGTATTTTTTTCATCTTTAAAATATGCGCAAGAATATTGTCTTTTCTCATCTAAAAATAAGTCGTAAAGTTTTTCAGATATATCATAATGATGTGCTACATTTTTTTTAGAGTTTTTTACAAAGTTAAAGCTAGTTAAAGTTTTATAAAATCCTCTAAGCTTATTAATTAGCATTCCATAATTATTTATCTCTCCTCTTCCGATATTTTCAAATGCAATTTCTAGAAATTCTGTTAATGATCCATTTTCAATAATCAGGGATCCATTAGTATAAGCTTCACCAAAATAAAGATCTGGATGTAAAAATAATTTAGAATGCAGGCTTTTATCCAAAAGTTTAAGTATAACTGGATTTTCTTTTTTAGGATTTCCAATCTTATACTTATTATTATCTGCGTCGATTAAAATAAATCCATTTTTGATAAATAAGCTATTTAAGAATTTTGCCAATTTCATATTAAGCTACTTTTAAAAAATTATAATTAAAATCTAATTTAGTTAAATCATCAAGTAATTTTTTTTTACTATCTTCATTTAACAAGGAAAGTGGTGGCAATAAATTCGCATAAGAATTATCTGCGATAGATAAAAATGTATGAATGCCTGAAATTAAATTATATTTATCAAATATCTCTCTTACATTACATAATTTTTGGTTATTTACTTGTTCAATTTTATTCACAAAATTATCATAAACATTTCTTGATAGCTCTGCTGTAACATTACAGGTTGCAGTAATTATCCCTGAACATCCTAACTCTAGACCACTTATTAATTTTAATTCTGACCCAGGTAGAACAGAAAAGTTTTTTAATTTTAAGTTTTTATATAAATTATAGGTACTGTCTTTAACCCCTATGATCTGATCTGGATAACTTTTAACCAGCTCCTCAATACATTCTATTGAGAATTTATATCCACACAATCTTTCAAAATTATATAAAATGATTTTACACCATGGATGATTTTTAATTATTTCAGAATAAAAATTAATGGCATCATTATCTTCATAAATATAGTAAGCAGGTGGCATTATAAGAAAATTTTCAAAATAAAAATTTTTACATACATTTAGAAAAGAGATGGTCTCTTTAAGTGAATTAAAACCTGTGCCGATTATAAATTTATTTTTAAATTCGCTTTTTGAAAGTTTCTCAATTAATTTTATTTTTTCTGCAACAGAAATTAGTTGGGCTTGTCCTGTGCTTCCAAAAATGACAACTCCATGGCATCCCTGTAAAATCAAATTTTCTGAATGTTTGATTGTTTTATCTATATCTAAATTTAACTCTTTATCTAGCACAGATACAGAAGCCGCATAAATGCCATTAATTTTACTCATAATAAAAACTTATATAAAAATCAAATTTTAGTAAAGTTGATAAAAAAATGAAAATTCTAGCGATTCAAAACAGAATGGGTATTGGCGATATGATAATATATTTACCCTTTGTAGAAGCAATATCTAAAAAATATAATACAAAAATCGACATTCTAGTTAAAGAAAACTCTAAAGCTTCAGAAATTTTAAAAGATAATAAATTTATTGGGGAGATTATAAATTTGGACAGAAATAATAAAAATAAAAAAGGAAAGCACGATGGTTTTTTTGGATCTATCAGTTTAGCAAACCAGTTAAAAAATTATAACTTTGAAAAAGTTTTTATCTTTAATTCATCTTTGAGATTTAAACTAATATGCAAATTAGCATATATTAAAGAGATATATCAATATCCATTATTTGAAAAAAAAAACCAGCATATAATTTTAGCAGCACAAAATTTTCTTAAAGATACAATCGGTAAAACTATAAAAAGTGAACCTATAATTGATATAGACAAAAAAAGTATTACCGAAACTGCAAATAAGTTTAAAATAACAAAGAATGAAAAAAATATAATATTGGGTATAGGTGGGTCTGGAAATACGAAAAGGATACCATCAAAAATATTTTTGAAATTTATGGAAAAGTGTGAAAACCAATATACTTGCAGATTTTTTTTAGCTACAGGAACTTCTGATGACGAACAAAGCATCTTGAAAGATATATTGAGTTCAAAATATAATTCTAGATGCTTATCTTTAGATAAAATGAGTTTATTTCAGACTTTTCCTATTATTGCTAATTGTGATATTGCAATTTGTAATGACTCTAGTTTTAGCCATTTATCTGCTGCAATTGGTATACCAACTATAGTTTTGATGGCAGATACTCCTTTAATATATGGGAGTTATAGTTCAAATATGTTTCCGATAATTCCTGATGGAGAAGTAACTGTTAAGCACAATACTTTAGGTAAAGATAAAATCGATCCACAAAAAATATTTTTTAAATTTAAAGAATTAATTAACTAACATCTTTCAAAACAATTTCTTTAGCCTCATTAACTATTGCAGCTAATCTAGATAACTCAGGACTTACGTCTGGATGAATTTTTTTCATAATATTTTTATATGATTTCATAACTTCTTCTCTAGAATATTTTTGTTTTAGATTTAAATTTAGTATTTTATAAGCTTCATCTACAGACATAGATTGAGTGTTTGCAGCAGATCCCGAGTTGCTAAAATTAAACCTTCCTGAATTTTTCAAAAATCTTAATAGCCCCCAAATTCTTACAAACTGAAGCAAGGTTAACCCGGCTTTGGTCTTTATAAGTGGCAAAATCATAAGTAAAAACGGTAGAGAGAATATATACCTTCCAGCAAAGGCCATTATCACAGCAAGAACTATAGATAAAATAATCGTAAAAGTTCTAATTCCTTTAGAAATTTTGGTACTTGACGTCTTTACAAACCAATTAAGCAATAAATAGACTAGGACAAAAATAATTAGTGTTAAGAAAAAAATATTCATGTAATAGATGTTTAAAATGAAAATACCACAACTTGAGAAAAAACTAGAACTAAAATCTTGTCACAATGTGACTTGGGAGGATAATTATAGCTGGATTCATCAAAATAATATTTTAGAAGTTTTAAAAGATAGCTCTAAACTCTTGCCAGAAGTTAGGAAATATCTGGAAGATGAAAACAGTTATACAGAGGAGAATTTAAAAGATACGAAAGAATATCAAAAAAAACTTTTTGATGAAATCAAGGGTAGAATTAAGTTAGATGATGAGTCTTTGACATTTAAAGATACGAATTATGAGTATTGGACAAAAACAACAACAAAAGGAAATTATTCAATTAAATTAAGAAAAAAAATTGGATCTAATGATATCGAAGAAATTTGGAATGGAGATAAAGAAAAAGAAAAACTAAAAACTGAATATTTTGGTATTGGTGATTTAGAAGTAAGCTATAATGACAAGTATTTGGCATATTCATTAGATTTAAAAGGTTCTGAGTATTTTACTATTCATGTAAGAGACATTAGGACAAATGAAATCATTACAGAGAAAATAGAAAATACCTCGGGTTCTGTGTTGTTTAGTTTAGATGATAAATTTATTTTTTATTCTAAGCTTGATGAAAATCACAGGCCAAAAAAAATTTTTAGACATGAAATTGGAAAATCGATCAGGGATGATCTTTTAATATTTGAGGAAAAAACTCCTGCGTTTACAGTGAGCATTGGCATTAGCGCGGATGAAAAATATTATTTTATCAATTCTTCTGATCATAATACCTCTGAAAAATATTATTTTAAAGCTAATGAAAAATTGCCTAAACCAAAAATAATTAAAAAAAGGGAAAAAGGAATTATCTATAGCGTCAGTTCTTGGGGAGATTATTTTTATATTCACACCAACAAAGACGCTGAGGATTTTAAAATTGAAAAATCAAAAAGTTTAGAGTCGCCAAAATGGGAGGTATTTATTCCAGCGAAAGATGAAAGCATGATCGGTGGACTTACTTTTTTGAATAATTGGATTATAAGATCTGAGCTTACAAACGCTTTAGATAAAATTTTTGTAAGAGATATAAAATCAAATAAAGAAGAAGAACTCATTTTTACAGATGAAAAAGTTTATGATGCTAATATTTCGCATACCCAAAGAGATAGAAACACTGATTTAATCTATATCTCTTACTCTACCCCAAAAACTCAAGCGAGAACTTATTTATATAATTTAAAGACTAAAGAAAAGAAATTGGTAAAGGAACAAATTATTCCTTCAGGACATGATCCAAAAAATTACATAGTAGAAAGAGTCGAGTGTAATTCTTATGATGGAAGAAAAGTACCTTTAACAATAACTAGACACAAAAACACACCTTTAGATGGATCTGCAAATCTTCTTTTATATGGATATGGTTCATATGGCGCATCAATGTCTCCCTCTTTTTCTTCTACTAGATTAAGTTTAATCAACAGAAATATTATTTGGGTAACTGCACATATTCGCGGGGGAATGGAAAGAGGAATGAAATGGTGGAAAGAAGGCAAGCTTCTTAATAAGAAAAATACTTTTAATGATTATATTGCTGCTGCAAAATTTTTGATAAACAAAAAGTTTACCTCAAAGGGTAAAATTATAGGAATGGGTGGTTCTGCGGGGGGATTGCTTATGGGGGCAGTTGTTAATAAAGATCCAGATTTATTTTTAGGAATGATAATGGCTGTTCCTTTTGTAGATAGTTTAACAACTAACCTAGATCATTCTCTGCCATTAACAATTGGAGAATTTGATGAATTTGGTAATGCCAAGGATAATAAGGATCACTTTAATTATATTTATTCTTATGCTCCATATAATAATATTAAAAAAATGGATTACCCAAACATCTTAATTACAACGAGTTTAAGTGATAACAGAGTTCTATTTGATGAACCAGCTAAGTTTACTGCAAAGCTAAGAGATTATAAAACTGATAATAATCTTTTGCTACTTAAGACGGAAATGAATGCAGGTCATGGAGGTAAGTCAGGTAGAGACGGAGCCATTGAAGAGATAGCTTTCGACTACGCATTTGTTTTAAAGATCGCTGGAAAAATTTAATCGTTACTTGAAAAATTAAATTTAGTACCTACATGTAAATATGTAAGTTGCCTTATTGGAGCTTACAAATAACCTTGCTAACAAAGGAGGAAAAATGACAAGTAAGGATCTATCTATATTTAACTCACTTAGACCATTTTCAATTGGTTTTGATGACATGTTTGATCAATTTGAAAATATGCTAGGTAATGGTGGTTTAACAATGCAATCTAATTATCCACCATACAACATCAGAAAAACCGGAAAGGATAAATATTCAATTGAAGTAGCCCTTGCCGGGTTTTCAAAAAAAGATGTAGAGGTAGAGTTCGAGGATAATTTGTTAACTGTAAGAACTAAACAAGTTAATAAATCAGAAAATCAAAATAAAGATGGTGAAATCATTCATAAAGGTATTTCACAAAGACAGTTTGCAAGATCATTTACAATTGCCGATGACGTTAAAGTAAATGGTGCAGAGCTTAAAGACGGTCTTTTGACAATTGCATGTGAAAGAATTGTGCCAGATTATAAAAAGAAAAAACTTATTGAAATTAAATAAGTATCAACCTTGCTTGTGGGGTACATCCCCACAAGTTAAAAACATCCCTTAGACACAAAACCAATTACCATATCATTATTACTGATTTCAAATTTTCTTTCACAAGGAATTCCATATTTTTTTGTTTTATATACAAAAACTTTTGTACCTGTATCGGACTTATACTCATTATCAGGTAAACCCATAACGATTTTTAGTTCAGAAGCTGGCTGACCAATAAATTGACTTAATTTTTCGTTTTCTTTTTTAACAATTTCATCCGTTTTATTCTTTACAGTTTGGCAACCCGTCAATTTGATCAAAAGAATTGAAAATACAATTATAAAGGCTATTAATCGCACTTGATCAGTTTATCAGATTTGTTTTATTAAAAAATTAAATTCTAAGTTGAAAAATGTTAATAAACCCCTCAATTAAAAGGAATTTTGAAAAAGAATCGTTTATTGTTCAATCTTATTAGGAGGATTTATATGTTAGATAAATATTTTAATTACAAAAAACATAAGACAAATTTTAAAACCGAAGTGATTGCCGGAGTTACTACTTTCTTAACAATGGCATATATCATGTTTTTAAATCCCTTTATTCTGTCAGGAGAGTTTGCAGGACCAGAAAAAGGTTTCTTTGATTTCGGTGCTGTTTTCACAGCAACAATATTGGCTACATCCTTGGCATGCTTTATCATGGCTTTCTATGGAAAAACTTGGCCAATAGGTTTGGCTCCAGGAATGGGTATAAATGCATTTGTTGCTTTTGGTGTTGTTGCGGGAATGGGTTATACACCTCAAGAAGCACTTGGAGCTGTTTTAGTAGCTGGTGTATTATTTTTAATTATATCTTTAACACCAATAAGATCTTGGTTAATTAACTCCATACCAAAAAGTTTAAAACTAGGAATAGGTGCGGGTATTGGATTGTTTTTAGCAATTATTGGATTGGAAATTATGGGAGTAGTTGGCGATCATCCGGTCACACTTGTTACTTTGGGAGATATAAAAAATCCATTAGTTATCCTTGGTTGTCTAACTTTTGTGGCAATTATAGTTATGGAAAAATTAAATATTAAAGGAAATATAATAATTGGAATTATTGCTTTTAGTATTATTGCCTGGTTAAGCGGACTAGCAAAATTTAATGGGGTCGTTGGTAGTATACCTCCTATGACATATCTATTTGATTTTGATCTGTCTGCTGCATTAACTGCAAGCATGTCTACTGTTGTATTTACATTACTATTTATAGATTTTTTTGATACTGCTGGAACTTTAACATCAGTTGCAAATGTTGCGGGCAAAGTTGATAACAAAGGTAGAGTCCAAGACATTAACAAAGCTATGATGGCTGATAGCGTTGGGACAGTAGCTGGAGCTTTCATGGGCACCACAACTGTAACAAGTTATGTTGAATCTGGAGCAGGAGTAAAAGCAGGTGGAAGAACAGGAATGACATCTTTAGTAATTGGTGTACTTTTCCTAGCGTGTCTATTTTTTGCTCCATTAGCTACGAGTTTACCAAAAGAAATAGATGGAGCAGCTTTATTATATGTTGCAGTTTTATTTGTTAGAAATATTACTGATATTGAATGGGATGATATTGCTGAGTCTGCGCCTGCAGTACTTGCGATGATTGCTATGCCTCTAACTTACAGCATAAGCAATGGAATAGCTTTAGCATTTATCTCATATGCTTTAATAAAGATATTTACTGGAAAATTCTCAACTACATCTCCCGCTATTTGGGTTATTGCCATTCTAAGTGCAATAAGTTTTGCAGTAGCTTAAAATTAAATTTTATAAGGCCAGATTTATTCTGGCCTTATTTATTTTTCTCAACTATTTCCTTTATCGATATCTCTTCATAATGCTCAGTTGGTTGTACTATCCAAGGATCATTATCTAATTTTATTGGACAAAAGTCTGGATTAAATTTTGAAGATTTTTTTTTCCACAAACATGCTGTTTTTATGTCCTTAATATAACTCTTAACTGGATCATAACTTTTAAGCCAATCGATACTCTTATTTAAAGTAAGACCAGTATCTGACAAATCATCAACAAGTAATACTCTCTCGAAATCCTTTTGCCTTGCTATTGAACTTATGTCTCTTGCAAACACTAAATCTCCTTGCTTATCCTCCAATCCTTTTCCTGAATAACTCTGTATTACAATATACGCTGTAGGTAATTTAAAAATTCTTGATAAAATGTCTATTATCGGGGCAGCTCCTCTCATTATACCGACCAGAACTGTTGGTTTAAATTCTTTATTTACTTCTATTGCTAGTTTTTCAACTGTTTCTAAGTATTCATCAAAATTAATAATTAATTTTTTTTCCATTTATAATTATTATTATAGTATTAAGTTGAATTAAATATATTTATGAAAATATTTGACTGTTTCATGTATTTTGATGAAGATATAGTTTTAGATTTAAGACTTAACTCATTAAATGATTTTGTTGACTACTTTGTTATTGTTGAAAGTAAATTTAATCATAAAGGAGAAAAGAGAGACCTAAAATTCAATATCAATCATTATAAAGAGTTTAAGAACAAAATAATTTATTTAGTTTTTGATAAAGAACCTGAAGATTTAGAAATTTTTAATAAAAATGACAGTAAAAATATTACAAACGGCAAATATATTTTAAATGCTGGAAAAAGAGAGAATGGACAAAGAAATTTTTTATCTAATGGGATAAATCAAGCTCAAGATAACGATATAATTCTAATTTCTGATGTTGATGAAATACCTAACCTAAAAAAAACTGATTTTTTAAATATTAAAGAAAAAATAATAATGTTTAAGCAAGATATGTTTTATTATAAATTTAACCTTAAACTTCCTAAATATATATGGGTCGGGACAAAAGGGTGTAGAAAGAAAGATTTGATTAGTCCTCAATGGCTAAGAAATATTAAAGATAAAAAATATCCTTTTTATAGGATAGATGCTTTTTTCTCAAAAACTAAATACACAAGTATTAGACTTATAGATGATGGTGGATGGCATTTTACAAATATGAAGTCTGCAAAAGAAATTGAGCATAAATTAAAATCTTATCTTCATCATCTCGAGTTTGATATTAATCCACTTTCAATTGATGAAATTGAAAAAATAATGAATCAGAAACATGCTATATATAATTTAAACGTAGATCAAAGAAAAACAAAATTTGGTAAAGGCCCAAAGCTTTCTAAATTTGAATTTGATAGATTGCCGCAATATATAAGAGAAAATAAGAAAAAATTTGAAAGGTGGTTAGATTAAATATGAAAGCTTATTGGGTATGTGTTTATGAAAAAATTCATAGTTCAGAAAAATTAAAAGAGTACGCCGCTAAAGCTAAACCAGCTGTAGAAAAGTTTTCAGGAAAATTTCTAGTTAGAGGCGGAAAAAATAGAACGACCGATGGGATTAATTCGCCTCGAACAGTTGTAGTTGAATTTCCTGATTATAATGCTGCTGTAGAATGTTATGACTCAAAGGAATATCAGGAAGCACATGACATTCTTAATGGTTATGTTGTAAGACACCACCAAATAGTAGAGGGCAGCTAATACTGAATAGGCTCATCGTCTATGGATCTCCATAAATACCAGGTTGCTACCGAACAGTAAGGTGAAAATTTTCTGTATAATTTACTGACAAAAATTTTTGGTGGTAAATATTTTTTTTTATAGTTATTAGATATCGCTCTCAGAAGGCCTATATCCTGTAAAGGCCAGATATTTTGTCTATTAAAAGTGAAAAGTAAAATCATTTCAGCTGACCACCTGCCGATCTGTCTAAGAGTTGAAAGATAAGCTATCGCGTCTTCGTCGCTCATTTTTTTTATTAAATTCGGATTAAACCTTTTATGATAAAACTTATAAGCAAGTTCTTTTATGCCTTTAACTTTTTGACGACTCAATCCACATTTCTTAAGTTTTTGTGAACTTAATTTATTTACTGTTTTAGGTTCTATTTTATTTTTACAAAGTTTTTTAAATTTAATAAAAACTGAGTTTGCTGCTGCTACACTGATCTGTTGGCCTATAATACTTTTACATAGGGAAAAAAAAACATCTTTTCTAGTAGTTAAAAATTTGTCATCATACTTTTTAATAAGGGTCTTCATAATCTTATCTTTTGAAGATAAATAACGTGTTGCTTTTTTCCAATATTTAGGTGGTTTAGTCATGTCTTGCTGTTGAAATTTGTTTTTTTAATAAAATTTCTCTTCTAAATATAATTATTGATGAAACAATTACTAATGATGCACCTATTAAAGTTTTAATTGTTGGTATTTCATCCCAAATAAGATAACCAAAAATTATTGCAAAAACTAAAGCTAAATATTTTAATGGTGTAACTAATGACACCTCTGAAAATTTATAAGATTGGCTCAACCATAAATTTGCAACACCTCCAAAAATTCCTATGAAAGATAAAAGTATTAAATCTTTTAAATTTGGCACTAACCAACCATAAGGTATCGTAAATAAGCCCGCTAATGTAATTGCTGCAGAAAAATACAAAGATATCAACCAAACTGGTTCGGTCGAGGACAATTGTCTGATTGAAATAGCAACATATGACATTCCTAAAACGAAAATAACTGGAAAGATATAATAAACATTTAATGAACTAAAACCTGGTTCAGATATAAAAATAATTCCTACGAAACCAACAAAAACTGCTAACCATCTAAAATAGCCAACTCTTTCACTTAAAAAAAAAATAGAAAAAATTGTTGTAAAAATTGGTGCAGCAAACGAAATACTTACAACGGTTGCCAATGGAAGGTTTCTCAACGCCGTGAATATAGATAATAATGCCATAAGTCCAAAAAAGCATCTTGAGAAGTGTAACATTGGCCTTTTTGTGAAGTAAAAATCTTTAAGTCTTTCTCTAGGGATCACAAAATAATAAAGAACTAAGCCGAAAAAACCTCTAAAAAAAATTACCTGGCCAAGAGGGTAATTATCTGACCATTTTACAATAAGATCCATCACTGAAAATGCACATACAGACAAGAACATGTACAAAAAACCCAATTGATTTTTAGAAAACATAAGATTAACTTTAGTTTAATAAACTTAATAATCAATGGAAATAGCAGTATTAGCTTGTGGATGTTTTTGGGGACCTGAAATAAAGTTCAGCAGGTTAGATGGGATTTATAAAACTGAAGTAGGGTATTGCGGTGGTAATACGAGCAAAACAAGCTATCAAGAAGTTTGTGAAGGAAATACAAATCATGCTGAAGTTGTTAAGTTAGAATTTGATCCAAAAATAATAACATATGAAAAAATTTTAGACTATTTTTTCGAAATACACGATCCTACTACCTTAAACTCTCAAGGGCTAGACTTTGGTACACAATATAGAAGTGAAATTTTTTATATTAATGATGAACAAAAAAATATTGCAAAAAGAATAATTGAAAAATATAACAAAAAACTTTCTGGAAAAGTGGTTACTGAACTCTCTCAAATAAAAAATTATTGTACTGCTGAAGAATATCATCAAAAATATTTGGAAAAAAGATAAATGTCTTTAGTAGAAACAAATTGGGTCGAAAATAATTTAAGTAAAATCAAATTAATTGATTGCTCCTGGCATCTACCTAGCGCCGCCAGAAATCCATATGAAGAATATTTAAATCAGCATTTACCAAATGCATTATTTTTTGATTTAGATAAAAATTCTGATGAAAAATCGGAATTACCACATATGTTGCCATCTAGTAAAAGATGGGATGAAATTATTTCAGGTTTAGGTATAAAAAATGAAGACAGAATTATCGTTTACGATAATTCAGATTTAATAAGTTCTTGTAGGTTGTGGTATAGTTTTATTTATTTCGGACATGACCCCAGGCTTATAAGTGTTCTTAATGGCGGCCTTGAAAAATGGCAATCAGAAAAAAGACTGGTTACTAAAGAACTAAATAATTTTTCCCAATCTAAATATATTTCAAAAGAAAAAAAAGATTTAGTAAAATCAAAAATTCAAATAGATGAAAATATCTTAAAACAGGAATTTAAAATTCTTGATGCGAGAAGTAAAGAAAGATTTGAGGGGAAAGAAACAGAGCCGAGAAAAGGCTTAAGAAGTGGATCTATACCAAATTCTTTATGCTTGCCATTCAAACAACTTTTGGAAAAGAATAAAACATTCAAATCTAAAGATGAATTGTCAAAAATTTTTAAATCAGTTTTAAAACATGATTTTTCATCAAAAGTTGTATTTTCTTGTGGCTCTGGAGTTACAGCCTCAGTTTTAGCACTTGCATATTCCTTAATTGATAATAAATATAACCCTGTCATTTATGATGGCTCATGGTCAGAGTATGGCAGAATATAATTTATGAAAACCTCAAAAAAAGTTTTAATCGGTGTTGTAATTTTTTTTATAGTAATTGCTATTGTTGTAATTGGAAGAACAATGGTAGGAAATCATTTTAAAAAAAAATTTAGTAAAAGACCACCTCCCGGAATAATTGTCAAATTAGTCTCTGAAAAAGTTTTCTCGGAGAAAATTGAGAGTTTTGGTACAGCAATTTCTAAAAAAACAAAGTCATATCGAATTCAAAAAAGTGACTTAATTTCAGAACTAAAATTAGACAATTATGTAGAAAAAGGATCCCTAATAGTAAAATTGAAAGATAGGGATATTATTGCACCATTTAGTGGTGTACTAGGTTATCGAGGTATAACTGAAGATGTTCTTGGATCTGACAATTCATTAATAATAACTTTGGATGATAGTTCAGTAATATACGCTGACTTAAAAATACCAGAGTCTTTCGCTCCAGTTATTAAAAAAAATTTACCTGTAGATGTAAAGTTTTCAGGGTTAAAAAATAAAATTTTTTCAGGAAAAGTAGAAGGTTATTCGAGTAGAATTAGTGCAGATACTAGAAGTTTACTAACAAGAATAAAAATAAATAATAAGGATTACGAGCTGATACCAGGGTCGCTACTTGAAGTAAGTGTAAAATTCAATGAAAGAAGCTCTATATCAGTTCCTGATACAAGTGTGATGTTAGAAGGGGAGAATGCTTTTGTTTATAGAGTGCTTGAAGATAATAGTTTAAACAAAATTCAAATCCAAATAGGAAATAGAGATGAAGGACTTATAGAGGTAATTTCAGGACTAAATGAAGGAGATCTAATAGTTGCTGAGGGTCTTAAAAAAGTAAATCCAAAAGGTAAAATTAAACCAATAAAAAAATAAATGTTTATAACTGATTTAAGTATACGAAGACCTGTAGTCTCTTGGGTAATGTCTCTTATATTAGTTTTATTTGGTTTATTTGTATTTTGGAAGTTACCTGTAAGAGAACTGCCGTCAGGTCTCCAGCCACCTGTTGTTCAAGTGAAGGTGGATTACAAGTCTGCGTCAGCACCAATAATTGATCAAGAGGTTACTCAGGTATTAGAGGATGTGATTGGTGGAGCAGAAGGTATTAAAAATATTGATTCTGTTTCTGAAAATGGGCGAAGCACAATTAGCATAGAGTTTGATACAGAAATGGACTTAGATAATGCTGCAAACGATATAAGAGAAAGAGTAGCTAGGGTTGCAGATAACTTGCCTACTGAGGCTGAGCCTCCTCAAATATTAAAACAGGCAGCAGGTTTTACAACAACTATGTGGATTGCACTTTCTTCTCCTACATGGAGTGATTTAGAATTGGGAGATTATGCAGAGAGATATTTGGTTGATAGGTTCTCAAGTATTAAAAATGTTGGTAGAATTTTAGTAGGTGGTCTTAGAGAGTTAAGTGTTAGGATTTGGATAGACCCAATAAAATTAGCTGCTAATGATTTAACCATACAAGAATTAGAAAATGCACTCAGAAGCGAAAATGTAAGTCTTCCAGCTGGAACTTTAGAAGCAACTAATGTTGATCTTACACTTAATCTAGATAAATCTTATACAACTATTGATCAATTAAAAAGTTTACCTTTAAAAAAGAACAAAGACAATATAGTAAAATTATCTGATGTTGCTCAAGTTGAGTTTGGACCTGTTTCTGAAAAAACATTATTCAAAGCACAAAGAAAAGGCAATCTTAACTTAAAAACGGTTGGTATAGGTATCTATGCCAGAAGTGGAGCATCAACCGTCGAACTATCAAAAGATATCAAAAAAAAAATAAAAGAAGTTAGAAAATCATTACCAGATGGATTAAATATTGAAGTTGCATTTAATAGAGCAAACTATGTAGGGGCCGCTATCAATGAAGTATACAAAACTCTTTTCATAGCTTTTATTTTAGTTGTAATCATTATTTATTTATTTCTTGGAAACTTAAAAGCGGTCATTGTTCCGGCAGTTGCGCTTCCAGTTAGTCTAATTGCATCTTTTTTGGGAATTTATATTTTCGATCTGTCCATAAATATTTTTGTTTTATTATCTTTTATTTTAGCAATTGGAATAATTACAGATGACTCGGTGATTATGACAGACGCAATTTATAGAAGAATTGAAAAAGGGGAAAAACCACTTATGGCTGCTTATAAAGGATCAAAGCAGATTACATTCGCAATAATTGCTACTACTTTAATATTAGTTGCAGTATTTTTACCTCTAATTTTCATAAAAGGAATTTCAGGAACTTTATTTAGAGAAACTGCAATAGCATTATCTTTTTCTGTAGTGGTCTCATCTTTTGTTGCACTAACTTTATCACCAATGCTTGGAAGTAGATTTTTAACTTTGAAACCAAAACAAAATAAAATTATAACTAAATTTAATAATTTTTTTAAATCATTTTTAAAATTTTATAAAGAAAGCCTCACTTATTTTCTAGACAAACAGAAGTTAGTAATTTCCTTTATGATTATAGTAATTGTTTCATCAGTATTATTGTTTAGCTTATCAAAAAAAGAACTGCTTCCTCTTGAAGACAGAGGGGCATATTTAATAATTGGGATGACTGATGAAGGAAGCTCATTTGAGTATACACAAGAAAGAGCCCAGGAAATAGAGTCTAAATTAATTCCTTTGCTACAAGAAAAAAATAGCCCATATAGAAGATTTATAATGCGAGTTCCTGGTTTCGGCAGATCAAGTAATTCGTTTAATACATTTATAATAATAGCTTTATTAAATCATTGGGATGAAAGGAGTAAAAATACTCAATCAGTAATGAGAGAAGCCATTGGAAAAATAGTAACTAATCCACAGGCAATTGCTTTTCCTATTTCACCGCAATCAATAAGAGTCTCAAATTATAACAAACCAGTCCAAATGGTAATTTTAGGATCATCTTACGAAGAGCTTGAGGAAATACAGAATAATTTTATATCAGAATTAAGAAAGAATAAAAATTTATCAAGAATTGAGTCAGATTATTCTAAAAACAAACCAGAAGTAAAGTTAATTATAAACAAAAATAAATTAAAAGATTTAGGGGTATCAACAGATCAGATAGGTAAGACTTTGGAGACTCTCTACGGTGGAAAAACTGTGACAACATTTAATAAGCTTGGAAAGGAATATCCAATTATTCTACAAAAATATTTATCAGATAGAAGAAGTAAAGAAAGTCTGGCAAAAATTTTTGTAAGATCTGAAAATAATTCAAAACTTATTTCATTGGCAAACTTAGTTGATTTTAAGGAAGAAGGGTCAGCTAAAACACTTTCAAGATATAATAGACAAAGAGCAGTAACTATATCTGCTAATATTAATGAGGGGTATTCATTAAGTGAAGCAATTAAATATTTAGAAAAAACTATAGAAAATATATCACCTCAGAATCAGATTTCTTGGAAAGGAAAATCTGAGGAATTAAAAGAAACTTCTAATGAATTATTTATTATATTTGGGTTGGCATTAGTAACCGCATATCTAGTTATGGCTGCTACTTTTAATTCATTTATTCATCCATTTATAATTATAATGACAGTACCATTAGCAGTATTTGGTGGGTTGGTTTTCATTCTTTTTTTAAATAGTTCAATCAATATTTTTTCACAAATTGCACTTGTTATTCTGATTGGTATATCTACAAAAAATAGTATTTTAATAGTGGATTTTGCAAATCAACTTAGAGCATCCGGTAAAAGTATTGAAAATGCAATTAAGGAAGCATGTGATATGAGATTTAGACCTATAATAATGACATCTCTAAGCACAATGATAGCAATGGTTCCATTGGTAATTGGAAATATTGGACCTGGAGCTGGAGAAGGTTCTAGACTTGCAGTTGGATCTACTATTTTAGGTGGCATGATTATATCAACATTTTTTACTCTTTATGTGACCCCAACTATGTATTTGATGTTAGCAAAAAACACTAAAAGAATTGATGCTGTTGATATTGAATTAAAAAAACAACTTAATTAAAAAATAATATATTTTCTTGTTTTGAGAGAACTTTTGCATTTTGATAATTGCGACTTATACTTTTTAGATTGTGTTTGAACCTTCTTAGCTAGAGATATAACTTTAGAATTTTGTTTATAGTTTTTGTAGTTTCCCCATCCCTCATGATAAGCAATATATTGCCTAAATACATCTTTTTTTGAAATTTTTAAAATTTTCTCAGTTTTATTAGTGTACCATCCTATAAAATCTACACTGTCCTTAAAACGAGTTCTTGTCGCTAGTGGATTATTAGTTTCTTGCTTATATTGTTTCCATGTTCCTTTAACTGCTTGGGAATATCCAAACGAAGAAGATGGTCTTTTATACGGAATAACTTTAAAAATTTTATTTCTTTTTGGTTTTGCAAGCCAATCAAAATCTGACTCCATTTTAATTATAGCAAGCTGCAAATATATTGGGGTACCCCATTTTTTTTCAGTATTTTTTGCATGTTTATACCAAAGATATCTTTCAGAAAATATTGAACAACCATCTGCAGTATTTTTAGGAATAGAAGAACAAGAAAAAAGTAATAAACAAACTAATAAAAATAAAATATTATTTTTTTTTTTCATTTTTTCTCCATTCCCATGGCTTTTCGAATGTACCCTGCCACAAACCTAGTTTATCTCTTTCTGCCTCTTTTTCTTGTAAAATATATTTTTTTGAGTACTTAACATAAGCTATGGCATATCCATTTCTTACAAGCCAAGAGTTAATATTCAATTTATTTTTATAACAAGTTGCGAGTTTCCTTTTATATCTATCTATATTTTCAACCTTACATAATATTATTTTATTTTTTAATAATTTTTTTAATTTATTTGTAGAAATTTTTCCGCAGGGATATTTTTTATTAAAAGAGAAAAATTGGATACTCAGAAAAATTTTTTTACATGATTGTTTTGCTTCTGGTGCATCAACACCAGATAACCTAATTTTGTTGTTTTTAATTTTAATTGTATCACCATCAATTACTAAAGCTTTCCCTTCAATTATTTCAGGGTAAACATTACTTGGGATCAAAAAAAATATAAGAAAAAAAACTTTAATTTTTTTTTTTAACATAAGAAAAACATAGAAATAATATTAATGATATTAATACACCTAGTATATTTCCATATAAATCAGAAATCTGAAAACTTCTATTTGGTATAAATAGATGGAGTAATTCATATAAAAAGGATATTAAAAAAAAATATGTAAGGATAATTTTTTTTTTTTTTTAAAAAAAAAGAAAAAAACTAAAAAATGAAAGAATTAAAAAAGCATAAACATGATTAGACGAAAAATTAAATAATAAGAAATTAAAATCATCTGTTAGTTGAGGCTGTTTATTTAAGTTTTTATATAAAATAAATCCTAATAAACTTCCCGGATATAAATAGAAAATTGCAAATATTGTATTTATTAAATAAAATAATAATTTAAACATGATATAGTTTTCTTATATTTAAATTTTTTATATGAGTCATTTATTTTTAGTTAGACACGGGCAAAGTCAATGGAATTTACAAAAAAAGTTCACTGGATGGGTAGATGTTGATTTAACACCACATGGAAAATTAGAGGCTTGTAAGGCAGGAGAGGCGATAAAATCAACAAATGTTAAAATTGACTTATTTTACAGCTCCTACCAATTAAGAGCAATAAATACATTAAAGTTAATAAAAAATACGTTAAGAGATAATTCAGAATTCACAAAAGCATGGGAGCTCAATGAAAGACATTATGGCTCGCTGACAGGACTAAATAAAGAGGAAATGAAAAATAAGCTTGGAGAAGAAAAAATACATGAATTTAGACGATCATGGGACATAAGACCTAATCCTTTAAATCAAAATAGTCCCTATCATCCTATTAATATAGATATATATAAAAATATTCCAAAAGAAAATATTCCAGATACAGAGTCACTTAAAGATACTTATAATAGAGTAGTTAACTATTTTACAGAAAAAATTAATACTGAAATAAAAAATGAAAAGAATATTCTTATATCAGCACATGGAAATTCAGTGAGAGCACTTTGTAAATTTTTATTTAAGTTAGATGAAAAACAGATTCCTAAGCTTGAAATACCTACTGGAAATCCCCTTCATATTGAATTGGATAAAAAATTAAAGATTAGTAAATGCAGATACCTCGATAAAGAGAGAGCTCAAGATTTATTGGTTTTTTAAAATTTTGTTGTAAATCTCTAAGTCAGTTGTGTGTAAAAATTCAATATTACTTTTATATCCAAAAAGTCGTGACTCTTTTATTTGTTTAGTCCATATCTCATTCATTGAAAATTTTTTTTTACTAGTTTTAGAAAAAATATTTTTATTAAAAATTTGACATCCAGTATATATAAAATTTTTATTATCATCTCTAGTGAGTTTCCCATTAACTAAGTTAAAATCACCTTTTAATCTTTTATCAAAACTCATATCTCTATGAACAACTAGTAAAATATTATTAATTTCTTGTTTAAAATATAAATCAGTCATTTCCAGTATGTATTTATTATAGCTATCATTCCATATGGTATCTGGATTGAAAACCAAAAAATTTTCATCAGTAGAATCTTTTATCATATTAAAAATACCACCTCCTGTATCAAGAATCTCTTTGCCATCTTCTATAAGCTCGATATCTATATTTGTATTCAGTTGATTTACAAATTTTTTTATCTCATTTGAAAGATAAAAAATATTTATTTTAATTCTCTTTATTTTTAGTTTTCCAATTAATTTAATTGTTTTCTCTAATAATGTCAGATCTCCTATTTTTAATAAAGGTTTAGGCATATTTCGGGTTAAGGGAAGTAGTCTTTTTCCAAAACCTGCACACAATATAAGTGCTGTATCAATTTGCATATTTTTTTCTTAGTTTAGTTGAAAAGTTTTTATTTAAAAAAAATTTAAGATCTTTAAAAACTGACTTATTTTTAATTCGATTTTCAATTAATTTCCAAGCGTATGGGATTAATTTTAAATATTGGTTTTTTTGGTCTCTCAAAGAAAGTCTCGTAAAAATTCCAATAATTTTTAAATTTCTAAGCACAGATAAAATATAAAAGTCATTTTCAAATTCTATCTTACTAATTTTGTTTTTATTAATCTCAATATAGTAATTTAGAAGTTTTACCTTAAGTTTTTCACTAGTTTGAAATCTGACATCATCTATTAAAGAGGCCAAATCATAAGCTTTATTACCTATTGCTGCATCTTGCGAGTCTAAAATACCATAAGAGTTTTTACACGGAATTATATTAGATATATGGAAATCTCTATGAACAAATGTATCATTTCTTAACCTTATATTTTTAATTAGGGATTTAATTATTATTTTCAAACGTGAATTTATTTTTTTAATGTCTTTCTTCTTTTTATTAGTAGCTACATACCAATCACAAAAAAGTTTTGCTTCATTAAAAATTTTCATATTTGTATATTTAGGAATTTTATAATAATCGCCCATAAAATTTTTGATCTTTTTTGGTTGAATTTTCTGAATTTTGAGTAAGAATAAAATAATATTTTTGTAGGTTTTAATATTTTTATTTTTATTTTTTTTTATAAAAATATCAAAAACTGTTTTATTCCCTAGGTCCTTTATTTCAATAAAATTACTTTTATAGTTTTGATAATAGAGTTTTGGTGCAATAATTTTATTTTTTATAAAAATTTTATTAATAGCATCATAATCCAAAAGGTTTTTTTTCTTCTCTTTTTTACAATGAACAATAATAGAACTTCTTTTACCTTTGGATTTTCTCAAAAATGTTCTAAATGATGCGTCGCCTTTAATCCTAACATATTTATTTTCTCCAAGATTTTCTTTAATTTCAAGGTCAAATATTATTTTTTTGATTTTTAAAAATCTTTTTTTTGTATTTCTATTAAATTCAAAAAAAAGTTCATATCTATCCTTAGGTTTAGACGTAATTTTTTCAGGCCATTCAACTAAAGTAAGTTTGCTTTTGTAGTCATTAAATAATCCAGTATTTTGGAGATCCTTTGTCTTTTCTATTCTGAATAAGTCAAAATGATTTATAATTAAATTTTTAATTTGATACTCATTCATAATATTAAAGGTTGGACTGGTGACTTCACTCAAGGGTTTTTTAGATCTTCTTTGTAAATAATTTATAAGATATCTTACAAATGTGGTTTTCCCAGCCCCAATTTCTCCATAAAGGAAAATAATGTCTCCTGTATTTAAGAGGGTTGAAAAAATTTTAGCTAAAGAGGCTGTTTTATTTTCTTTAGATATATCAATTTTGCTACTGTTAGTAGCGATACGCATCTGGTTTGTATGGACCTTCTGGTTTTACACTTATGTAATCTGCTTGATCTTTTGATAAAGGTGTTAGTTTAGCTCCAACTTTTTCTAAGTGTAATCTAGCAACTTTTTCATCAAGATGTTTTGGCAAAACATAAACTTTCTTTTCATATTTTTCTGAGTTATTCCATAATTCTATTTGTGCAGTAACTTGATTTGTAAAAGAAGCACTCATTACAAAGCTTGGATGGCCTGTTGCACATCCCAAATTCACTAACCTACCCTCTGCTAACAGAATTAATCTTTTGTTATCTGGAAAAGTAATTTCATGAACTTGTGGTTTAATTTCATCCCATTTATAATTTTTCAAAGCTTCAACTTGTATCTCATTATCAAAGTGGCCAATGTTACATAATATTGATCTATCTTTCATAGCTCTCATGTGGTCAGCAGTTACAATATCTTTATTCCCTGTAGCTGTAACAACGATATCGGCTTGTCCTATCACCTCATCCATAAGAACAACTTCGTATCCCTCCATAGCAGCTTGTAGCGCGCATATAGGGTCTGTCTCTGTTATCATTACTCTTGCACCACTTTGTCTTAAAGATGCAGCACTTCCTTTACCGACATCTCCAAAACCTGCAACGATCGCAACTTTTCCCGACATCATTACATCAGTTGCTCTTTTGATACCATCTACTAAACTTTCTCTGCATCCATATAAGTTATCAAATTTTGATTTTGTGACTGAGTCATTTACATTTATTGCAGGCACCATTAGAGTTCCTTGCTCTTCCATCTTTTTTAGAGCTAAAACTCCTGTAGTAGTCTCTTCGCTTAATCCCTTGATATCTTTTAATAATTCTTTGTAGTCTTTATGCATTAGAGCAGTGAGGTCTCCACCATCATCTAATATCATATTAGGTTTCCAATCTTTTTTGCCTTCAATAGTTTGTTTTACACACCACCAATACTCTTCCTCTGTCTCACCTTTCCAAGCAAATACTGGAACACCAGCTTTTGCAATAGCTGCAGCAGCGTGATCCTGTGTAGAAAATATATTACATGAAGACCATCTTACCTCAGCTCCAAGATCTACTAATGTTTCAATTAAAACTGCAGTTTGAATAGTCATGTGAAGACAGCCAAGAATCTTAGCGCCTTTTAAGGGAGATTTGCCCTTATACTCTTTTCTCAGTGCCATTAAACCTGGCATTTCAGTTTCAGCTAGAGAAATTTCCTTTCTCCCGAATTCAGCTTGAGAAATGTCTTTTACTTTATAATCCTGCATATGGGCGATTTTGTAACAGTATAATTTTAAATAATCAACTTTTCATTACACTGAAGGGAAAATAATTTCAATTTTTGCGCCCTTTCCTTTAGTATTATTGCTTGCGCTAATTGTACCACCATGGAGATCAATCAAATTTTTCACTATATTTAACCCAAGTCCAGAATGTTCCCCAAATTTTCCAGGTCTATTACTGTAAAATCTCTTAAATATTTTTTTTGTATCATTTTCTTTAAAGCCTAATCCTTCATCTAAGACATCAAGCATTACCGAATTATTTTTTTTTGAAAGCTTTACTGTGATTTTTTTATTATCTTCACTGAAAGAAATAGAATTTTCAAGTAAATTTGCTAAAATTTGTTCAATTCTATTTTCAATTCCCATAATTTCAATCTTATTTCCATTCTCATTTAAATTTAGGGAAATTTTTATTCCTCTTTTGTTCATATATATACTATTAAAATCGTCAACTACCGAAGTAACAATTGGTCTCAGATCAATTTTTTTCATTTGCTCTTTTGTAATTGCAACTTCATCCTTAAGCATTTGAGAATAATCAGTTATAAGTCTTTCTATTCGTTCAACATCATGACTTAAGATTTTAACAAGTTTATCTCTTTGATTTTTATCATCTGTTTCTGAAATAATCTCAGAAGCACTTTTTAGGGATGCAAGTGGATTTCTAATTTCATGAACAAGATCAGTTGAGAAGTTTTCAGCACTATCTGCTCGTTTTTGAAGTTCATGAGTCATGTCATCTAATGAGCTTGATAGCGTCCCCAGTTCATCGTCTCTTTTTTTTAAATTTTGTATATTTGTTTTTTTTTCACTTTTATCTTTAATAATTTTTGTATAATCGACAAGATTTTTAATTGGTTTTAAAAAATACCTGTTTAATACAAAAGAAAATACTAAAATAACTAATGTTACCAATAAAGCTGTTCTAATAACAAAATTTTTTCTTTCATCTATGGCTGTTTTAATATCGTTTGCTCTTTCAGATACTAAAATAAAACCAACATTTTTATCGTTTATTATAAAATTTTTTAAGGTATTTAAAATAAATTGATCATAAAATTCTTCTGTATAGGTAAATGGTTTTCCGTATTCTTTAGAGTTAAAATATTCTCTTGTAATATTGCTTAGACTTTTCTGATTATCTTTTTTAATATTATTTAATACTTCGTCAACATTGTTTGTTAAATCGTCAAATTGTATTTGGTCAGTTCTTTGGGAGAAAGCTCTTGGATCTAAGTCTAATGTGTCTGTATCTGCAATCACATTAAATTCAGAGTCTAAAAAAATTACTCTATCTAAACTTTGAAATAAAAACCCTGTTGAAAATAAAAATCTTCTTAAATCTTCTTTATTAAAATTTATTTTTAATCTCTTAATATGATCTGTCGTATTATTTATTACAGCTATATGATTTGAAGTTTTTTTGTAAATTAAGTTTGGTTTTGAAAAGTTAAGGTAGACGATTGTTAAAATTCCAATAACTATAAAAACAATGAGATTTATAAATAAAAATTTTTTTAAAATTGAGAAATTCTTTAATATAGAACCCATTAATTAACTTACATTCCATCTATAACCACTTCCATACCTTGTCTCAATGGCAGAGAAGTTTTGATCTACTTTTTTAAATTTTTTTCTAATTCTTTTAACGTGACTATCAATTGTTCTATCCTCAATATCGGTATCTTCCCTATAGGCAATATCCATTAATTGAGATCTTTCTTTAATTATTCCAGGTCTTTTTGCAAGTTCCTGAACAATTAAAAATTCAGTAGTTGTAAGTTTATCGGGTAATTGCTTTCCATCCCATTCACACTCTAATTGTGAGGGGTCAAGTTTTAATTTTCCATGGGAAATTACATTTTTCGTATCTTCAATTGAATTAAGATTTTTTTTTCTTAATTGGATCCTTATTCTTTCAATCAACACCTTAATGGAAAAACCTCCTGATTTTTTTACAAAATCGTCAGCACCAAGTTTAAGTCCTAATAGTTCATCAATCTCGTCATCTTTAGAAGTTAGAAAAATTACTGGTAAGGTTGTTTTTTTTCTAAGTTTTTTTAAAAGTTCTTCACCATCCATTTTTGGCATCTTAATATCGATTATTGCTAAATCTGGTGGCTGCCTTGTTAAACCAATTAGAGCGCTCTCACCGTCTAAATACGTTTGTACATTGAAACCCTCTTTTTCTAGAGCAATGCTAATGCTGGTTAGAATATTTCTATCGTCATCAATTAATGCAATAGTTTGTTTCATAAATATGTATCTACTTATACAAATACTAAATTGTTCTTAATTGGGCAAGGTTACCAAAAAAACTACTGTAGTAAGCCCCAATTTTCTCCACTATTCACATCTACTGTAATAGGTGTTGAAAAGGAATGTAGATCGCTGTCCTTTACACTTGTCATTTCTTGTTTTATTAAATTTGTGAATTTTTTTTCACTTTCCTTTGGAACTTCGAATATGAGCTCGTCATGAATTTGAAGCAACATTTTAAATTTTTGCTCTTTGGTTTCTTTGATTCTTTTAGAAATTCTTATCATTGCTAGTCTCATAATTTCGGCAGCAGATCCCTGTATTGGTGCATTTATTGCTGCTCTTTCTTGAAAGTTTCTAATATTAAAATTTTTGTCATTTATTCCAGTTATATGACTTCGTCTACCAAATATATTATTTACAAAACCACTTTTTCGACAAAATTTAATCGTTTCATTCATATAATCTTTAATTTCTGGAAATTTTTTAAAGTATGAATTTAAAAACTCTGCAGCTTCATTGTTTGATACCATAATTTGTTTTGCTAGACCATATTGAGAAATTCCATAAATAATTCCAAAATTAATTGCTTTTGCTTTTCTTCTCATATCTGAATTAATTTCGGTTATTTTTACATTAAACACTTGGCTGGCCGTAAGCGAATGAATATCTTGTTGATTATTAAAAGCTTTTTTTAACTCTTTTACATCTGCTAAATCTGCTAAGATTCTCATCTCGATTTGGTTATAATCTGCTGATATTAAGATACTTCCTTTTTCAGAGATAAATGATTTTCTTATATCTTTACCATCTTCAGTTTTGATAGGTATATTTTGTAAATTTGGATCGCTTGAAGCTAACCTGCCCGTTGTAGTTGCGGCCAATAGAAAAGACGTATGAACTCTTTTAGTCTTTGGATTGATATGCTCTTGCAAAGAGTCTGAATAAGTATTTTTGAGTTTTGAAATTTGTCTCCAGTCTAATATAAGTTTTGGAAAATCGTTACCCTTGAAAGCCAAATCCTCTAAAACTGAAGCACTTGTTGCGTAACTGCCTTTTTTTGTCTTTTTAAGAGATGCTATCTTTAAATCTTCATACATAATTTCACCAAGTTGCTTTGTTGAGGCGATATTAAATTTTTTCTTGGAAATTTTATAAATTTTATCTTCGATCAAAGAAATTTTTTTTTCAAATTTTTTTGAAAGAATTTTTAAAAATTTATCATCTACTTTGACCCCTTGAATCTCCATATTTGCTAATATTTCAATTAAAGGTTTTTCAAATAATTCATAAATATTCTCAAGTTTTTCGCTTATTAAATTTTTCTTTAGCAATTTGTATAATCTAAAAGTTACATCTGCGTCTTCCGCTGCGTATTCTGTGGCTTTTTTAATTTCAACTTGATCAAAAGTAAGTTGCTTTTTACCAGATCCAACCAAATCTTTATAAGATATGGTTTTATGTCCTAAATGGAGCTCTGAAAGTATATCCATATTATGTCTATTTTTACCAGCATCAAGTACATATGACATAAGCATAGTATCTTCCATTGAGTTCATTTTAATTCCTCGATGAAAAAAAATAATATAATCGAATTTAATATTTTGCCCTATTTTTTTAATTGATTTATCCTCTAAGGTTGATTTAATTTTTTGTATAACTTTATTTGTATCTAAAACATCCGTAGAGTTGTGTTTGAGGGGAATATAGCAAGCTTTACCAATATCAGTAGATAAAGATATTCCGACTAATTCAGCTAAATGTGGATCAAGAGATGTTGTCTCAGTATCTATACATAATTCTCCCCTCTCCTCCGCATCTTTTAACCAATCATCAATATCATCTAGTCTATTGATCAATTTATATTTTGTTCGATCAATATTTGAAATCTCTTTCCCATCTAAAGAAGATTTCTCTTTTTTCTTAAATTTAGGTTCTCCATACTGTGATATGACACTACTTAAGAGTCTATTAAACTCCATGTCTCTTAAAAATTCGTATAATTTATCTTTTTCAATATTCTTTAAAATAAACTCATTTAATTTTGCTTTAACAGGAACATCTTTTTTTAAGGTTACTAATTTTTTGCTTATCAGAGCTTTTTCTTTATTTTCTAAAATAGTTTCTCTTCTTTTGTTTTGTTTTATCTCATGTGCATTTGATAAAAGTTTTTCTAAATTTCCATATTTATTAATTAATTCTGCTGCCGTTTTTACTCCAATGCCAGGAACTCCGGGAACATTATCGCTGCTATCACCTGCAAGAGATTGAACCTCAATTACTTTGTCAGATTTGACACCAAACTTTTTGACTACATCTTCTTCGGCAATGAATTTATTTTTCATTGGATCATAAATTCTCACATTCTTATTATAAAGCTGCATTAAATCCTTGTCGGAGGATACTATGGTTACCTTAGCTCCAATTTTTAAAATCTGATCAACATAAGTTGCAATCAAATCATCAGCTTCGTAATTAATAAGTTCTACAGAAGGCAAATTAAACGCATTAACTGATTTTCTTATAAAATCAAATTGCGGTATTAAATCATCTGGTGCATCAGATCTATTTGCTTTATAATCTTTATAAATTTCATTCCTAAAATTTTTTCTAGCAGAATCAAAAATAACAGCAAAGTGAGTAGGCTTCTGTAAATTTTCTTTAGATTTTGCGTCTTCAAGCAGCTTAAATAACATATTACAAAAACCGTTTACTGCACCAGTTGGCATGCCATCACTTTTTCTGCTCAGGGGTGGCAAGGCATAGTATGCTCTAAAGATGTATCCAGAGCCATCAATTAAATAAAAATGATCGCTTTTTTTAATTTTGTTCATTAATAAATGTTAACTTAATTTATACGAATGTTATAAATGTATAAATCATTATGAAAAAAAAAGATGTATTGTCTGTAAAAAATTTAAGTAAAATTTATACCAAAAACAATTCAACGCCAGTAAATGCTTTAAACAATTTAAACTTAGACGTGAAACAAGGCGAAATTTTTGGTTTATTAGGTCCTAACGGAGCAGGTAAGTCAACCTTTATAAATATTTTAGGAGGAATAGTTATTAAATCAAGAGGCACTGTAAACGTTTGGGGGTATGACATAGATAAAGACCCTAGACAAGTTAGAGCTTCTTTGGGAATAGTGCCTCAGGAAGTAAATCTAGATCCATTTTTTAATCCAAGAAAGCTTTTAGAATTACATGCAGGAATGTACGGTGTAAAAAGAAAGGATCAAATAACTGATGAGATTTTGAGATTAGTTTCACTTGAAAGTAACGCAGATAGTTATGCAAGAAGTCTTTCGGGAGGAATGAAAAGAAGACTTTTAATTGCAAAAGCATTGGTTCATAAACCACCAATTTTAATACTAGATGAACCAACCGCAGGTGTGGATGTTGAACTCAGAAAAAATCTTTGGGAAAATGTAAAACTTCTAAATAAAATTGGTGTAACAATAATTTTAACTACTCACTATTTAATTGAGGCTGAACAAATGTGTGATAGAATAGGAATATTAAACAATGGAAATTTAGTTGCTTTAGATACAACCAAAAACTTAATAAACAAAATACAAACAAAAATTGTTACTTTCACAACAAGTGGAAATAAAAAAATAGATAATATTCCCTTAAAATCTTTGAAAATATTATCTCAAGGGGAAAATAAAATAACAGTATCTTATGAAAAAAATAATATCAAAATTGATGAAATAATAACTCACCTTTCAAATAAAAATATAAATATTTTAGATATTTCAACTGCTGATGGGAATATTGAAGATGTTTATACAAACTTAACAAAAAACTAGCAAAAATGATTTATAAATTGTAAAGTATAAAAATGGAAAATATAAGTATTTCTAACAATCAAAAAGTATTAAAATATCTTTTGATTGTTATTTTTGGTTCAGTCTTATTAACCATATCTGCAAAAATAAAGATACCTTTTTATCCAGTTCCCATGACTATGCAAACTTTCATGGTTCTTTTTTTAGGGATATCTTTGGGTTATAAAATTGCAGTGATTACAGTTTTTGTTTACCTTCTAGAAGGTGTATTAGGAATTCCTGTTTTCTCAAATTCCCCAGAAAAAGGAGTAGGTTTAATTTATTTTACAGGTCCAACAATGGGTTATTTAATTGGATTTTTACTAGCAGCTTTTTTTTCAGGTTATTTAAATTTTCAAACAAATATAATATCAATTTTTATTAAGCTTTTATTCTCTGTTTTTTTTATTTATTTATTCGGAATAGTTTGGCTAGGTATTTTGATAGGATGGGAAAAACCAATTTTTGAGATTGGAGTAAAGCCGTTTATTTATGCTGAATTATTTAAAGTTCTTCTGCTAACATTTTTAGCCTCATATATTACTAAAATTAGAAAAATTATTTAGGCGATCTTTTATACAAGATTCTTTGTAATGTACGTCTGTGCATTTTGAGTCTTCTGGCCGTTTCAGAAACATTTCTATTACATAGCTCAAATACCCTGTGAATATGTTCCCATTTTACTCTATCAGCAGACATAGGATTTTCTGGTGGTTGAGCTTTACTTTTTGGATCAGCTAAAAGAGCTTTTTCGACATCATCTGCGTCTGCTGGTTTTGCGAGATAATCAATTGCACCTTGTTTTATTGCAGCAACCGCAGTTGGAATATTTCCATATCCAGTTAACATTATGATTTTACTTTTTGAATTTTTTTTTTGTAATTCCTTTACAACCTCAAGTCCATTTCCATCTCCAAGCCTTAAGTCAACAACAGCAAATGCAGGATTCTTGCTATTAAGCGAGGTAATACCTGATTTTACACTCTCAGCTTGAGAAACTACGAAGCCTTTTTTCTCCATAGCTCTTGCTAGTCTTTCTCTGAAGGTATTATCGTCATCAACTATTAATAGCGATTTATCAGCAAAATCTGCAATATTTTGTGCACTTTCTGTCATATAGGCTATATAGGATTGATGACAGACTTTTCAATAGACCAAAAATTCTAAAATTAAAGGCTTGTTTATTAAGGGGAAAATTACTTTGACAATACCTTTCATTTCTCATAATTAGAGATTAATTACAAAATTGCATACTAGTTATGCTAATTTTTTTTGTTAAATTTTTTTTCGAGGGGCTATTAAATGGAAAAATTTAAAAGTGTTGACGAACTTGTAAGTCAACTCAAACCTGTTGAGCCGATATATTGTATCAGAAAAAATTCGATACAATTAGCATCAAAAACTTTCCAAAAAAAATTTCCAGGTACAATTTTATACGCTGTGAAAACTAATCCACATCCTTTAGTTGTAAATACTATTATTGAAAGTGGTATTAAGAATTTTGACGTAGCTTCGCTCAAAGAAATAGAACAAATCAAAAAAATAAATCCAGAACTTAAATGTTCTTTTATGCATACTGTTAAAAACAGAGAAAGCATAAATGAAGCTTACTTTAAATATGGTGTTAAAACTTTTTCTTTAGATACTAAGGAAGAATTAATAAAAATTATAGAAGCAACAAATCGAGCTAAAGATCTAGAATTGTTTGTGAGAGTTGCAGTTTCAAATGAACATGCAGAAATAGATTTATCTAAAAAGTTTGGTGCTTTACACAGCGAGGCTTTGGGACTCCTGAGATTAACTAAACAATACGCAAAAAAAATTGGATTAAGTTTTCATGTTGGTTCACAATGTATGCATCCAATATCTTATTCTAAAGGAATTTCAGAAATAGGAAGTATAATTAAAAAAACTAAAATTTCACCAGACTATATTAATGTTGGTGGTGGATTTCCTACAATTTACCCGGATTTAGTCCCTCAGACTTTAGATAACTATTTTAAGGAAATTAAAACTTCTTTAGAAAAACTCAAATTAACAAAAAAACCTCAAATTATTTGCGAACCTGGTAGAGCTATTGTGGCTGAAAGTGGCTCAACAATTGTAAGAGTAGATTTAAGAAAAAAACAAAAACTATATATAAATGATGGAACTTACGGAACTTTATTTGATGCAGGTGTCCCGAATATTGTTTACCCTTCAAGAATGATCTCTAATGGAAGACTGATTTCAAAAAAATTAACATCATTTGATTTTTATGGACCAACATGTGATAGCATGGATTATATGAAAGGACCGTTTATTTTACCTAACAACATTAAAGAAAATGATTACATTGAACTTGGTCAATTGGGTGCATATGGATTGACTTTTAGAACTAAATTTAATGGTTTCTATTCTGATAGTATCTTCGAAGTACAAGATCAACCTATAATGAGTATGTACGACAAAGAAAAAGATAAAGCATTCCTTGTCGCTTAATGTCTGATAAAAAAAATCTAGGTCATAATAGTAAAAAAGACTTTTTAAATAAACCTGTTGAGCATATTGATATTACAAAGTTTGATAGTAGAAAAATTATATCCTCAATGGAAAAAATGTCTTTTGTTTCAAGAGAAACTGCCAATGCAACAAAAATATATAACGAAATGCTTAAAGATAAAAATTGTACTATTTTTTTAACATTAGCTGGTTCCACATCTGCAGCCGGCTGTATGCATATTTACAGAGACTTAGTTAAATACAATATGGTAGATGCTATTGTAGCAACAGGAGCATCAATAATTGATATGGATTTCTTTGAGGCTCTTGGATTTAAACATTATCAGGGCTCACAATTTCAAAATGACGATGAACTGAGAAAAAATTACATAGATAGAATTTATGATACTTACATCGATGAAGATGAGCTTCAAATGTGTGATAAAACTATTGGAGAAATTGCAGATAATTTAGAACCAAAAGCTTATACTTCTAGAGAATTTATAAAAGAAATTGGTAAATATTTAAAAATAAATTCAAAAAAAAAAGGCTCATTAATAGAAACTGCTTACGATAATAATGTTCCAATATTTTGTCCTGCTTTTACAGATTCAAGTGCAGGGTTCGGATTAGTAATGCATCAAGAGAGAAACCCAAATAAGCATATTACAATAGACTCAATCAGAGAATTTAGAGAATTAACGGAAATTAAAATAAGATCTAAAGGATCAGGTTTATTCATGATAGGGGGAGGAGTTCCAAAAAATTTCATTCAAGACACAGTTATATGTGCTGAGCTTTTAGGTAAAGATGTTGATATGCACAAATATGCAATCCAAATTACAGTTGCCGATTCTAGGGATGGAGCATGTAGTAGTTCAACGCTTAAAGAAGCAAGCTCATGGGGTAAAGTTGATACATCAAAAGAACAAATGGTTTTTGCAGAGGCAACAAGTGTGCTACCTTTAATTGCGAGTGACGCATATCATACTGGAGAGTGGAAAAATAGAGAAAGAAAAAACTTTTCAGAAATATTTTGATTGAATGCCTAAAAAAACAATTATTGGTATCATACAGAGTAAGATTTTAAGTAGTTATAATTCTAATCTAAGTATTGCAATAAAAAATATTAAAAAAGCTGCAAATAGAAGTGCGAAGATAATTTGTCTACCCGAGCTTTTTTTAACAAATTATTTCTGTCAAACAGAAAGTCATTCAAATTTTAAATTTGCAGAAAAAATACCAGGCAAAACTTCAAAGATTTTTAGTGACTTGTCAAAAGAATTGAATGTTGTTTTAATGATTTCTATGTTTGAGAAAAAAACTAGAGGTTTTTATCATAACACTAGTATTGTTATAAATGAAAAAGGTAAAATTTTATCAAAGTATAGAAAAATGCATATTCCTGACGATCCTGGATATTATGAAAAATTTTATTTCACCCCAGGTGATCTTGGTTTTAAATCTATTAAAACTAAATATGGAAATTTAGGTCCATTAATATGTTGGGATCAATGGTTTCCTGAAGCTGCTAGACTTACTGCTTTAAAAGGGGCACAAATAATTTTTTATCCTACTGCAATTGGATGGCACCCCAAAGAAAAGAAAAAATTTGGAAAAGCACAATTGGATTCTTGGATCACTATGCAAAAATCACATGCTATAGCCAATGGGACTTATGTTGTTGCAGTTAATAGAGTTGGTACTGAAAAAAAAGGAAATAAAAAAATTGAATTTTGGGGAAATTCTATGATCATTGATCCGAGTGGAAAGATAATTGGTAAATTGGGAAATAAAAAAGAAGGTATTTTAATTCGTGAGATCAATTATAATAAAATTGATACTGCAAGAGAGCATTGGCCGTTTTTAAGAGATAGACGAGTAGATTTCTATAAAGGAATATTAAAGAATCCGGAAGATGATTGAGAAACTTGATGGATTTAGGATGCCTGCCGAATGGGAACCTCAAAAATCAATTTGGATAGCATGGCCCTATAATAAAAAAGATTGGCCAGCTCTTTTTTATTTTATTCCAGAAGTAGTTGCGAAAATTGTTAAAGCAATTTCAGAAAACCAGAAAGTTGATTTGTTAATTAATGAGGATAAACAACAAGTTTTAAAAATATTAAAATTCTATAAAGCTAAAATAAGTAATATTAGTTTTCATAAAATTAAAACTGATAGAATATGGTTGCGGGACTCAGGACCAATTTTCTTAATTAATAGGACAATAAAAAAGAAAGTCATATTAGATTTTAAATTTAATGCATGGGCGAAATATCATAATTTTAGTAACGATAATAAAATTAATAATAATATAAGCAAAGTTACAAAAATCCAAACAATTAAACCAAAAATTAAACTTGGTAAAAAGATTAGATCAATAGTTATGGAAGGCGGAGCATTTGATACAAACGGAGATAAATCTTTGCTACTTACTGAAGAGTGCCTACTCAGTAAAGTACAAGAAAGAAATAAGGGTTTCAAAAAAAAAGATTATGAGGATATCTTTTCAAGATATTTAGGTATCAATAATTTTATTTGGCTGAAAAAGGGGATATCAGGGGATGATACTCATGGGCATATTGATGATATTGCTCGATTTGTAAGTAAAAATACAATAATGACCGCAGTAGAAAATAACAAAAAAGACACAAATTTTAAAAACTTAAAACAAAATTTAAAAATATTATCTAGAAAAAGAAATAATAAAAAAAAAAAATTTAAAATAATTAAAATTCCAATGCCTACACCAATATTTATTAAAAAAATAAGAGTTCCCGCAAGTTATTTAAATTTTTTAATTACTAATAAAAAAGTTTTATTACCTATTTTTAATGTAAAAGAAGATAAAGAAGTAATCAAAATATTTAGTAATTTTTTTAAAAATAAAAAAATAATACCAGTTGACTGTAGCAGATTAATTTGGGGATTTGGTGCAATACATTGCATGACGCAACAAGAACCAAAACTTTAATTAGGCAGATTTGAGTGTACCAAGTAACAATCTAAACGGGATAAGCATTAACAATGCTACAAATATTTTAACCGCCAAATCTCCTAATGATAATGTTACCCAAGGTATTCCCGTTCCATAAAATGAAATCGAGAAAAATAAAAATGTATCAACAGTTGAACCTACTAACGAAGATGTTAATGGAGCAATAAACCACTTCTTTTGCCTTAATTGATCGAAAATTTGCACATCTAGTAACTGCGCAATTATGAAGGCAGTGCCTGAACCAATGGCAATTCTTACAGAAATTAGGTCAGCAAAATTTGTAGAAAATATTAAAGTGAATAAAATTCCAATCGTAAACCCTATATAAACTATTTTTCTTGCAACTATTTTACCAAATGATCTATTCGCAAGATCAGTTATTAAAAAAGCTATGGGATAGCTAAAGGCACCGTAAGTTAAAATTTCCTCTAATCCATAATGTTTAATTGGAAACTGAACAAGATAATTAGAAGATAAAACAACTAAACCCATCAAAAACGCTAGGGAAATAAATACTTTGTTCATTAAACTGATTTATTTAATAGAGTTTTCTTAATTTTTTTTAATCTAAAAGATAAGTTTTTGCTTTTTGCTGATTTTATAAATTGGTCAAAACTTCCTTTTTTATCAACAGAACGGATACCAGAGTTAGAAACAGTCAATTTTAAACTTTTATTTAATGTTTCACTCTTAAATCTTACTTTCTTTAAATTTGGTAAAAATCTTCTTTTAGTTTTATTATTCGCATGACTTACCTTATGACCTTTTAAAGGTATTTTTCCAGTTAGTTCACATTTTTTTGACATAAATTTTAAGAATGTATATTCGTAGAAAATTACTACGTCAAGGTTATTTTTTAGAACCTCTTAGTTCTGAAATATTATTTACGCCAGTTTTTTTTATAATTTCTATCAATTCATTATTTATTTTAAATACAATATTAGGACCTTTAAAAACCATTCCTGTGTAAAGTTGAACAAGCTTTGCTCCATTAATTATTTTTTCATAAACTGATCTGCCACTATCAATACCACCAACACCTATTATTGTAATATCTGATTTAAAACTTTTATAAAATTCATTTATTAAAAAATTTGACTTATTTTCTAGAGGTTTTCCTGACAATCCCCCTTTTTCTAATTTGTTAATATTTTTTAAATTTTCTCTAGTTCTATCAGTAGAATTTGAAATAATTACTGTAGAAATTTTATTTTTAATTAAAATTTCACATATTTTATCAATGCTTTTAAACTCCAAATCAGGAGAAATTTTTATTGCAATAGGAATATTTGTTTTCAGTTTATCTTTTTCAGTTTGTATTTCTTCAAGCAGTTCACCCATCTCCTCGTCGTTATGAAAATTTCTTAAATTTTCAGTATTTGGTGATGAAATATTTATTGTTAAATAGTCTCCAATGTCATGGAATTTTCTTAAACCAACTAAAAAATCTTTTACTCTATCTTTTGTATCTTTATTGGGTCCTATATTTATTCCTAAAAGACCAGTAGGTGGACTGGATAATATTCTAGATCTTACTTTATCTGAGCCTGAATTATTAAATCCCAATCTATTTATTAATGCTTCGTCCTCCTCAAGTCTGAAAACTCTAGGTTTAGGATTACCATACTGCTTGAGTGGCGTAATAGTGCCAACCTCGACATAGCCAAATCCTAATTTAAATAAGGAATTATATACTTCAGCATCTTTATCAAAGCCAGCTGCAATGCCAATAGGGTTTGGTATTTTTTTACCAAAGATCTTAGTTTCTAAAAGATTATTTTGTTGAACTTTTTTATTTGGGATAAAATTAAACTTTAATGTTTTAATTGCTAAATTATGCGCTGTTTCTGGATCTAATTTAAATATTAGACCTCTAATTTTTTCAAACATTGTTTAACTTTTCTTTTATTAAAATTTTAGTTTCTTTAACACCAAAAAAACTAATAAAAAAACCAATTCTTGGACCATTTTCAACACCAAAAACAACTTCATAAATTAACTTAAACCAATCTCGCAAATTTTTCTCATAACCATTTTCTTTTCCAACAGAATAAATTTTTGTTTGAATATCTTCTGGTTTCATTTCATCATTACAATCATCAAGAGCATTTATTAAAGCTTCCAAAGCATTTTTTTCATCATTATTTGGTTTTTTGTATTTTTTTGTCTTTTTTATTACGTCATTAAAATATTTGATTGCATATCCTACTAAACTATCAAATATAGGTTGTTTGTTTTCTGAAATATCTGTTTTATATTTTTTAACAAACTTCCATAACAAATCTTTATTATCAGCATTGCTAGTTTCAACTAAATTTAAAAGCATAGAAAAGCTCATTATATAATTTTCCTTAGGCATATTTGAACTATGAACATGCCAAGCTGGATTCATGAGGAGCTGAAGATCATCCTGAGATTTACCTTTTTCAATAAAATCTAAGTATTCATCAACAGATTTTGGTATTATTTCTTTATAAAGTTTTTTTGCTCTCTTTGGATTTTGATACATAAACAAAGATAAACTTTCTGGAGAAGCATATTCTAGCCATTGATCAATCGTTATTCCATTACCTTTTGATTTTGAAATTTTTTCTCCCTTTTCGTCTAAGAACAGTTCATAGGCAAATCCACTCGGATTTTGTTTTCCTAGCAGTTTAATAATTTTTGTTGATAGTATTGCACTTTCGATAAGATCTTTTCCATACATCTCAAAATCAATATCTAATGCATACCATCTCATTGCCCAGTCAACTTTCCATTGCAGCTTGCAATTTCCATCTAAAATACTTGCTTCAAGTTTTTGACCACTATTATCAAAAATAATTTTTGATTTTTTTTCATCTATCTCTAAAACTGGTATTTCCAAAACCTTATTTGTATTAGGACAAATTGGAAGAAATGGTGAGTAAGTTTTTTGTCTTTCCTTACCAAGGGTTGGGATTATTATATTCATTATTCCATTATAATTTTTTAATATATGATTTAGTGTTTCGTTAAAAAAACCAGCTTTATAGAGTTTTGTTGAACTTTTAAAAGTATATTTAAAACTAAAATTATCTAAAAATTTTTTAAGCATTTCATTGTTATGTTCACCAAAGCTGTCAAATTTTTCAAAAGGATCTGGGACGGAAGTAAGTGGTTTGTGCAAATTCTCCTCTAATCTTTTTTGATTAGGAACATTATCTGGAATTTTTCTTAATCCATCCATATCATCGGAAAAAGTAATTATTTCTTTAGGTATGTCTGTAATCTGGTTTAATGCATTGACAATCATGCTGGTTCTAGCAACCTCTCCAAAGGTTCCTATATGAGGAAGTCCGCTAGGACCATATCCTGTTTGAAGAGTAATTTTACCTTTGCTTTTTATTGATTTGTTTCTTTCTTTAAGTATTTTCTTGGCTTCAACAAAAGGCCAAGAGTTTGTCTTATCTATATTAGCTTTATCGATCACTAGTTTTCAAAAATTCATATATTTGGTTGTTTTTGTTAATTCTTATAGTGTTGAAATTTATTTACCATAAAATAATGTTCAAACAAAATGTCCAATTATAAAACAGTTTTTTTCATTATTGGTGTGCTTCAAATAATTCTAGGTATATTTATGGCTATTCCAATTCTTTTACAATTAATTGTAAGTGAGATCGACTCTTCATTTATAACATCCTCTGCAATTACATTGGTTTTTGGAGTGTTGTTTGTTTTATCAAATCTAGATTACGATAAAAAAATTAATTTACAGCAGGCTTTTCTTCTAACTACGCTATCATGGTTGACAATTGCAATTTTCGGAGCACTGCCTTTATATTTCTCTAATTTAAATTTAACATTCACAGACTCCTTTTTTGAAAGTATGTCAGGACTTACAACTACGGGCTCTACAATAATTACAAATTTAGAAATTGTCCCAAAAAGTATCTTGCTCTGGAGAGCTCTACTACAATGGCTTGGTGGTATAGGAATCATAGTTATGGCAATTACTCTAATGCCAATAATGAATATTGGTGGCATGCTTTTATTTAAAGTTTTAAACACAGACTCTTCTGATGAAATTTTACCTTCATCTAAAGAAATTTCCTTAAAATTAGTTTTAATTTACTTTCTTTTAACTTTACTATGTGCATCAGTTTATAAATTATTTGGAATGAGCTTATTTGATAGTTTAACTCATTCTATGACAACCATAGCTACTGGTGGATTTTCAAACTACAATGAGTCTATTGGATATTTTAATAACGTAAAAATAGAAATTACTGCAATGTTTTTTATAATCTTGGGTAGTTTGCCATTTATTGCATATATTAAATTTTTAAATGGTAATAAGAAAATATTTTTTAGAGATTCTCAGATAATTACTTTTATCAAACTAGTAATAGTTTCAATTCTTATAATTTTAATTTATTTATTTTTTAAAATTGAAAATTTTAGTTTTACAGATTTAAGATCAGTTAGTTTTAATTCAATCTCAATTTTAACAGGAACAGGGTATGTAACTGGAAAATTTGATCAATGGGGTAGTTTTTCTCTATTTTACTTTTTAATTTTAATGTTTATTGGCGGATGTGCTGGATCCACTACCTGTGGAGTTAAGATATTTAGAGTTCAGATATTATATAAATTTGTAATCAATCAATTAAAAAGAATTATTTTTCCAAGAGGAATTTTTGTAATTAAGTACGAAAAAAATAATATTAATGACAAGTTTTTAGCTTCAATTATAGCTTTTATATATTTATATATTCTTATCTTTTTTTTAATCACAGCACTTTTATCTCTTACTGGATTAGATTTTATTACCTCAATTTCAGGAGCAGCTACTTCAATTTCAAATGTTGGTCCTGGATTGGGGTCTGTAATTGGTGCAAATGGAAATTTTTCTACCTTACCTGATTTATCAAAATGGATACTTAGTGCTGCAATGATATTAGGTAGACTTGAGCTATTTGCTATATTAGTGTTATTTTTACCTTCTTTTTGGAAAAAATGATTGAAATAAAAAAACAAAAAACATTTTGGAATGCTATAAAATTCTACTTTGACGTAAGAATGTTAAAGATTTTACTTCTTGGAGCGATTAGTGGATTTCCATGGGTAATTATTGGAAGTAGTCTAAGTTTATGGCTGAAGGAAGATGGCTTATCAAGAACAACAATTGGATGGGCTGGATTAATTTTCGCAGTTTATGCTTTTAATTATTTTTGGGCACCTTTAATTGACAGAATTCAAATACCTTTTTTAACAAAGAAAATTGGTCATAGAAAATCTTGGATTTTTCTTATGCAAATAATAATTTTATTAGGGCTTATATTTTGGAGTTTTATTAACCCTGTACAAAATTTAAATCTTGTTATCGGAGCTGGATTGATTATTGCGATAGCCTCAGCAACCCAAGACATAACAGTGGATGCATTAAGAATAGAACAAATCGAAAAAGAGGAAAAGGAAGCTATGGCAGCAGGTGCAGCTGTAGCAGTTGTGGGATGGTGGTCTGGTTATAAATTGGGAGGTGTGGTTGCGCTTACATTGGCAGAATTTTTAGA
>CACHWQ010000003.1 GCA_902583645.1 uncultured Pelagibacteraceae bacterium | reverse complement strand
CACCTTTAACTTTAAAATTAATAGTTTCATCTTCATCTCTTGCAAAATTTATCAAATCTATTTTTAAAGGAGTATTTCTTATATCAAATTCTAAATCAAATTTCGTATTATCTTTATCATACTCAATGAAGTATTTAATATTATCTTTTTTTTCACCTATTCGAAAGCTACCAAAGCCTTCGAATGATATTTTTTTTTTAAATTTAACCTTAATTTTTTGATTTAAAAAAGTTACTTTTTGATCGAAATTATCAATATATTTTTTTAAATATGAATTATCAAAATCATAATGAGCTTTTTTCAAATTAATATCTGATAAAATTTCTACATCTGATATCTTAAATTTCTTTGTAACATTAAAAATAAAACTATTTTTAGAAGATAAAACTACATCTCTTAAATTATTGTTATTTAATAAGGTTTTTATAATTGTCTCTTTTATATCGCTTTCCTCACTATTCAAATCACCATTAACAATATAGTTTTTATTTTCTCTGTTTATATAAATATTTTGTGAATATAATTTGATATCTTGATAATCAGCTACCAAATTCTTAATTTCAAATTTACCCTGTGAGTATCTAAATATACCTGATATTTTATTTATCTTTTCTTTATTAAATAATTCAAGAGATAAGTTGCTAACATCTGCCATAAACTCGTATTTATCCTCAACAAGTTTTCCATTTTCATCAAAATTTAATTTTACAGAAGTTTCTACAACTCCTGTTTTAACTAATTTATCTATTATTAATAATTGAGGACTATCTTTGTATGATCTTGCAAGTTTTATAATTTTTTTTATATGATTTTTTTTACTATCTATAAGTAAATTTTTTATTAAAAATTTCCTTAAAAAAATTGATTTTAAATCATATTCAGTAGTTACTTTCCCCAATTCTATTTTTTCTTTTCCTGATAAAATAAGAGAATTTTCCGTTTCTAAATTAATTGAGAGTTTAAAAATGTTTAATAATACTTTTACTTCATCTAATTTTATTTCAATTCCCGGATAATTTTGATTAAACTTTTTCTCTACATTTTGATTAAATTTATTTGTACTTACTCCAAAATAATTAAGATAGGCAATTGATCCTAAAAGCATAATTAGAATTGTGTAAAAGGTTTTTTTAATCATTTAATTGTATAATGAGCTTTCCAAAAAAGAGTCTAAATCACCCTCTAATACTTTGTCTGGATCTGAACTTTCAAAATTAGTTCTATTATCTTTGACAAGTCTGTAAGGGTGTAGCACATAAGACCTAATTTGGTGTCCCCATCCAATATCAGTTTTTTCGCTTTCTAAATTTTCTGCCTCTTTTTCTTTTTTTTTCAGTTCAAAGTCATACAATCTTGCCTTAAGCATCTTCATACAAGTTTCTTTATTTTTATGCTGAGATCGCTCATTTTGACATTGAACAACAATTTTTGTTGGCAAATGGGTTATTCTCACTGCACTGTCAGTTGTATTAACATGCTGTCCACCAGCGCCACTAGATCTATAAGTATCAATTCTTAAATCTTTTTCTTTTATTTCAATTTCTATACTGTCGTCTATCATTGGATATACCCATACACTTGCAAAACTTGTATGCCTTCTTGCTCCAGAATCGAAAGGTGAAACTCTTACTAATCTATGAATTCCAGATTCCGATTTTAACCATCCATATAAATATTCACCATGAATTTGAAAAGTTGTTGATTTAATTCCTGCTTCCTCTCCTTTATGTTCACTAATTATTACTGATTTATATTTTTTATTTTGTGCCCACTTTAAGTACATTCTTTTTAACATTTCAGCCCAATCTTGACTTTCGGTTCCTCCTGCTCCAGCATGGATCTCAATGTAACAATCTAAAATATCGCTATCGTTTGATAGAAAGCATTTAATTTCGTTTTTTTTTGATGTACTTATTAATTCTCTACAATTTTTATTGAGCTCTTGAATAATATTTTGATTACCTTCTTCAATTGCAAGATTGTATAAATCACTTAGATCCTTAATTTCTTTTCTTGCGCTTTCATAAGACTTCAATAAATCCTCATGAAAGTTTTTTTCTTTAATAATTTTTTGAGCTAAATTTTTGTTTTTCCAAAAATTTGGATCTAAGATTTTTTTATTGTTTTCTGCTACTATTGAACGAATATTATTTTTTTCAAAGAAACTCCTGTATTCTTTGATTTATTTTTTCAATTTCGCTTTTATATTTTATAAAATCATTATCCATTAATAAAATCTTAGAAGATTATCATTATTCAATTTATTATTTAATATCATATTTTTGTTAGTTTTATCTAAATCTTTTTTTTTGAAAACCTCGATTATTGTTTTTTTTGAGCCAAAAGAAGCTTTTTTTCCTGTTTTGGGATCAATGACCATTAAGGTTACATTTTCAGCCACTTTAAAAGGTCTTGCATCTTCTTTTTTTACTGTTTTTTTTATGAATTCCTTAAATATAGGCATAGCTGTTCGTGCACCTGTTTCTTTTTTTCCAAGTGATTTTGGATTATCAAAACCTACGTATACCCCGATGATTAATTTAGATGTATATCCAATAAACCAAGTGTCAGTATTTTTATTTGTTGTGCCAGTTTTACCAGCAATATCTAAATTAAGATCTTTTAAACCTTTGCCAGTACCTCTTTGCACCACGCCTTCGAGCATAGATGTTATTTGATAAGCTGTTTCAGGTGAAAAGATTTGCTCAAAATCATCAATGATGTTTGGATATTTATCGCTCAAGTATGAAATTTGATTACATTGGTCACATTTTCTATTCTCATTATTTAAAATAGTTTTTCCTTCACTGTCCTGTATTCTATCAATCAGTATTGGTCTTACTAATTTTCCACCATTTATAAATGAAGAATAAGCTGATGTTAGCTTCAATAACGTTGTTTCAGCAGAGCCTAAAGATATAGATAGAAGTTCGTTGGGATTATCGTAAATACCTAGTTTTTTTGAAAAATCTATAATTTTTTTTAAGCCTAGATCTTGTGCTACCCTTACAGTCATAAGATTTCTTGATTTTTCAAGGCCTGTTCTAATTGTAGATAAACCGTAAAATTTTTTACCATAATTTTCAGGTTTCCATAACTTTAAATCATATCCTTGCTCTAAAACTAGAGGAGCGTCTAACACCAATGATGATGGATTATAATTATTTTCTAAAGCTAATGCATAAATGAAGGGTTTAAATGCTGATCCTGGTTGTCTTAAAGCTTGTGAAGCCCTATTGAATTCGCTTTTTAAAAAACTAAAACCTCCACTCATAGCCAATACCCTTCCGGTATAAGGATCCATTACAACTATAGATCCATTTACTTCAGGGAATTGTTTTAACTCAAAAAAATTTTTTTTAATTTTTTTAACATAAACCACATCACCAGAAATCAAGTTATTATTACTTTTTTTAGTCCAGGTTATATCTTGTTGTCTAATCAAACCGTTTTCATTATCTTCCGTTTCTATCTCAATTCTTAAGTCGTTAGATTTTTTTACAATTGCTAATTTCCAATTAATTGATTTTTCTAGTTTAAAATTTTCAAGTCCTTTGCTCCAGTTTTTAGTATATCTTTTATTCATAAGAGAACCTCGCCAACCCTTACGTCTATCATAATCTATTAAACCTTGTCTAAGAGCCGAGGTTGAGGCTGATTGAATATCTAAATTTAGTGGCGTTTTAATATTTAAACCCTTTTTGTAAACTTTTTCAAAACCAAATTTTTTAACTACATCTTTTCTTATATCTTCAACATAATATCTAGCATCTTCTAAAGAAATTTTTTTTCTCTTTTTAAGTTTAATTGGATCTTTTATAAATGAATTATATTGTACTTTATTAATAAAATTATTTTCAAATAAGTTTTTTAAAACAAGGTTTCTTCTAAATTGAGCAAGTTCTTTATTTTTGAAAGGATTATATCTACTTGGTGCTTTTGGTAAAGCTGCTAGCAATGATGCTTCTGGATAATTTAAATCTGTTATTGGTTTATCAAAATATCTTAAACTTGCAGCAGCAATTCCATAGGAACCGCTCCCTAAATATATTTCATTTAAATAAAGTTCTAAAATACGTTCCTTACTTAAAGCCCTTTCAATTCTAAAAGCTAATATTGCTTCTTTTATCTTTCTATTAATACTTACTTCATTTGAAAGTAAAAAATTTTTTGCTAATTGTTGTGTAATTGTAGAGGCTCCTTCTAATCTTTTAGATGAAAGTAGATTTGATATATTATTTTTAGTTGCTCTTAATACTCCCTTTGCATCTACACCTGGATGAGAAAAAAAATTTTTATCTTCAGCTGATAAAAAAGCATTGATAATCTTATCGGGTATTGATGAATACGGAACAAAAATTCTTTTCTCTGAAGAGAAGTCATTAACTAATTCACCCTCTCCTGAATAAACTTTGCTAGAAACTGGAGCTTTATAATTCTTCAAAAATTTGTAATCAGGCAATTTGTTTGAAAAAACCCATAATATAGATATTAAGATTATAACAATTCCTAATAAACTTGCTGAAACTAAAACAAAAATTTTTTTAAATAAACTATTCATTTATGTTTATTTATTTATTAAATTTGTTAATGTTAAGGCAACAGATTTTAAAGAAATATTACTAATGAAAAACATAATCTCAAAACTATGGAAAAGAATTTATATATTGATGCATCGCATCCTAATGAAACTAGAGTCGTACTTAAATCAAATGGAAATATTGAAGATTACGAGTACGAAAGTTTAAAAAGTATACTCATAAAAAATAATATTTATCTTGGTAAAGTAAGTAGAGTAGAGCCGTCATTGCAGGCTGCATTTATTGATTTTGGAAGAGAAAGACATGGTTTCCTCTCATTTAATGATATCCAATCTGATTATTATCAAATTCCACAAAGCGACCTTCAAAAAATAAAAATAGAAGAGGAGAAAGCGAGAGAGGCTTTAATTAAAGAAAGTGAAAAAGAAGAAGAAAAAAATATTATTGAAAACAAAGTTGATGCTGATGATCCAGTTGAAAAAAACTTAGATCAAAATGTAAATCAAGAAAAAAAAATTTTTGAAAAAAAATATCCAACTAAAAGATATAAAATTCAGGAAGTTATAAAACCTAATCAAGTAATTCTAGTTCAGGTTCTTAAAGATGAGAGGGGTATGAAAGGTGCTGCTTTAAGTACATTTATTTCAATTGCTGGAAAATATATTGTATTAATGCCTAATACTCCAAAGGGTGGTGGTATCTCGAGAAAAATTTTTAATCCAGCTGATAGAAAAAAAATTAGAACTATACTTAATCAAATAACTATTCCTAAGGAAATGGGTATTATCGTTAGAACTGCTGGGTCAAACAAATCAAAAAATGAGATAGATCGAGACTTACAAAATCTTATCAAGATATGGGAGTCGATTAAAGAAACCGCAATGAATTCAATTGCTCCATCTTTAATACATAAAGAAAGTGAGATAATTAAAAGAACGTTAAGAGATATGTATGACGAAGAAACTCAAAATATAATTATTGAAGGTAATGAAGGATATCAAAAAGCAAAAAATTTCATGAAAATGATTATGCCAAGTCATGTTAAAAAAATTAAAAAATATAGAGAAAAAATTCCTCTTTTTGTTAAAGAAAAAATTGAAAATAAGTTAAATGAAATATTTGAAACACAAGTTACATTAAATTCAGGAGGTTATTTAGTAATTAATCCTACAGAGGCTTTAGTTTCTATAGATGTAAATTCAGGAAAATCGATAAAACAAAAAAATGTTGAAAGTACTGCTCTCGATACAAATCTTGAAGCTGCAGAAGAAATAGCCCGTCAAATTAAAATAAGAGATTTATCTGGATTAATAATAATAGACTTTATAGATATGATGAGTTTCGGCAATAGGAGAGTAATTGAGAGAAAACTTAAAGAAAAATGTAGGAATGATCGTGCAAGAATTCAGATTGGAAGAATTAGTAATTTTGGTTTATTAGAAATGTCTCGACAAAGATTGAGAGAAAGCTCGGTGAAATGGCAAATTTCGTTAACAAACGAAACACATGCTCTTAAAATTATCAAGATGATGGAAATAAATGCAATAGAAAATAAAGCAAAATTAGTAGATTTAAAAGTTTGCGAACAAATTTATAATTTTATTATTGAAAATCTATCAGAAAATTTAAAATTCATTGAAAAAAAGAATAAAATAAAAATTAATTTAGGTATAGATAATTCTATGTTGGTTTCTGACCATAAAATTGAGCTGAGAAATAAAAGTAAAAAAGTAATAAATGTTTTAGAGAAATCAACTAAATTAGAAAAAATTAAAACTGATAGAATTGATGATGAAATATTAATAAATAAAAAAAGCAAAAACTTTAAAAAGACTAAATTTAAAAAAAAAAACTATTATAAAAAAAAATTTCTAAAGAAAAAAACTAAATAATACCCTTATTAATTGTAGATCTTTTGCCAAAAATTTTTTTTTTCATTCTTCCAGCTAAATATGAATGACGACCAGCTACAACAGCGTTTTTCATTGCATAAGCCATTTTTACGGGATTTTTAGAATTTGCAATTGCTGAGTTTATCAAAACACCATCACTTCCTAGTTCCATGGCCAAAGCTGCATCCGAAGATTGTCCCAAACCTGCATCAATGATTAATGGTAGCTTAGTTTTTGATCTAATAATCTTTATATTTACTTCATTAAGAATTCCTAAGCCAGATCCAATTGGCGCTGCTAAAGGCATGATTGCAACAGCTCCAACATTCTCAAGTCGTTTAGCCATGAGGGGATCATCGCTGCAATACACCATTACTTCAAATCCTTCTTTACTCAGAATTTCTGTAGATTTTAGTGTTTCAATCATATCAGGAAATAAAGTTTTTTTGTCACCTAAAACCTCGAGTTTTACCAATTTCCATCCACCTATTTCTCTAGCAAGTCTTAAAGTTCTGAGAGCTTCATCAGATGTAAAACATCCAGCTGTGTTTGGTAAATAAGTTATTTTTTTTGGATTAATATAATCCATTAATACTGGTTTTCTTTTATTCTCAATATTTACTCTTCTAACCGCAACAGTTACAATTTCAGCACCAGACATTTTTACAGATCTTGCACACTCTTCAAAATTTTTGTATTTTCCAGTTCCTACTATAAGTCTAGAATTGTATTTTTTATTAGAAATTTTTAGATGATCTTTTTCCCTCACTTTATCCTCCACCAATAAAATGAACAATTTCAATTTGGTCCATATTTTTCATCTTAATTTTCCTTAGATTTCTTTTATCAACTATCTTTTTATTGTGTTCAATTGCAATTTTTTGAATAGGTATTTTATGTAAGTCTATTACATCCTTTAGAGTCATTTTGGGTTTAATTAAGTAATTTTTACCATTTAATTTTATTTTTACTTTGTTTATTTTTTTCATATTATATAAATAATTAATGCCACATAGAATAATAATAATCAATGGACCAAATCTTAATCTATTAGGGGAAAGAGAAAAGTCACATTACGGAAATTTTACACTAGAAGAAATAAAAAATAAATGTATCCAAAAATCAAAACAACTAGACATTGAAATAGAGTTTAGTCAATCAAATATTGAGGGAGAAATAGTTACAATGATACAAGAAGTAAGGAATAAGTATGATGGCATTATAATTAATGCTGCAGGTTTTACTCATTCCTCAGTTGCTATAAGAGATGCCCTAGAAATAATTAAAAAACCTAAAATCGAATTACATATATCTAACATTTATAAAAGGGAAGAATTTAGACAAAAATCTCTTATTAGTGGAGTTGTAAACGGTATAATATGTGGCCTAGGTGTAAGTGGTTATATTTTAGCCATAAATGCAATGCATGAATTAATTGAAAATGGAAATTGATAAAAAAATAATAAAAAAATTAATCGAAACATTAGAGGAATTAAAATCATCTTTAGGTAAAAATGTCGAAACTTTTGAACTCTCTGAGAATAAACAAAATAATGAAAATCAGGAGCTTGAAAAATATAAACCAATAAAAAGTCCAATTATCGGAACTGCCTATCTTGCTCCAGAACCAGGAGCAAAACCATTTGTTGAAGTTGGAAAAAAAATTAAAAAAGGTGATACGGTAATGATTGTTGAGGCTATGAAAACAATGAACCATGTTCCGTCAACACTCAGTGGAACTGTTAAAAAAATATCAGTTGAGGATGGTCAGCCTGTTGAATATGATCAAGTATTAATTCTTGTAGAGTAATGTTTAAAAAAATTCTGATCGCTAATAGAGGAGAGATTGCTGTAAGAGTTATCAGGGCTTGTAAAGAATGGGGAATTTCAACTGTAGCTATTCATTCAGACGTGGATAGAGAAAGTATGCATGTGAAGTTAGCAGATGAAAGCGTATGTGTTGGTCCGCATCAACCATCTAATAGTTATTTAAATATACCCGCAATTATGTCAGCTATAGAATTGACAAATGCAGAAGCCGTACATCCTGGTTATGGATTTTTATCTGAAAATTTTAACTTTGCAAAAATACTAGAAGAAAACAATATAAAATTTATTGGACCATCATCAAAATTAATAAAAATGATGGGAGATAAAATTGAAGCAAAAAAAATTGCAAAAGAAAATGGTTTACCTGTAATTGAGGGCTCAGATGGAGGTGTTTCAAATATAGAGGAAGCTAAAGCAATTTGTAAAAAAATTGGATTCCCAGTGCTTATTAAAGCTGCTGGTGGCGGAGGTGGAAAAGGAATGAAAATTGTAAATGACGAAAGTAAATTTGAGGAATTATTTTCTGCTGCAAAATCAGAAGCAAAAAAATTTTTTGCGAATGATGAGGTTTATATTGAAAAATTTTTTCAAGATCCAAGACATATCGAGGTGCAAGTTTTATCAGGAAAAAATCATACAGTTCATTTACATGAAAGAGATTGTTCTGTTCAAAGAAGGCATCAAAAATTAATTGAAGAGACACCAAGTCCAGTCCTTACTGATGATTTAAGAAATGATTTATTTCAAAAGACTGTGAAAATGGTATCAAAAATTGGTTATGAAGGAGCGGGTACTGTTGAATTTATTTATGAAAATGGAAAATTTTATTTTTTAGAAATGAATACAAGAGTACAAGTAGAACATCCTGTTACAGAAATGGTTACAGGGATAGATATCATTAAGGAACAAATTTGGATAGCTTACACAGGTAATACAGCATTAGAACAAAAAGATATTTCTCCAAGAGGACATGCTATAGAATGTAGAATAAATGCAGAAGATGCGAGTAAAAATTTTCAACCCTCTCCAGGTGTAATAACTATGTGTCATCAGCCATCTGGATTTAGGACCAGAGTGGATGGTGCTATTTATCAAGGATATAAGGTAACTCCGTTTTACGATAGCATGATATGTAAACTCATATGTCATGGAAGAAATAGACAAGAAGCAATTCAAAGAATGAATAGATCTTTAGATGAGTTTATAATTGAGGGTATTACTACTACTATAGATTTACATAAAAAAGTATTAATGCATCAAAAATTTTTAGAGTCAGATTTTAATGTTACATGGCTCGATAAAGATAAAGTAATTTAACTAACACAACTTATAAGCCATAAATCGTAAACTGGATGATCAAATGTGTTTATTGATGGACTAGATGAAAAAGTCCACCCATTAAAAACAAAAACTTCATCATTTCCAATATTTTTTAAATCTTTAACTTGTAAATAAGCTATTACCTCTGGATTATCATCGAATTTTGAATTTTTACATTTTAATGGTTTAATAGAGATATTTTTGAAAATTTTCTCTTCTCCGATTTTTATGTTAATTTTGTAGTTTTTTGAACTTACTTTATCTAAAACTTTTAATTCTATAAAATTACCCTCATAATTAGATTCATTTGAAAATAATTTATTAGAAAATATAAATAGAAAAAAAAATACTAATAATTTAACTTTTCCAAGTTGAATATTTTTTTTTGATTTCGTCATTATTTTTATTTGGATGATATGATTCTGCTGTTCCTGTTTTATTTGGAGAGTGAGGTTTTTGCCAATTGTACTTTTTAATATTTTTATTTAATTCTAATTTGTTTTTTGTAAAATGCATCCAAGAATACCATTCATTTGAAATTTTTGATGCATCGATTTCACCCCCATAGATTACCCATCTTTTATTTTTTTTTTTATTTTCATAATATTTATTACCTAATTGGTCTGTTCCGACTATTTTTCCATAAAAAAAAGTGTATAAACGAGTGCCTAATGTTTGTTGATTCCACCAAACAAATATTTGTTTAAAAATTGTCAACATTTAAAAATAATTTTTTTTCAATTTTAAATTGTAAAATTTAGATTAGACTAAATTTTAATTTTGTATATATATATTTGACCAACGACTCAATTATAAATTAAAATTATGGCAAAATATTTAGTAGAAACTTATTATAATTGTAGCTTCAAAGTTACACACTATATCGATAATGTAAATGAAAAGGAACTATCAAATCTTGAGAAAAGAGATGATGGAAAATTTGAAATAATAGATATTAAATTAGACAATAGAAAAACCAAAAGTTTAGATAAAAAAGGAAGTACAGACAAAAACCAAAAAGAGATTAATCAAATTAATTTAAGTGAGGATAAAACAAGAAATCAAAACACTTTAAATGATGATAAAAAAAATTTTGTTAAAAATATTCAAGAAGGAGTTAATAGAAGGTTTGGGATGCCGGATAGAAGAAAAGGATATATTCAAAAAGCTACTATAGGAGACCATAAGGTTTATCTCCATACTGGAGAATATGAAGATGGGAAAATTGGTGAAATATTTATAGACACAAGTAAAGAAGGCGAATTAGTAAAAGCTTTGATGAATAATTTTGCAATAGCTATATCTTTAGGGCTTCAATACGGGGTTCCTCTTGATGAGTTTGTAAATGCCTATGTCGATACTAAGTTTGAACCATCTGGAAAAGTATTTGGAAATGATAGGATATTAAGTGCATCATCAATTCTTGATTATATATTCAGAGAATTGGCAATTTCATATTTAAATAGAGAAGATTTAGCACACACCCCATCAATTGGATCAAATGTAGAAAAAATTAAAGATAGCGAACTAGAGGTAGGAGAAGAACAAAGCCAGTTTCTGAAAATTGTAAAAGATATCACTAGTAAGGGATTTGTTAGAAATAATTATAAAAAAAAACTTGTCGATTTATCTGATATTCGAATAAATCTTAAAGGGAAAAAATAATCTACTTTTTTTTTATTAATATATTAAGTTCTTTAAGCTGTTTATCATGAATTTCAGAAGGCGCATTCATCATTAAATCTTGCGCATTTTGGTTCATAGGAAATAAAGTTACTTCCCTAATGTTTTTCTCCCCAGCTAATAACATAACTATTCTATCAATACCTGGGGCTATACCTCCGTGAGGAGGTGCTCCAAAACTTAAAGCATTTATCATACCTTTAAATTTCTCGTCAACCTCGCTTTTTTTATAACCCGCAATTTCAAATAATTTATACATTAATTCTGGCTTATGGTTTCTTATAGCTCCGGAAGAAAGTTCAATACCATTACAAACAATATCATATTGATAAGCCTTAATATTTAAAGGGTTTTTAAAATCTATATCCTTTTCATTGCCCTGCGGCATCGAGAACGGATTGTGACTAAACTTTATTTTTCCTGTATTTTTATCGGTCTCATACATTGGGTAGTCGACTATCCAACAGAAAGCAAATACATTTTTGTCGATTAGATTAAGTTCCTCGCCAATTTTGTCTCTTGCTGGAGCCATAAGTTGCAAAACATTTGTTTCCTTATCGCATGAAAAAAAAATACTGTCACCTATATTGGCTCCTGTAATTTTCATTATTTCATTTAATGACTCTGGAGAAAAAAGTTTACCTACAGGTCCTTTCGCCTCAATATTTTTGTTTTTTTCAAAAGAAAAATATGCAAGTCCAGATGCTCCTTCTGATTTTGCCCATTTATCAAAATTATCAAAAAAACTTCTTGGTTTGTCACTTGTATTTTTTGTAACTATAGCTCTTACTATTGAACCAGATTTTACAAGCCTTTTAAATATTTCAAATTTAACATCATCTCTTTTAAAAACTGAAGTTAAGTCGTGAATTTCTAAAGGGTTTCTTAAATCTGGCTTATCTGTTGCATATTTAAGCATAGCATTTTTAAAGGAAATTCTAGGAAATTTTTCATATAAAAATTTTTTATCTGTAAATTTTTTGAATACCTTATTTAAAAGCTTCTCGACTACTTCAAAAACATCTTCTTGCTCAACAAAGGACATCTCTAGGTCTAATTGGTAAAATTCTCCAGGGCTTCTGTCAGCTCTTGCGTCCTCATCTCTAAAACATGGTGCTATTTGAAAATATTTATCAAAACCTGAAACCATAATTAATTGTTTAAATTGTTGCGGTGCTTGAGGTAAAGCATAAAATTTTCCTGGGTTTAACCTGCTAGGAACAATAAAATCTCTTGCACCTTCTGGACTAGATGAGGTTAAAATAGGGGTTTGAAATTCTAAAAAACCTAATTTATTCATTTCATCTCTGATAAATGAAATTACTTTTGATCTAAGTAAAATATTGGAATGAATTTTTTTTCTTCTGAGATCTAAAAATCTATATTTAAGTCTTATCTCCTCAGAATATTCTTGATCCGAAAATACAGGAATTGGAAGTTCTTTACATGTGCCTAGGACTTCGTAAGATTTTATAATAACTTCTATTTCTCCAGTTTTAAGTTCTCTATTAATAGTTTCTTTGGATCTTTGACTCACAAGGCCATTTATTTTTAGAACGCTTTCCAGTTGCATTTTTTCTAATTCCTTAAAAAAGGGTTGGTCCTTTTCAATAATACATTGCGTAGTTCCATAATTGTCTCTTAAATCTAAAAAGAGTAAGTTGCCGTGGTCTCTTTTTTTATGAAGCCAGCCAGATAAATCAACTATTTCTCCATTATTCTTACTTGTCAATTCTGCGCAATTATGAGTTCTATATTTTGTCAAATTATATTCCTAATGCTTCTTTAATAGTTTTTTGATCAATAGATTTTTTTTTTTTTAAACTTATTTCATCAATCTTATATATAAATTCAAATATTTTGCCATAAGACCTTGTTATTCTTTTTACTGCAAATTCAACTAATTTATTATTAATTTTTATTTGTTTATCCGATAAATACTTTGATATTAAAACTTTTATCAATTCATCATCAGGTTTTTCAATTTTTGCATCCAAACAATTTTTAGCTCTAGATTTTAAATCCTTGAGTTTAAATTTCATTTTACTTAAGGGAATTAATGAATTGATTATTAAATACTTTGAATTTTGATCAACAAAATTTATCAATGAAAATATCGATTTTTCGTCAATTTCCTCATTTAAATTATCTAAAATTATATTTTCATAATATCTTAAATTTCTTTCAGAATTAAATTTAAATTTTTCAGCTTCAAAAATTATACCTTTATTTTTTTTGATAAATATTTCAGAAAGATGCGACTTACCACTATATTTTTCACCATGAATATTAACGATATTTTTTTCCCACTTGGGCCAACTATTTAATAAAGAGAAAGTAAAGAAATTACTTTTTGAAATAAAAAAATCGTCGAATTTATAATTTTTATCAAATTGAAAATTAATTAATTGTTGATCCCTACCCGACATTTTATTTTACTTTCCAGATTTGTTGTTCAGTATCAATTAAAAAATTTCGTTTTTTTGCAATATTCAAAAATTGTGAAGGAGATCCATTAAAGATGATTTTATAATTCACATTATTATTGTTAAAATTTTTTATTAAATATGTTGAAACTAAATCTGTCGATAAAAGAAATTTTTCGAATTCCTCATTTTTTTTAAAATCTGTAGAGCTCAAAGATAGGTTGATTGCCAATTTAACTGATCTATTTATTTTATTTATTTTCTTCCATTCATCTTCATATATAAGCTTTATACCATCGATGAGGGTCTCTAAATCACCATTTAAATTTATATTTTTTTTCAAAAATAACTTACTTTTTATTTTTAATTTATTATTTAAATTAATTTTTGAAAAAACTTTAAAATCTTGATTTTCTTTATAAATCAAACAAATAATATATTCATTGATATTATAATTTTTAGTTATTTTACTAAAATCGTAATCTTCTAAATTTTTATAATTATCATTCAAAATTTTAACAATGTCGATATCTTCTGAGGGCAAAATATACTCTATTAAATGGTAATCTTTAACTTCAGAATTCCATTTACTATAAAAAGGGTTCTGATTAAATATATTTACAATTTTTGAAGATGTATCAATTAAAATTGGTAATATTATAATGCTTTTTGAAACTGGAATTGATGGGTATATATTTTTTTTTTCAATAAATAGGAAAGTATTTTGTTTGTTAAAATTTATCTCAAAGGTTGCATTGTAAGTATTATTAACAAATTTTTCATCTTTTATATTAAATGAATCAATTAGATTTTTGATTTCCTCAACACTGAAACTGGTCATTTTATACATTTCACTGGTTGAAATTGTCATACTTAGAAGCTTTTTAAATGCCAATATTATAGCTTTATCAATTACCTTTTTTTTTTTAAAATTTGAATTGAACGGCTCTGTTACGTTAATGTCACTAACTTTAAAAATTGATGAATACGATTTAGATGTGGCAGAAATTATAAATAGAAGTATAAGAAAAAAAATTATATAAGATTTTTTCGAAGAAAAAAAATTTGTATTTAAAAACATAATTTATTCTAATGAAAAATAGCAAATTTACATATCAAAAAAGTGGCGTAAATATATCTGAAGCTGATAAATTTGTTAATTTTATCTCAAAAAATACAGGAAAAAAAAAACAAAAAAATAAAAATATTGGAGGATTCGGTTCCATTTCAAATATTCCTAAAAATTTCAAAAATCCGAAAATAGTTGCAAGCACTGATGGTGTCGGGACGAAAGTTGAAATAGCAAACCTGCTTAATAAATTTAATACAATTGGAATTGACTTAGTCGCTATGTGCGTAAATGATTTGATAGTTCAGGGTGCTAAGCCACTAATTTTTTTAGATTATATTTCAATTAATAAAATTAATTTAAAGAAATTAAAAGCATTAATTAAAGGTGTTAATAAAGGATGTGAAATTTCAGACTGTGTATTGGCTGGTGGAGAAACTGCGGAAATGCCTGGGACATATTCTAAAAATAAATTTGATATTGCGGGTTTCGCTGTAGGTGTTGTTGATAAAAAAAAAATTATTACAAAAAATAAAATTAAAAATAATGATTTAATTTTAGCAGTACCGTCTACTGGTGTACATTCAAATGGTTACTCGCTTATAAGATATATTTTAAAGAAAAAAAAAATTAACTTGAAAAAAAATATTTTTTTAAAAAATGAACTTATTAAACCGACAAAAATATATGTTAGAGAAGTATTAAAACTTTTTAAAAGAGATCTCATTAAATCTTGTGCAAATATTACTGGAGGTGGTTTAGAGGATAATTTGAAAAGAGTAATACCAAAGGGTTTAATGGCTGATATAAATTTATCAAAAATAAAACCAAATAAAATTTTTAAATGGATCAAAAAGCAAAATGTGAGTGATGATGAGATGTTGAAAACATTTAATTGTGGTGTGGGGTTTTGTTTAATTGCTGAAAAAAAAAATGTTTTTAAAATACAAAAAATTTTTAAAAAAAAATTCAAACCATATGTTATAGGAAAAATTTTGTCTGGCACCAAAAAAGTGAGATTAAATGAAAAAGTTTTCTGGTAAAAAAATAAGTACTGCAGTTTTTATATCTGGAAGAGGAACTAATTTGCAAAGTCTCATTAATTTCTCACAAAAAGAAAAATCTCCTATAAAAATAGAATTAGTATTTTCTAATGATAAAAATGCTAGTGGTTTAAAACGTGCAAAAATAAAAAAAATAAATACCTATTATCAGATTAGTAAAAAAAATAATATTTTAGAAAATGAACTTATTAAACGTTTAAATAGAAGAAAAATTAAACTTATTTGTCTGGCAGGTTTTATGAAAATATTATCCAAAAATTTTATCAAAAGATTTAAAGGAAAAATTATAAACATCCATCCATCCTTATTACCAGAATACAAAGGGCTTGATACACATCGTAGAGTTTTGGAAAATAAAGAAATTTATACTGGATGTACAGTGCATCATGTAAATTCTAAGCTCGATTCAGGTAAAATAATTTTACAAAAAAAAATAAAAGTTCTAAAAAATGATAACGTTAAAAGCTTGGCTAAAAGAGTGCTTTTAGAGGAACACAAAATTTATCCCAAAGCTATTATTAAAATGTATTCTTAGTTTTTAAAAAAAAAATCTATCTCTATCTTTGCATTTTCAGGACTATCTGATCCATGAACGGAATTTTTATCTATAGATTTTCCATATAATTTTCTAATCGTTCCCTCTTCTGCTTTATGAGGATCAGTCGCACCCATTAAATTTCTATTAGATTTAATTGCATTTTCTTTTTCTAATATCATCACTACTATTGTTCCAGATGATAAATATTCGCATAAATCGTTATAAAATGGTTTTGTTTCATGTACTTTATAGAATTGTTCTGCCTCTGATTTTTCTAATTTTAATTTTTTTTCTTTAACAATTTTAAAACCTTGATTTTGGAATATACTTTTGATCTCAATATCTAAATTCCTTTCAACTGCATCAGGTTTTATTATTGATAATGTTTGTTCAATATTACTCATAATAATCCTCAACAAGTTTATTTAATAATCTCACTCCGTATCCTGTTGCACCACCAGAATTTAAAGCTCCACCATATTTTGAAAAAGCCATACCTGCGATATCAAGATGCGCCCATGGAGTTTTATTTAAAATAAATCTCTGTAAAAATTGAGCGGCAGTTGTTGAACCAGCTCCTCCAACATAGTTTATATTTTGCATGTCTGCATTTTTAGAATTCATTAATTTATCAAAGTTTTTGTGAAGAGGCATTCTCCATAACTTTTCATCAACTTTATTACCTGCATCAATTAATTGTTTTGATAGCTTATCATCATTAGAAAAAAGTCCAGCATACTCAGAACCCAGAGACACAATGATTGCTCCTGTTAAAGTTGCTAAATCTACAATGAATTTAGGTTTGAATTTTTTTTCAGTATACGTTAAAGCGTCTGCTAAAACTAACCTACCTTCAGCATCTGTATTTAATACTTCGATTGTTTTTCCACTATAGGATTTTACAATATCACCCGGTCTTTGAGCATTTCCACTTACCATATTTTCAACAAGACCTACTACTCCTACTGCATTTACTTTTGCTTTTCTTAATGCCAAAGTTTTCAATAAACCAACAACTGCAGCTGAACCTGCCATATCGTACGTCATATCTTCCATAAATCTCGCTGGCTTAAGAGAATAGCCTCCAGTATCAAAACAAACACCCTTACCTACAAAAGCTAAAGGTTTGCTTTTTGATTTGCCTCCATTCCATTCCATAGTAACTAAATAAGATCCACGTATACTACCTTGCCCAACTCCAAGGAGAGCTCCCATACCTAGTTTTTTTAATTCTTTGTCATTATAAATTTTTATTTTAAGACCAATTTTTTTTAATTTAAGTATTCTTTTCGCGTATTCATCTGGATGAAGAATATTGCCTGGTTCTGAAACAAGATCTTTAGTAAAGTTTGTGCCTTCAAGTAAAGAATTAAATCTATTATTTTTATTTTTTGTTGGAATTTTTGTTTTGAATATTAAGTTAATATTTATGTCATTTGTTTCTTTTTTTGTTTTATATTTATTAAATTCATAAGCTTTTATTTGCATTCCATGCAAAAATTCCTCTATGAAACCTATATTCTTATTTTGTGTTTCATTGATATTTTTTTCTAAAAAGTTTAAATCTGAAAGTGAGTTTGATTTAACAAAATTATAAAAGCTCGCCCCTTTTTTTTCATTTTCCGTCGAGTTTTTATTTTGTTTAATTTTTATTAAGATCACCTTCTGGTCCGGATGTACATTGAAAGAAATAAAATCTTTCTTCTTTGATTTATGAGAACTGATTGTCTTGTTAACCTGATTTGAATTTTTTGCTAAAGATAATTTATTTAGTCCATTTATCTTGAAATCTTCATTCGAAAACAAAACAAAATTTTTTATATTTTTTTCGTTAACACCTTTTTTATAAGTTATTTTTAATGACATTTTTTCAAATAATATGTACTATAGGTTGTATTTATTCTATAAACTTAAGTAGAGGATATATAAATATTAATTGATTAAATTTCAATGAAAAAAATAATATTTAAAAAATTGATAAAAGATGTAACGAAGTTTTTTCTTTTAACATCTATCAGTCTTTCTTTAATAATACTCGTAGTGCAAGCGGTTAGCTTTTTGGATTACATTTCCGAAGATGGACATGGTTTTGCAACATATTTTGGTATTACAATTCTAAATTTACCAAAAATTTACACTAGGGTGATGCCTTTTTGTATTTTTATTACAATTTTCTATATTATAAATAAATACGAGGTAAAAAACGAATTAGTAATTTTTTGGAGTATTGGGATTAAAAAAATTAAATTTATTAATGTTTTGGTTGCTTTTTCAGTATTTTTTTTTCTATTTCAACTGTTGCTAAATAATATTATAGTTCCTAAATCGCTTGATCAAGCTAGAGACTTTATTAGGAATTCAAAAATAGATTTTTTTCCTAGCTTAATAAAAGAAAAAAAATTTATTGATGCTGTAGAATCGCTTACTATTTTCGTAGATACAAAAACAAGAGATGGTAGTTTAAAAAATATTTATTTAAAAGATAACTTAAGCGATGATAGATCTCAAATAATTTACGCAAAAGAAGGTCAAATTATATTTGATGGGAATAAAAATTATTTGATGCTCTTTAATGGAAATTTTATTGATATAGATAAAGAAAATATAACAAATTTTTCTTTTAAAAAAACTGAGTTTGATTTATCAAAGTATAAAACTAAGACAACAGTATATCCCAAAATACAAGAGGTTAACACTTATAGTATTTTTTTATGTTTATATAAACTTCAGTTTAACAAAAATTTTAATTATCCTGAAGAATATTTTATAAGATGTAACGATGATCAATATAGCGACTTAATAGAAGAGGCATTTAAAAGAAGCATAAAACCATTATTTATTCCTGCAATTGTATTATTTTCAGCTCTTTTAATTATCTTCAATAAAGATAATTTTAGATACAATAAAATACAATATTTTTTATTTTTTTTAGTTTTTTTGATAATTGTTTTTTCTGAGATTTCCTCTAGGTATATAAATAATTTAACATCTTCAGTTATTATTTCAATTATACCAATATTACTTCTTATGATGGGATATATTTTTTTAACTGTAACTTTGAAAGATACTTATGATTAAAGTTTATCAAATATATCTTATAAAATCTTTTTGGAAAATATTGCTAAGTGTATTTTTAATTTTTTTCTCTCTAATAATCATACTTAATATTTTTGAGGAGGTTTCTTTTTTTAAAGATATCGAAATAAATCCATTTTACCCTTTTTTTCTTACTATTTTAACAACTCCATCAATAGTCTATGAAACGTTTCCATTTATTTTTTTTATTTCCACACAATTTCTTTTTATTAAGCTAATAGATAAAGAAGAATTAGATATATTTAAAAAAATAAGTTTAAGTAACAGAAAATTAATTTTAATTTTATCTATAAGTTCTTTTATTATATCAATTCTATTAATTACTTTATTTTATAATTTATCTTCAAACTTAAAGTTTATTTACTTAGAGATGAAAAATAAATACTCTGGTGATAATAAGTATTTAGCAATAGTAACTGAAAATGGGTTATGGATTAAAGATGAAATTGGAGAAAATATTAATATCATTAATGCAAGCCAAATTGATGGAAATTTTTTAAATGATGTTACGATAAATCAATTTTCAAAAGATTTTAATATTTCGAGTAATATTGTTGCTAATAAAGTAAATATTCAAAACAAAAAGTGGATTATTATAGAAGGAAGTTTTGCAAAAGAGAACCAGGGGATGAGAGAGATAAAAAATTATGAATTTGAAAGTAATTTTGATGCAAAAAAAATCAATAATTTATTTTCTGATTTATCATCTCTTAATATTTTAGAATTAAATAAGTTAAAGAGAGATTATAATAGTTTAGGCTACTCTGTTACTAATATTGATATTCACATGCAGAAACTAATTTCTTACCCTATTTATCTTACTATCATGACAGTTTTTGCGTCTATAGTGATGTTGAATGTAAAAAGGAATAAGTCAAAAATTTTTCATATAGTCTTAGGGACCTTATTTTCAGTTTTGGTCTATTACATAAATTATTTTTCAAGTTTACTTGGACAAAATGAACGATTACCAGAAATATTGTCAATTTGGTTGCCCTTAATCATAATTTCTTTAATTTGTTCTTTTGGATTGGTACGTATAAATGAAAAATAAAATGAAAAGAATAATAAAACTATCTATTTTTATATTTTTATCTTTTTTAGTATTTCATAAAGAATTAATTTCGAAGGAATTTAACTTTGAGGGTGAAGAAATACAAATACTAAATGATGGAAATTTACTGGTCTCTAGGCAAGGAGTTAAAATTGAAACTGAAGATAATTTAAAGATAACAGCAGACGAGTTTGAGTATGATAAAAAAAAATTAGAATTATTGCTTAAAGGAAATATTTTAGTTGAAGAAGCTAACCAAGGTATAGAAATAGAAGCGGACAAAGTTATATACTTTAAAGATAGAGAAGAAATAAAAACTTACGGTAAAACAGAAGTTAGGATTGAAAATGAATATTTAATTAATTCTAAAGATGTTAATTTATCTAGAATTAAAGGAACAGTAAGTTCATTAGAAAAAACGATTATAGATGATAAATATTCTAACAAATTTAAATCAACTGAATTTGTATACTTTATTAATGAAAAACTAATAAAAGCAAAAAAGGTTGAAATTATCGATAATCAAGGAAATATATCAAAATTAAATAATTTTTTTGGTGCCTTGAACAATAATGAATATTTTGGAAAAGATGTTAAAATTGATTTTAACAAAAATACATTTGGAAATTCTGAAAATGAGCCAAGATTATATGGAAATACTATAAGTTCAAACGAAAATATATCAAAAATTTCAAAAGGGGTATTTACAACTTGTAAAAGACGGGAAAAATGTCCTCCATGGAAAATAAGTGCTGGAGAAGTGGTTCATGATAAAAATAAAAAAATTATAAATTATAAAGATGCTTGGTTAAGTATTTATGATAAACCAGTAATATATTTTCCAAAGTTTTTTCACCCAGACCCTACAGTAAAAAGACAATCTGGTTTTTTAGTTCCTGCTATTAGTGACTCAGGTAATACAGGTACGTCTTTATTGACTCCATACTTCAAAGTCATAGATGTCAATAAAGATTTAACTTTTAAACCGCGTTTTTTTGCAAACAGTAATTTACTACTTCAAAATGAATATAGACAAGTAGAAAAAAATCTAAATCATATTATGGATTTTGCTTTTTTTACATCTAGTTTTAATAATAATGAAGAAGCTTCTAAATCTCATTTTTTTTCTAATTCGATAATTAAATATGAAAATAAATATTTTGAAAATACTAATTTAGAAATAAATTTAGAACAAGTTTCAAATGATACTTATTTAAAAAAGTTTAAACCTAGATCTGAACTAATTAAAAGTGATAACCTAATGCATTCATTTCTATCATTTGAAGGTAATAACGATACATCTGCGTTGGATATTACGCTTGAAAGTTACGAGGATTTAACAAAAGTTTCAAGTGACAGATATGAATTTATTTACCCAAATATCCAATTTACAAAAGATTTATTTCCTCCTGAAATGTCAAGTTCTTTAAGTTTAAAAACAAGCCTATATCAAAGACAGTATGAAACTAATAAATATGAACAAAGTTTAATCACTGATTTATTATATTCTACCGATACAAAATTTAATTTAAATGGAGTTACTAGAGATTTTCATCTATTATTTAAAAATCCAAACATAAGAAATAAAACTGGCTCAAACAATCAATCTAATAACGAGAATAAGTTGCTAACAAAACTCATGTATTCTTTAAGTTATCCATTAAAGAAACAGGGTCAAATTTACGACGGTTTTTTAAAACCCAATCTCTCATTAAGATTTAGTCCAAATAATACAAGGAATATTTCAAACGAAGATAGAAGGTTAGAAACGAACAGTATTAACTCTTTTAATAGACTATCTATGATAAACGGCGTGGAAGGAGGTCAGTCTTTAACTGCTGGACTTAATTATCAATTAAAAAATAAAATTGGGGAAGAAAAAATATCTTTTGATTTGAATCAGGTTATAAGAGATAAGGCAAATCCAGATTTACCTACAAGTAGTACATTAAATAACAAATATTCAGATATTATAGGTAAAGTTAAGTTTAATTTGTTTGATAATTTAAATTTTGAATATGATTTTATGCTTGATAATAATTTAGATAAAACAAATTATAATTATATTGAAACAAATTTGACAGTTAATAATCTTATAACCAGTTTTCAATATTTAGAAGAGGATGGAGAGGTTGGGAGTAGAAGCTATTTAAAAAATCAAACCAAATATTCATTTGATGAAAATAATAGCGTCAGTTTTGCTACAAGAAGGAACCGAGAATTAGATATCACCGAGTTCTATAATTTAATTTATCAATATGAAAATGATTGTCTAAAAGCTGCAATAGAATATAACAAAACATTTTACAATGACACCGATATTTCACCTGAGGAAGAGTTACTTTTAACATTAACAATTGTACCTTTTACCAAATTAAGCACAACTAATATTAGTGAGTAATGAGAAATACTAATTTAATAGTATTAATATTTTTTTTTTTATGTTTTTCTAAAACATCGTTGTCGGAAGAAATTTCTATAGTTTATACTATTGATAATGACCCAATAACAAATTTGGAAATTAAAAATGAAATTATATATTTAAAATTATTTAATAAAAAAATCAGAGAGATGGAAGATAAGGCGCTTGTTATTTATGCAACTAAGTCTGTTATTCGTGAAAAAATAAAGAAAATCGAAGTTTCAAAAAATTTTAAATTAGGGATGAACGAAGAAATTGTTAATCAAAACATAAAACAATTTATTATTAAATTAGGACTTAAAAATGAAAATGAATATTTCGATTTATTAAAAGAATTAAAACTTACAAATGATTTTATTAGAAATAAAATTGAGATAGAGTTATTATGGAATAGATTAATTTATAATAAATATAATGATAAATTAAACGTAAATAAGGAAAAAATTAAAAAAGAACTAAAAATCAAGATTGATAATCAAGATAGCAAAATGGAGGAAATTAAATTATATGAAATTTTATTTTCTGCAAATTCAGATATTGAACTTGAGAACGAAATAAAGAAAATAAAAAAAAGTATAGTGGAAATTGGTTTTGAAAATACTGCGAGAATATTCAGTGTATCGAATTCTGCAAGTGCAGGAGGAGAAATTGGTTGGATAAAAAAAAGTCAATTATCAAATCAAATTTTAGAAAAAATACAAAACTTAAATAATAATGAAGTAAGCGATATAATTGATGCCCAGACTGGGAAACTTATTTTACTAATTAAAGAAAGGAGATTTGTTGAAAAAAAAACTTCAATTGATGATGAATTAAAAAAAGCAGTTAATAATGAAATGAATAAACAACTCAATCAATATTCCATAATATACTTTAAAAAAATTGAATTAAATTCTGAAATAAATGAGAAATAGACCAATAATAGTAGTTGCTGGAGAGCCTTATAGTATTTTTTTTGAAATATTTTTTAAATCCCTTAAAAATAAAAATATTAAAAAAATAAAGTCACCTATACTTTTAATAGGATCAAAAACATTATTATACAACCAAATGAAATCATTAAAGTATAATCTTTCTATTAATGAAATCAGTCTTAAAAATATTAAAATATCAAAATTAAAAAATTCAAAAATTAACATTATAAACGTAAACTTTAATGAAAAAAAAACTTTTGATAAAATTAGTAAAAATTCAAATATTTATATAAAAAATTGTTGTGAGATAGCATTAAAATTATTAAGGAAAACAAAAGCTAAAGTTTTAATTAATGGACCTGTATCTAAAAAATATTTTTTAAACAATAAATTCCCAGGCATGACTGAATATTTCGCAGCTAAAACTGGTTGTGAAAATAAAGAGGTAATGTTGATTTACAATAGACAAAACTCGGTAAGCCCAATTACTACGCATATACCGCTTAAAAAAGTTATGAGATTTATATCTAAAAAAAATATTATTAAAAATATTATTACAATTAATAAATTTTATAAAAAATACATAAAAAAAATACCTAGTTTTGCAGTAACTGGTATTAATCCTCATTGTGAAACTACAGATAAATTTTCAGAAGAAAATAAAATAATATTGCCAGCAATTAAAAGTTTAAAAAGAAAAAAAATTAATATTTCAGGACCTTATCCAGCAGATACAATTTTTTTAAAAAAAAATTTAAAGAAATTTGATATTTTTATTGGAATGTATCATGATCAAGTTCTTGCTCCAATAAAGACAATTTATGAGTTTGAAGCGATAAATATAACCTTGGGACTTCCATTTATAAGAATAACTCCGGATCATGGGCCAAATAATTTCATGTTGGGTAAAAATAAATCTAATCCAAATAGTTTAATAAAAGCATTTGAGTTTGCACAAAAAATTAAGTGAAATTTAAACCTAATAAAAAACTTGGTCAAAATTTTTTAACAGATAAAAATGTAATAAAAAAAATTTGTAATTTTACTTATATAGATAAAAATAGTGATATATTGGAAATTGGACCCGGAACTGGTAACTTAACCGATGAGTTGCTAAATAAAAAACCAAAAAATTTTTATGTAATTGAAAAAGATAAAAATTTATCTGAAAATTTAAAGCAAAAATTTCAAAATAAAATTAAGATTTTCAACGATGATATTTTAACTTTTCCACTTGAGAAAATTTTAAATAACAGAACAATTATATTTGGAAATCTTCCATATAATATTTCCTCTAAAATTTTAACAAGATTTATTTTAAATCATGATACTTATAAATTTAAATTATTAATCTTCATGTTTCAAAAAGAACTTGCAAATAGGATAATTGCTAAAATAAATAAATCTGATTATGGTAGGTTGACTATATTGAGTAATTGGAGACTTAATGTTCAAAAAGTAATGGATATTAGCTCAGGTTCATTTTACCCTAAACCAAAAGTTGAAAGCTCATTGCTGGTTTTCAATCCAAAGAAGGATTATGTAATATTTAAAAACCCAAATTCTCTAGAAAAAGTAACAAGAATAATTTTTAATGAAAGAAGAAAAAAAATAAGAAATAGAATTAATAGGATGTTTAATTACGACAATAAAATTTTGGAAAAAATTAATATAAATTTAAATCTTAGACCACAAAATTTATATCCAGAAGAATATTTCAGCCTAGCCAAGGAATATGAAAAATTAAGAAAGTAATTTATCAACGTGTTTTTTAATCTTGTTAATGTCCTGTTTAATTATTGATTTTGATTTTATGAAATTAGTGATTGCTTCCATTATTTCTCTGAAGCATTTATTTAAGTCATCATTTATCACTACATAATCATAATCAACCCAATGTTTGACATCATTATAAAAATCTTTCATTCTTTCTGATACAATTAGTTTATCTTTCATATCTCTATTGGATAATCTTTCAAACAGTATTTCTTTACTTGGCGGCAATACAAAAAAAGAAAATATTTGATATTTAATATTTTGTGACTTTATTATTTTCGCTCCTTGCCAATCAATATCGAAAAGAATATTTTCACCCTTCTTAAGTTTTTCAAATACAGGTTTTTTTAAAGTTCCATAAAGATTATTAAATACTTTTGCGTACTCTAAAAATTCATTTTTTTGAATCAATTCATTAAACTGATTACTATCAACAAAATAATAATCTTTACCCTCTACTTCATTACTTCTGGGTTTTCTTGTTGTGTGTGACACAGAAACAAAGAAATTTTCCTTTTTTTCTAGTAGTTTGACTAACGTTGTTTTGCCAGCCCCAGATGGTGATGAAAAAATAATTATTTGTCCATCAGCTGTGTCTGACATTATTAATTATTTTAATTAATTACTTTTGCTTTCAATGAATTTAATCGCATCACCTACAGTCAGTATTTTTTCTGCTTCACTATCAGATATTTCAGAACCGAACTCTTCCTCAAAAGCCATAACTAGTTCAACAGTATCTAAGCTGTCAGCTCCTAAATCATCTATAAAACTTGACTCCTCAGTTACTTTTGCTTCTTCGATCCCTAAATGATCAGCGACTATCTTCTTAACTTTGCTTGAAACTTCTTCAGACATTTTAATCCTTTGGTTATATTTTTTGTCTATAAATTATTACGTGGCTTTGTCAAGCCATATACATCCCTCCGTTAACATGTATAGTTTCACCTGTAATATAAGAAGACTCTTCGGAAGACAAAAAAACTACAGTATTTGACACATCTTCACCTGTTCCTAATCTATTCATGGGTATTCTGGATAAAAGCGTATTTTTCATTTCATCAGATATTTTTTCTGTCATATTAGATTTTATAAAACCAGGTGAAACACAATTAATCGTGATATTTTTCTTAGCATATTCTGAAGCTAAAGATTTTGACATGGCTACAATACCCGCTTTTGATGCAGAATAATTAGCTTGGCCAATATTTCCAGTATGTCCAACTATCGAAGTTATATTTATTACTCTTCCAAATTTATTTTTTAGCATTTTTTTTATAGTACTTTTACATAAATAAAAAGTAGATGATAAATTTACATCTATAACCCTTTGCCATTCACTTTCCTTCATTCGTAATGAAAGATTGTCTAGAGTAACACCTGCATTATTAACTAAAATATCTATTCCGCCTAGCATAGAGCAAGCATTATCGATAAACTCATCAATTTTTGAATGTTCAGAAATATCAAATTTAGAGATATAAATTTTTGGGAAATCTTTTTTTAAGTTATTTAATTTTTCTTCATTAGTTCCTGTGCCTAAAATTGTTGCATCTAATGATAAGAATTTTTGTAAGATAGCTTTTCCAATTCCTCCAGTAGCACCTGTTATCAAAACTTTTTTATCTTTGAAATTCATTATTTTTTTTAAGTATACTTATATCTTCTTCAGAATTTATTGCACTAACTTTTAAATCTCTATCGATTCTTTTAATTAATCCTGATAAAACTTTTCCAGGTCCAATTTCTATAAAATTTTTTGTCTCCTTAGAAGCCATAAATTTTATACTCTCTCTCCATCTAACTCTGCTTTCTATTTGTTTAATCAATAATTCTTTGATTTCTTTAGTATTATTAGTTTCTTTAGCTGTTACATTTGAAACTATAAATTTGTTTGAATTATTAAATTTTAAATTGTTAATTTCATTTTTCATTATTTCTGTTGCTTCATTCATTAATTCACAATGGAAAGGTGCGCTAACTGCTAATGGAATGTTTTTTATTGACTTTTTTTTTAAATCTATTGAAAATTTATCGAGATTCTCTTTCATTCCGCTTACTACAATTTGACCACTGGAGTTATCATTTGCTATATAGCATTTGTAGCTGTCACTGTTTTCAAGTAATAATTTTTCAATATTTTCTATTGTTGATCCTAATATTGCTATCATGCCACCTTTACCTTTTTTTACAGAAGATTGCATAGCCTTTCCTCTAGCCTTTAAAATCTTGATAGCGTCAGAAAAATTAATATATTCTGCTGCTGCAAGAGCAGTATATTCTCCAAGTGAATGTCCAGCAAAGTAATTTATTTTATCAAAATTAATATTGTGTTCTTTTTTTAATAATGAAAAAATTGAATATCCAACTAAAAAAATAGAAGGCTGCGTATTTTCTGTTAAATCAAGTTTTTCTTTGGGTCCATCAAAAATAAGATTTGTAATCGGAAAATTCAGTATCTCATCAGCTTCTTTAAAAATTTTTTTAATTAAATCAAATTTTAAATACAGATCCTTACACATTCCAATAGTTTGGGATCCCTGACCTGGAAATATTAAAGAAAACATCTATTTATTTTATTTTTTTTATATTGTAATTAAAGAGTTATAATAGTATATCCTCAGCTTTTACAAAATAAACAAATATGAACTTATACGAACATACTATAGTAGCAAGACAAGATGTAAGTGCTGCAGAGATAAAACAAATTACTGAGAAATACTCGAATATAATCACTAAAAATAACGGTGAAATTGTCCAAACCCAAAATTGGGGACTATTAAATCTAGCCTATATGATTAAGAAAAACAAAAAGGGAAATTATATCCACTTTAAAATAAAGGGGCCAACAGAGGTCATATTAAATTTAGAAAAAAATGAAAGCTTAGATAAAAAGCTACTAAGACATATGACAGTAAAAGTGAAAAAATTTGACTTAGAAACTAATTATTTCTCAAAAAAAGAAGATGAAGAGAAGATAATGAGTAAAAATAAGGATCTAAATTAATGCATAAAAAAAGATCAAACACTAAAAAAAAATCACAAAGTAATTTTGCAAAATTAAGTATTTTTCAACCAAACAAATATAAATTTAAAAAAAAATGTCCATTATCAATTAAAGGTGCTCCTGTTGTAGATTATAAAAATATAAAACTTTTAAAAAGATATGTTTCCGAGAATGGAAAAATATTACCTTCAAGAATTACAAACGTAAGTCAAAAAAAACAAAGAGAATTGTCTCTGTCAATTAAAAGAGCTAGAAATTTAGGACTAATTTAAATGAAAGTGATTTTATTAGAACAAATTCAGAAGCTTGGCTCTATAGGTGAAATCATTGATGTAAAAAGAGGTTTTGCTCGAAACTTTTTAATTGCAAAAAAAAAGGCATTATTTGCGTCAAAACAAAATATACAGGAAGTTGAAAAGATTAAATCAGAACTGAATAAAAAAAATATAGAAAAGAAAAAACAGGCAAAAGATATTTTTGAAAAAATCAAGAATAAACAATATATTATAAAGAAGTTAAGCACTGAGAATAAAGAACTTTATGGATCAGTAAAACCAACTGAGATTTCTAAAATTATATTTAACGAAGATAAAATTGATATAAAACCAGCTTTGATACAACTTAAAGATGATATAAAGATGCTTGGGAATTTTAAAGCACAAATCAATTTGCACCCAGAGGTGCAAGTTCAAATTAAAATAGACGTTGTTGCTGAAGAAAATATCCAATAATTATACATAATTATCCCCACAATTTTTTTTTTATTTATTCAACCAACAAAATAAATATATTGATCATGTGGAGAATAATTTTTCAATAATAAAAAATAATTTTAAAGAATTACCAAATAATATTGAGGCAGAACAATCTGTAATTGGATCTATACTGCTTACAAACGAAATTTTTGATGAAATAAGCACAATTATTTCAAATAAAAACTTTTACGATCCCATGCATCAAAAAATTTTTTCAGCTATAGAAAGTTTAATTTATAAGGGTATGTTAGCAAATCCAATAACTCTAAAAAATTATTTTGAAAATGAAAAAGATGAAATTAATGTGCCTGAATATTTGGTTAAAATAACAAAATTTTCAACATCAACAAGACAAGCTATAGAATATTCAAAAATTATTTATGATAATTTTGTTAGACGTGAATTAATTAAAATATCTGAAAATACGATTGATATTGCAAAATTAAATGATTTAAATATGAATGGACAAAGTATAATTGAAAATTCTGAAAAGTTGTTATTTGATTTAGCAGAAAAAGGATCTTTCAATTCTTCATTGGTAAAATTTGACGAAGCAATGAAGCTTACAATTGAGATGGCATCAAATGCTTATAAAAATGAAGAAGGGATTGTTGGTGTTCCAACAGGTCTGAGAGATATAGATGATAGACTTGGTGGACTTCATCAATCGGACTTAATCATAATTGCAGGTCGTCCATCAATGGGTAAAACTGCTTTAGCAACAAATATTGCATTTAATGCAGCTAGCAAGTTGCAAGAAAAACAAAAAAAATCGTCAGTAGCTTTTTTTTCATTAGAAATGTCATCTGAGCAATTATCAACAAGAATTTTAGCAGAACAATCTAGAATCCCATCTAATGATATTCGAAGAGGAAGAATATCCGAAGATCAATTTGATAAATTTATAGAGACATCTAAAAATGTCTCTGAGCTTCCTTTGTATATTGATGAAACACCAGCAATAACTATTGCTGCACTAAGTAACAGAGCAAGACGGATTAAAAGAATATATGGATTAGATTTGATTGTTGTTGATTATATCCAGTTAATGAGAGCAGTGAATACAAAGGATGGACGTGTTCAAGAAATATCAGAAATTACCCAAGGATTAAAAGCCCTAGCTAAAGAACTTGCAGTGCCTGTTTTAGCATTATCACAGTTGTCAAGGGCTGTAGAACAACGTGATGATAAAAAACCTTTACTCTCAGATTTAAGAGAGTCTGGATCAATCGAGCAGGATGCTGATGTTGTCATGTTTGTTTACAGAGAGGCGTATTATTTAGAAAGAAAAGAACCTAGGCCAGCGACTGTAGAACATGCGGAATGGCAAGCAAAAATGAATGAGGTAACAAATCTGGCTGAAGTTATGATTAGTAAACAGAGACACGGCCCTACAGGCAGTGTATCCTTAGAATTTGAGGCAATGTTTACCAAATTTAGAGATACTCAAATTAGTTAAATTAAAATATATATAACTTATAGATGTTATCAAAGTTATATGAAAAAAATATTTTAAGTAATCCAAAATCTATATTTTTATTACTTATAATAACACTAATTAGTTTTGGATATTTTTCAAAAGAATTCAAATTAGATGCCTCGTCAGACACATTGTTAATTGAAGGAGATCCAGATTTAGAATATTTAAAAGAAGTAACTGAAAGATATGGAGCTAAAGATTTTTTGGTTTTAACTTATACTCCAAAAGAACCTCTTACAAATAATAGTTCTATAAATAATCTACTTAGTTTAAAATTTAAGTTACAAAGTTTAGATTGGGTTCATAGCGTAATTACTGTTCTAGATGTCCCTTTGTTAAATAACTCAGATAAACCATTAAAAGATAGGTTAAATAATTTCGTTACATTAAAAGATGATGAAGTTGATAAAGATAGAGGTTTTAAAGAAATTTTAAATAGTCCTGTTTTTAGAAACTTTGTAATTAGTGAAGATGGAAAAACAACTGGGATCATTGTTAATATAAAGAAAGATGGAACATTAAGTAAATTAAAAGATAAAAAAGCTATAGAGGATTATAAAGAAAAACTCAAAAAACAAAATCACCAAAATATTATTGAAATTAGAGAGATAATTAAAAATTATAAACAAGATGCAAATATTTTTTTAGGTGGCATACCAATGATTGCTGATGACATGATGACATTTATTAAAAATGATATTGTGGTATTTGGTGTCGGTGTACTCTTGTTCATAGTTGCAACATTATGGTTCGTGTTTAGAAAACTTATTTGGATAATTGTGCCAATAAGCAGTTGTTTTTTCTCGGTTGTTATAATGACAGGCTTACTCGGTTTGCTGAATTGGAAAGTAACAGTAATCTCATCAAACTTTATTGCTCTTATGTTAATTTTAACTATGGCTATGAATATTCATATGAGCACAAGATTTCTTCAACTTAGAAAAAAATTTCCTAGTTCTAATAATTTTGAAATTCTAAAAAAAACTACTAATAAAATGTTTTGGCCAATACTTTATACAGTATTAACTACCATTTGCGCTTTTCTTTCTTTAGTCTTCAGTGAAATAAAGCCAATTATTGACTTTGGTTGGATGATGACTCTAGGCCTTGTTACTTCATTTTTAATTACATTTACTCTTTTACCAACGCTATTATCTTTTGTATCTATCAAAAATATTGAAATTAAAGATCCTAAAGACTCAAAGTTAACCTCAATCTTAGGAGACATGGCAATAAATAAAAAAACATTAATTTTTTCAACAACAATTGTAATAATCTTTTTAAGTCTTTTTGGTATATCAAGATTAGAAGTTGAAAATAGTTTTATTAATTACTTTAATAAAAAAACTGAAATTTACAAAGGAATGAAATTAATTGACGATAAGCTGGGTGGCACAACTCCTTTAGATGTAATAGTGAAATTTGGTGAAACAGAAAAATTAATTAATGATGAAGAAGATGATTTTGAAGATTGGGGTGAAGAAGAAGATCAAGAAACGGAGAAGTATTGGTTCACAAAGGATAAAATTGATAAAATCGATAAAATTCATGATTATCTGAATAGCCTTCCTGCTGTAGGTAAAGTTTTATCATTTGCATCTATTATAGAAGTTGCTACACAATTAAATAATAATCAACCTTTGGGAACACTCGAAATGGGTGTTTTATATACCAAAATTCCTGAAACTATTAAAAAAGAGATTATCGATCCCTACATTTCTATTAAAGACAATGAAGCAAGAATAAGCTTAAGAGTTAAGGACTCGCTACCAGATTTAAGACGAAATGACTTAATAAAAAAGATAAATTTTGACTTACAAAATAAGCTAAATTTAAAAGAGGAAGAATTTAAATTAGCTGGTGTATTAATACTTTTTAATAATTTACTTCAAAGTTTATTTAAATCGCAAATTTTAACACTAGGTTTTGTCATGATTGGAATTTTTGCAATGTTTCTAATTTTATTTAGAAATTTAAAAATTTCTATTCTAGGTGTTGTTCCAAACTTTATAGCTGCTTTTTTTATTTTAGGTATTATTGGAATTATGGGGATACCACTAGATATGATGACTATTACAATTGCAGCCATAACTATTGGTATAGCTGTAGATAATAGTATTCACTATATATACAGGTTTAAAGAAGAATATAGTGAATTAAAAGATTATAAAAAAACAATAAAGTTGTGTCATTCTACAGTGGGTGTAGCAATTTTGAATACTTCAATAACTATTGTTTTTGGTTTTTCAATATTAGTATTTTCAAATTTTATTCCAACAATCTATTTTGGTATATTTACTGGAATAGCAATGCTTTTAGCCATGATTTCAGTTCTTACGCTATTACCATCGCTTATTTTAGTTACAAAACCATTTGAAAATAAATAATTTATTTAATGGATGTTATTAAAAATATTTTCAATCAAATATCATTTTTTGATTTAATTTATATCACCATCACAATTCTTTATTTAATTCGATGTTCTATTAAAGGTTTTGTATTAAGTTTACTATCAGCCTTAAGATGGCTTTTGGCCTATATTTTAACATTAATAGCATTTCCAAAGATAAAACCTTTTGTAAAAGATATTATTGATAATGAGTATGTATTAGACATTCTTTTGGGTGTATCAATATTTGTTATAATTATGTTTACAATTCTTTTAGTTAACAAAGGTATTAAAAGAACTGTTAAGTATACAGGTATGGGAAAAATAGATGTTTTTTTTGGTTTTCTATTCGGATTCGTGAAAGCGTATGTTGTGTCAGTTTGTATATTTGCTGCGGTTCATATCGTGTATAATTATGACAAATGGCCCATAGATAAAAGGAAATCATTTACCTTTTCTTATGTTGAAAAAGGTAGTAATTATCTTATTAAAGAATTTCCAAGCAAAAAAGAATATGAAGATGCAAAAGAGAAAGTTTCGGATATATAATCCCAAATTAAAAGAAGAATGTGCTGTTTTTGGAATTAGTGATAATTCAGACGCATCAACACTTACTGCTTTAGGATTGCATGCACTACAACACAGAGGTCAAGAAGGATGTGGAATAGTGTCCTTTGATGGAAATAAATACCATTCAGAAAAAAGATTTGGTTTGGTTGGGGATAACTTCAGTAAGGAAAAAGTTATAAGAACATTGCCAGGAAAGTTCGCAATTGGTCATAATAGATATTCTACTACAGGAGGAACAACATTAAGAAATATACAACCTTTTTTTGCGGACACCAACGCAGGTGGCATAGGCGTCTCACACAATGGCAATCTTACAAATGCAATTAAATTAAGAACAAAAATGGTGGAAGAAGGTTCAATCTTTTATACTACTTCTGACACTGAGACTATTGTTAAACTTATCGCCAGATCAAAAAGATCAAAGACAGTTGATAGAGTAATTGATGCCTTGTTTCAAATACAAGGAGGTTATGCATTGGTTGTATTAACACAAAATATTTTAATAGGAGCAAGAGATCCTTTTGGCATAAGACCCTTGGTAATTGGTAAATTAAAAAATTCCTATGTATTGGCTTCTGAAACGTGTGCTTTAGATATTATAGGAGCAAAATACTTAAGAGATGTAAAAAATGGTGAGATTGTGTGTATAGAAAACGGTAAGTTGGAAAGTATTAATCCTTTTCCTGAAAAAAAAATAAGACCTTGTGTTTTCGAATATATATATTTTTCTAGACCAGATAGTATTTTAAATGGAAAGACCGCTTATGAATATAGAAAAAATTTTGGAGCAGAATTATCAAAAGAGGAAAAAATTGAAGCAGATTTAGTTGTACCTGTTCCAGATTCTGGAAATGCAGCAGCACTTGGTTATGCACAACAAAAAAAAATAAGTTTTGATTTAGGTCTAATTAGAAATCACTATGTTGGAAGAACTTTTATAGAACCATCCCAAAAGATTCGAAGTCTTGGAGTTAAACTTAAACTTAATGCAAATCAATCTGTAATTAAAAATAAAAAAATCATACTAGTAGATGACTCTCTTGTAAGGGGTACAACATCATCAAAAATTGTAAAAATGTTATATGATGCAGGAGCAAAAGAAGTTCATCTAAGAATAGCAAGTCCAGAAATAAAGTTCCCAGATTTTTATGGAGTTGATATGCCAACCAAAAAAGAGCTGCTGGCAGCAAATAAAACAGTTGATGAAATAAGAGACATAATTTCTGCAAAATCATTAAAATTCTTAAGTATAAACGGACTGTATAAAGCGATGGGATTTAACGAAAGAAATAATAACTACCCCCAATTAACTGATCATTATTTTACAGGTGATTATCCTATAAAAATAATTGACGAATTGGGTGAAGATAAAGTTACTCAATTATCTTTACTGAGTACAGGATCTAATAATTAATGAAAAAAGTTAGTTTCACTGAGATGAAAAAAGGAACGAAAGATGATTATCTTTTATTAGATAAACATGAAAAAGATTACGCTAGCAAAACTGCTGAAAGAATTTTAAAATTTATGTCGAGATTAACTGGTACTTTAGATGGTTATAAAATCTCAAGGCTAGAACACTCATTGCAAAGTGCTACAAGAGCTCTAAAAGCAGGTGAAAGCGAAGAGATGATTGTTGCCACTTTGCTTCATGATATAGGAGATGAGTTTGCTCCTATGAACCATTCGGAATATGCCGCTTCAGTGCTTAAACCTTATGTGTCTGAAAAAACTCATTGGATTATCGAAAAGCATGGTGAATTTCAAACTTACTATTACGCTCATCACTTTGGAGGAGATAAAAATAAAAGAGATAAATATAAAGATCATAAATATTATCAAGCTTGTATTGATTTTTGTGAGAGATATGACCAAGCATCATTTGATCCAAATTATAAATCTTTACCACTAAGTGAATTTGAACCAATGGTAAAAAGAATTTTTTCTAGAAAGCCTTATAGTCATTCTTAGGATTAAGCATTGGTTAATCAACTTAAAAACGAAAAAAGTCCTTACCTAAAGCAACACGAAAATAATCCAGTCAATTGGAAGCCGTGGAATAAGGAAACACTTAAGTTAGCCAAAGATAAAAAGAAACCAATATTTCTAAGTGTTGGGTATGCAAGTTGCCACTGGTGCCATGTAATGGCACATGAAAGTTTTGAGAATGAAGTCACAGCCAAAATACTAAATGATAAATTTATAAATATTAAAGTTGATAGAGAAGAAAGACCTGACTTAGATTATATATTTCAAAGAAGTTTAGGTATACTTACGGGCACTCAAGGCGGTTGGCCTTTATCTATGTTTTTAGATGAGAACGCGGTACCTTTCACTGGAGGCACTTATTTCCCTCCAAAAGATATGCACGGTAGACCAAGTTTTACCAAAGTTTTAGAAAATGTTTCGAAAGTTTACGAGGAAAATAGAGAAAAAATTATTTCTCAAGTCGAACAAATGAGGATGGTTTTTAATGAAATTAATTCTAAAAATGCTGTTCTTAATCAAGATCTAGAACCCTATGCAGAAAAAATTTTACAATATATGGATAATGATAATGGTGGATTTCAAGGTGCGCCTAAATTTCCTCAGTTTTACGTCTTCGATACAATATTTTATTTTTATTTAAAAAATAAAAATGAAAAATTTAAAGAAGTAACTCAGAAACTTCTAAAAAATATATGTTCTAAAGGAATTTACGATCAATTGGGAGGTGGTATATCGAGATATACTGTTGATGATAAATGGGTAATTCCCCACTTTGAAAAGATGCTTTATGATAATATTTTATTTATAAGGCTTTTGAATTTTTATGTTGAAAATACTAAAAATAAATATTTTAAATCTAAATTAGTCCAAAGTATTAATTTCATCCATCAAGAATTCAATAACAAAGACAATTTATTAGGGTCAGCATACGATGCTGACAGTGAGGGTGTTGAAGGCAAATATTATACATGGAAGTACCAAGACTTGAAAAATATTTTAAAAGAAAAATTTGAGTTATTTAATAAGAAATATGAAATATCTGAAACTGGCAATTTCGAGGGGTATAATATTCTGGTTGAAAGATCAGTAAACAAACTCAATGACAATGAATTAGATGCTATTAATAAGATCAAGAATAAACTTTTAGAAGAGAGATCTAAAAGAGTAAAACCGCTTTTTGATAACAAAACTCAAACAGATTTGAACAGTTATTGGATATACACTATTTTACAATCCTCAATCATCTTGGAAGATAAAGAGATTTTTAAAAAAGGTATGAGTTACTTCAGTAAACTTAAAAATCTTTTGAAAGATAACTTGTTTCACTGTTATGACAAAAAAAGAGAAGAAATAGACGTATTCTTAGAGGATTATGTTTATTTCTGCCAACTATTAGTAAGTGTTTACGAAATTACAAATGATAAAAAATCATTAGATCAATGTTGTGTGTTATTAGAAAAAGCTTGGGAGCTTTTTTATAACGAGGAAAATCAGGTCTTACAAAAAAATATAAAAAAATCAAATGATTTATTTGTTGAGCCAATTGATCTTGTAGATAACAACATTCAAAACGGAAATAGTATATTTTTATTAATTTGTAATAAACTATTTAATATTACAGAGGAAACATCATGGAAAGATAAAATTGATATTCTTAAAAAATCATATCACTCTTCAATTAACAATGCTTACTCACAAATGTTTAGTTATATTAAAATTTTAGATATTTGTAATGATAACATAACATTTACTTTTTTTGGAAAAGACAAGAATTTTGAATTAATAAAAAATAAATTACTTAAAAAATATTTCGAGAAGGCAACCTTCATTCACAAAGAAAGTAATGAAAGTTTTATTTTAATTTGTAAAAATCAAACTTGTTCAGAAAAACTTAAATCATCAGAACAAGTGGAAAAGTACATAAATGCAACATCTATCTGATCAAAAAAAGGGTTCATTATTGGCTTTTATTGGCGTTTTATTTATTACACCTGACTCTCTCTTAATAAGATTAAGTAATATAGAAACGTGGGGATTATTGTTTTACAGAGGCTTTATTCCATTTATTATGGTCCTCTTTGGTTTAATTTTATTTTATAAAACAAATTTTTTTAAAGCCTTAGTAAATATTGGATATACAGGAATATTTTATGCAATAAGTTTTTCCGTATGCAACGTTACTTTTATTATTTCTATTCAAAATACTAGCGTAGCTAATACTCTAATAATGGTAGCTATGGCACCTATGTTATCAGCTTTTCTTGGAGCTTTCTTTTTAAAAGAATCTCCAAATAAAGAGACATGGTTTGCTATTATAATAACTTTTTTGTCTGTAACATTTATCTTTTATGACTCAGTCAAATTAGGAAATATTTTAGGTGATGTATTCGGTTTTATTACAGCACTTGGATTAGCAATAAATGCAAATCTTGCAAGATTTGCTAAAGACAGAGACCTAGTACCTGCAGCTGTAATTGGTAAACTTGGTACGGCAGCCTTTGCTTTTATTTTTGTAAAAAATTTCAACTTAGTTAATACTGATATTATTATAGTTCCATTAATGTGTGTTTTATGTGTTGCTATACCATTTGTTCTAGTAACAATAGCTCCAAGATATATTACGGCTGCTGAAGTAAATTTATTTTTTTTATTAGAGGTAATAATTGGTCCAATATGGGTTTGGATGATTATAAATGAAAGACCGAGTACAGAAACTATAATTGGTGGTATAATAATAATTATCACGATCGCAATACACTCATTTCTAGCCATAAAAAAAACATAAACTAAAATTAACTACTTGCTTTTTAAATTAAAAAGAATACTCACGCTTTAATGAACAAAATTATAAATAATTCTTGGGCACTATTTCTTGGTATGGGGTTGATCATGCTAGCCCATGGTTATCAAGGTTCATTATTAGGTATAAGGGCAGTAAAAGAAGATTTTAGCTTAATATCAACTGGATTTATGCTTTCAGGATATTTTATTGGTTATTTTATTGGTGCAAAAAATATATCTAATTTAGTTTCTAGAGTAGGTCATATAAGAGTATTTGCAGCATTTGCATCTGTTGCCTCAATTGTAATCCTTCTTCATTCAATAATTATAAACCCTTTTACTTGGTTTATTTTAAGAATAGTAACTGGTTTTAGCATGGTCTCTTTGTATACAGTGGCTGAAAGTTGGTTAAACGATAGATCTAGTAATAAAAATAGAGGGAGTGTTCTTTCTATTTATATGATTGTTTTATATGGATCGATGGCACTAGGAATGTTTTTTATTAATTTCAGCAGACCTGAAAACTTTCAACCATTTATATTGGTATCTTTGATAATGTCACTTTCTCTAATACCTATATTGCTCACAAAAAGAAAACCTCCAACTTTCAAAAAAATTTTAGGTATGAAGCTTAAGGAACTCTATGACACCTCACCTTTTGGTATGGTTAGCTCATTACTATGTGGATCAACACATTCAGCGCTATTTTCTATGCTAGCTGTTTATGCTGCATCAATGAATTTTAGTATTTTTGAAATATCAGTTGTAACCTTTTTAGTTGCAATATCTGGTGCAATCTCACAATGGCCTATAGGTAAATTATCTGATGCATTAGATAGAAGATTGGTCATAATTTATTGTACGTTTGCATCGTCTTTCTTTGCTTTTTGTGCAATATTTGCGTCATCTCAAATATATATGCCTGAAGGATTAGCAACACCAAAAAATTGGTTTTACTTTTTTGTAATGTTATTTTCATTTTGCAGTCTTCCAATGTTTGCTTTGATATTTGCGCATACAAACGATTTTATTCCAAAGGAAAAATTTGTTGCTGCTGGAGCTGGTTTGCAATTTGTATTTGGCATGGGTGCAATGATGGGCCCATTTTTATGTTCTTTCTTCATGGATTTTGTGGGTCCAAATGGATTTTTTATATATTTAATTCTTTTTCATACATCTATAGGGGTTTTTGGAATATATAGAATGAAAATAAGAACTGTTGTTGGCAATCCAGACTCTCAATTTACGCCAATGCCACAAACTATTACGCCATTGGGTATGGAATTAAACCCAATTACAGAACATATTGATGAGCCTTATTCAGAAAAAGTCCAAAAAATGTTAAAAAGAAAGGGAGTTGTAATAAAAAAAAAGGAAGAAAAGGTAATCGAAAAAGAAAATTTATAAATAAAATTATCTACTTCAAGTTGTGTAAATCCTCATCAAAATTTAAAAAAAATTAATCTTACTCTTGTTTATTTAAGATTTATTTGTTGAAATAGGAAATTAAAAAAATGGTTAGAAAAAAAAAAAAAACTAAAGCCAAAAGTAAAGGCAATCTATCTAGGATTGCATCCTTCACTGCTCAATCTATAAGTAGTGCTTATTCAAGCTACAAAAAAAATCAGGAGCAAAAAAAAATTGAGGAAATAAAATTACGTAAACTTGAAGAAAACAATAAACTGGTAAAAGAAAAAAAAGAATTAAGATCAAGAGAAGATCAATTAAAAAAAGATTTAGATAAATTGAAATCTAAAGAAGAAGATTTTAAAAACAAAGAGAGAGAACTCAAATTAAAAGAGGAAAAGTTAAAATCTGAAAACGAAAGACTTATTAAAAGAGAGGAAGATCAAACTCTATTTAATAAAGAGCTAAGATCAAAAGAAAAAGAACTTAAATTAAGAGAAGAAGAACAAAATAGGAAAGATATAGACTTAAAAGTTAGAGAAGAAGAGCAAAAAAATAAAGAATTAAGAGATCAAAGAAGAAAATATAAAGCTATAAAAGCTATGAAAGAGGAAGAGGAACGAAAAAAGAAAGTTGAGTATATCAAAATTAAAGAATGGGAAGAAAAGTTTGATAAAGAGCAAAAAATGAGAGAAGAAGAAGAAAGATCACGAGAGGAAAAGTTAAGAAGAAGAGAATTAGAAAATTTGCGAAAACTAGAGTTAGAGGAAAAAGAGGTTAAAGAGGAATTAACAAATCGTTTAAAAACCTTTAGTATCGATAAAACAACAAAAAATTAAGTATTTGCAAAAAGAAAATTCTGCTAGACTTTGGAAAATAATCCAAGAAGCAGGAGACTATTTAAAATATAAATTACCAGACCACCCAAATCATCCCAAAGGCAGAAACCCTTATGCACATATAGCCATTTGTATAAAATCCAAATTTAATAAAAGCTACAAAGATATAGAAGACGAAAAATTTAATGAAGTAGTTGAATATATCGAATACTTAAAACAAAATCCTGAATGATTATTGTTTAGGAAAATAATCTTTTAGCTTACCCTCTCTATAAACATCTGCAGTACAACAATGTAATCCACCACCGAAAGCGTAGGCGTCTCTAAGATCCACAGTAACAACTTCCATGCCAAGCTTATCTAATTGTTCTGCTTGATAAATTTCACTTTTTTCAACACATACTGTTTTTGGATCTAGTACTAATACATTCATTGATAACCATACAGATGAATAACATAAAGGTGGGGGGGAATTGTGAGCAGGTTGTGCTGAATCTATAATTTGCCAACCATTATTTTCAAATAATTTTTTTTGGTCTTTAGGGATTTTTCTTTGTGGGTTATTTATTATCAACCCTTCTTTAATTGGAGTGAAGGTTGCATCAATATGTATTGGGTAAGGATCGCCTGGAAAGTTTACTGCATGCACTCTATGATCTTTAAAATGTCTTTTTAACCAATCAATACCTTTTAAATTTGTTGTAAACCCATGCTGTACAACTAGATCTTTCCCAAATCTTAAAATATCTGCAGCATCAAATAATGGCTCCTCTTCGGTAGTTACAAAAAATTTATCCTCAGTCCATTTTAATCTTTTTTGAACATCAATTTTATCTGACAAATAATCTTTTCTATAATCTGCCTCAGTCAATCTTGGTTTTGGCGCAATCTCATGTCTCATATTTGGATCCTCATTAAAATATTTTTGTAACAAGGGTCTATAATTTAAATATTCAAACCACCTGCATCTGTAGCTCATGGTTGCTTCCAACATTTCATTTCCAACTGTTAAAATTATATCTCTAGCTGGCATGCAGCCAAACATACTTTCGGCCTCCCAATCTGGTGTTGAAATTTTTTGGTTATGATTTAGTGGAGTGGGTCTATCAACTTTAATTCCTCTTTTTTTTAATATAGATACGAAGTTATCTAAAAGCTCATTTGCTTTATCTATTGTATCTTTTGTTCTAGGTCCATATTGACCTTTCATATCAGAGTCTTCAGGAACTTTAGCGTCAAGAGCTGGCTCTGGCGCAGGAATGCAACAACCATCAGCTCTTCCAACAATTACATGTTTTAGAGGATCCCATTCATTCCAACTATTAACAATTGTTTTTGTGGAACTCATATATTAATTTAAAGCTATAAATCTTCTATTGTGTTTTATTATCAAACTATAATAAATAATTGCTAAAAAAATTAAAAAACCACCAATCACAGTTGTGTTTGATGGAACCTCATTTATTCCAAGAATAGGAAGCCATACCCAAAATATTCCCCCTATAACTTCTGTCAAAGATAATAAGGTAAGCTCTGCCGCTGGTATAACTTTAGATCCAATTGAGTAAAGAATTAAACCTAAACAAACTAGTGTTCCATGAACTGCAAATAAACCTTGGTTAAGGCTTGATGACAAAAAAGATGACTGAGTCTCTATTATTATAAAGGATGAAAATACTGCACAAAACATTCCAGCAAAAGCAACTGTGGTAAATTTTGGCGTTTCTTTTCTCCATCTTAAAGTCACTGAAAATACTGAAAAACCTAATGCTGAAATTAATCCAAACACTAAACCAAATAATGAACCTTTTTCAAAATCACCAATTGCCATGATAAAAATACCAATAGTAGCTATTGCTATTGATATCCAAACATTGGTCGAAATTCTCTCCTTTAAAAATAAAAAACCTAATAAAGCAGTGATAAATGGCATAGATGACAGACAGAGTAATGTAATTGCTGCTGTAGTGTGAGTTATTGACCAAATAAAAGTGATCATTGCAGTACCAAGACCCACACCTCCGATTACACCTGAAATACCAATTTTAAAATAGTTTTTGTAAAAACTGAAACCTTCCTCAAAAAATAAATATAAATTTAATAAAACAAAAATTGTAATTCCCCTTGTAAAAAGATACTGCCAAGGCACCAAGTTAGGTTGGTCCATATAACGAACTACGAGTGGGCCAAAAGACCAAAGAATTCCCGCAAATAATACAACTGGTATTGCAATACTTTCATTTTTTAATTTAAACATTGTGAATTTTTAATAGTAATTTAAGGATACTACAATATAATTTTTAACTTATTAAAAATATCAAAAAAATTTAACTATGGATTTACAAGTTATAAAGATCGCTGGAAATACTACAAACTACAAATATGTAAAAAATCACTCTCATAAATATAAGCATAAAAACTCAATTTGTGGTGACGAAATAGAAATTACACTTAAAATACGAGATAGAAAAATTATTGATTTTGGATATCAAACTAAGTCCTGTATATATTGTCAAGCATCGGCTAGTCTTCTATCACGAATATCAAAAAATAAAAAAGTTAATGAAGTAAATAAGTTTTTGAAGATTGCAAGTATTTTATTTCAAGATAAACATAAATCAACTCCAAAATATTGGAAATCGTTTAACTCAATTTTTAAAAAAGAAAACCTTCAAAGAAAAGATTGTTTATTGCTGCCACTAAATGCTTTAAAGAAAATTATAAATAGTAATGATTGACAAAAAATTAATAATACAATCAATTTTAGCTGGGATTTTTTCAATTGTCACAATAGGGGTTCTAACTATTTTGACATATAAGACGTCTTATGGAATTTTTTTAATAGCCTCTTTTGGTTCCACCATGGTTCTTCTTTTTGGTTATCCAGAAAGTCCCTTTGCGCAACCAAAAAATATAATCTTTGGACATTTCTTAACTGCTCTTATAGGAATAATTTTTTTAAATTTTGTTCCTTTGCCAATTTTTCTTACTATCCCATTATCTGTTGGTTTTGGAGTCATGTTTATGATTTTATTTAAAATTACGCACCCTCCAGCAGGTGGTAATCCAATAATAGTAATTATAGGATCTGTTTCATTTGACTATTTATTAACACCAGTTCTTGTCGGATCAATCATTGTGGTTATGTTTGGTGTTATAATTAATAAATTTTTATTTAAAAAGGAATACCCAAAGTAGACATAATTTGATTGCTTGCTCATCTATTTTTATGGTAGGCTTTTGAATATAAATAATCATTATTGATTTAAAATTAGATTAGGAGATAAAATGAAAGTATTGTGTATATTATATGACGATCCAAAAGGAGGTATGCCAAAATCATATCCTCTTTCAAAGCTTCCAAAATTAGAAAAATATCCAGATGGTATGACTTTGCCTTCTCCAAAAGGTAGGGATTATCAACCAGGTCAACTATTAGGATGTGTATCAGGTGAACTTGGATTAAGAAAATTTTTAGAAAGTAATGGTCATGAATTGATTGTTACAAACAGTAAAGACGGCGATGGTTGTGAAGCTGATAAACACATTGTTGATGCAGATATCGTTATTTCTCAACCATTTTTCCCATACTATTTGACCAAAGAAAGAATCGCTAAAGCAAAAAATCTTAAAATGGCTATAACTGCTGGAATAGGATCGGATCACGTAGATCTTCAAGCTGCAATGGACAATAAGATTGATGTTGTTGAGGTAACTTTCTGTAATTCAAGATCAGTTGCGGAACACATAGTGATGATGATTGTATCAATGGTTAGAGATTACCATAATCAACATAGAATTGTTAATGAAGGTGGTTGGAATATTGCTGATGCAGTCCAAAGATCATACGACGTTGAAGGTATGCACATTGGCACTGTGGCGGCTGGTAGAATTGGATTAGATGCGTTGAGAAAAATGAAACCATTTGATGTTCATTTACATTATTTTGATAGACACAAATTACCAGATAGTGTTGAAAAAGAACTTAACTTAACATTTCATGAATCAGTTGAGTCGATGATAAAGGTTTGTGATGTAGTTACAATAAATTGCCCCCTTCATCCAGAAACAGAAAATTTGTTTGATGACACTATGATAAGTAAAATGAAAAAAGGCGCTTACATAGTTAATACTGCAAGAGGAAAAATTTGCAATAAAGATGCAATTGCAAAAGCACTTAAAAGTGGTCAACTAAGTGGTTATGCAGGTGATGTCTGGTTTCCTCAACCTGCTCCAAATGATCATGTTTGGAGAACTATGCCAAATCATGGGATGACACCACATACATCTGGTACCTCGTTAACTGCACAAGCTAGATATGCAGATGGTGTAAGAGAAATCCTAGAATGTTTCTTTGAAAAAAGAGAAATCAGAAACCAATATTTAATTGTTAAAGATGGTCAATTAGCCGGAATGGGAGCTCACTCTTACAGTAAAGGGTCTGCTACTAGTGGTTCTGAGGAGGCTGCAAAATATAAAAAGAAATAATATTTTTTTAAAGAAGTTTATAAAACCATTTATTGTAACTTATATATTTTTTAGCGTTGCGATAAGTTTTTATCCTTCTTTTGATTTTTATTCTTTAAAAGGACAGCTGCTTATAGTTGGTGTATCTTGTTTTAATGGATACTTGGGTGCTATAGTTAAAAAATTATAAAACGTACGGTTCAGGTCTTGCGTTTTCTTTAAAAATTCGCTCAACACCAAAAACGCTTATATCGATTGTTTGGTAAGATCCTGTTGTAATTAATTCCGTCAATGCTCTACCAATTCCTGGGGCTTGCATTAAACCTCTGCCAGTAAAACCACTAGCCATATAAACATTGTCGTATTTAGGATGTTTGCCTACTACAGCGTTATTGTCTAATTTATTGCAATCATAAAAACCTGCCCAGCCTCCTGTTAGTTTTAACTCTTCAAAAATTGGAACCCTTTTTGCAAGAGCTGGCCAAACAAGTTCTTCGAAATCATTCCAAGCAGGCTCTAAATCTTTCGAATCAAAAGTTGAAATGGGTGAACCAGCTAAATATTCTTTACCCTCTGGTCTCCAATAAACGCCTGTAGTCAAATCACCTGTTAATGGCATTTCGGGAATATGTTTGGGACACTTAACTCTAAAAACTGTATGCTTTTGTGGAACGACAGGAATGTCATCTAATAGTTCTTTTGTCCAACATCCTGCAGCTGATATAATTGTTTTAGCATTTATTTCTCCTAAATTTTTAATATCCCCTTTAATAAATTCAGCCCCAAGTTCCATTGCTTTTCCTTTTAATGCTCCATGAAACATGAAAGGGTCAATCCATCCTTCTGTTCTATTGTCGGTGTAAGTTGCGGTTTCTATGCCTTCAGAATTTATGAAAGAAAATACCTTATTTAACTCAGATCCTTTGATATTTTTAGTTCCAGCCTCGCACGCTTTATGGTTTTCAAGTGCTCTATATTGTTCCTCTGCATGCTCAGGTCCAAACATCAATAAGTAGCCATTTGTAACCATACTAGCAGTAGGATTTGGATTTTTTTCTGTTTTAAGTAATTCTGGAATTTGACTTATAAATTCTCTGGCAAACTTTCCTAGTAATATATTCTCTTTTTGAAAAAATTGTCTTCTAAAACCTCCTAGGGACAGAGGAAAAGATGCTTTTTTATATGTTGGATCTCTTTCAATTACTTTAACTTTTCTTCCTTCTTTAGATAAAAAATAAGCTGTAGCAGCACCAATTATACCGCCACCAACTATTACAACATCATCCATATTAATTTAATATATATAAGCTAGTATTTAGAGTTAGTGCATAAATACACCAAAGTAAATATGGAATCATTAATATAAAACTTAAATTACTTATTTTTTTATACTTAATCATCAAAATGATAATAAAACTTATTACTATTATAAGGTTAATTAGTGCGGCAAAAATATTATGAAATACAAAAAATACAATACTCCAAGTTGTATTAAAAAATAAATGCATCAAATAGATATAAATTAAATTTAAATCCTTATAATTTTTATGCCATGCTAACCAGAGAGCTGCTGTCATAAATAAATATAACGTTGTCCAAACAGGAGCAAATACCCAATCAGGTGGATTAAAACTAGATTTGTTCAAGTTAGAGTACCAGGGTTCTTTCGATGTAATTGTCGCTATACTACCTATAAATGATGCAGAAAATGTGACAAATATAAAAATTAAAAAAGATAAAAATTTATTTTTAAGCATTATGATATATATATATCATTTCATCATGAGCAATAAAGTAATTTGGATTACAGGTGCTAGTACAGGAATTGGAAAAGCAATAGCAATAAAATTTTCTAAAAATGGTTGGAATGTCGCAATTTCGGCTAGACGACTTGAATTACTTGAAGAAATATCAAAGCAAAATCAAAATATTTTTTCATTTCCTTTAGACGTTACAAATAAAGATGATTGCCATAAGACATTCTCTGAAATTAAAAATAAATTTGGTAATATTGATTTATGTATTTTTTCCACCGGAACATGGGATCCGAAAAAAGAAAAAGAAATTGATGTTGAACAAATTGAAAATGTTATGAAGGTAAATTTTTTTGGTACATTAAACTCTATCAAATCTGTTGAAAAATATTTTAAAGACTCAGGAAATGGTCATATCTCAATTGTCTCATCAATAGCGGGTTATAGAGGTTTGCCAAATTCTACAGGCTACGGTCCGTCTAAGTCTGCATTAAATAATCTTGCTGAAAGTTTGTATTTTGATTTTAAAAGATATGGAGTAAGGATTTCATTGATATCTCCAGGCTTTATAAAAACACCCATGACTGATAAAAATGATTTTAAAATGCCTTTTCTAAAAACAACTGAATATGCTGCAGATAAAATTTACGATGGTCTGGTAAATTCAAATGTATTTGAAATTCATTTCCCAAAACAATTAACTTTAGTTTTAAAATTTCTTAAAATATTACCTAACTGGTTATATCTAAAATTACTGAGCAAGCTTACAAAATACCAAAAACGTTAGTCTTTAACGAACATAACAGTTAGTTCAGCAACTTTTATCCCAAACTTTGTCATTGTAGCTCTATTAATCGCAACTCTGTCATCTTGTTTAAATATCCAATCGTCAAAAGTAATTTTAATTTCTCTTCCTTTAACAGGAACTAAAAGAACATATTCAAATTTAAATGCTGGACCATAGGAATATCCCTTTGCTTTTCCAACAACGTCACTTGCTGTTCCTTCATAATTATGATCGTCAATTTTATTTATTTTCCACTGTCGTGTTTGAATTTCTCCATCGGTCCAATTGAATTTTTCATCTAAAATAAGTTGATTACCATCCCATTTACCATTTAAATCAGCAGAAAATTGACGAGTTACTTTACCTGATCTATTTTGAAGAATACCCCATGCTTTAACATTTCCAGTTAAGTAATCTTCGATTATCAGTCTAGGTTTTTTATCTTTAAAGTCTTCAGGTTTCATTGCACTATTTCCAGAACAACTTGTAATAAATACAAAAAAGATTAGCAATAAAAAATTATTATAAAAATTAATTTTTTTCATGAATTATTTATTTTGTAATGAAAATTGTATTAAGTCGATATTTTTTGATTTAAAACCTGCTTCACAATAAGATAAATAGAAATTCCACATTCTTTTAAAAGTTACATCAAAACCCTGTTTTGAAATATTGTCCCATTTTTTTAAAAATTCATCCCTCCACATCATTAAAGTATTAGAGTAATGCAATCCGTATGAATTACACTGATTAAAATCTAAATTTGTTTCATTTGCGTATTTTATTAAACTTTTTTTTACAGGGCAAAAATCCTCCTGGAAAAATATATTTTTGAATAAAATCTTGTTTAGTTTTATATCTACTATATAGGCTGTCATTTATTGTAATAGCTTGTATAGCTGCGCTACCGTTTGGAACCAGATTTTGTTTTATTTTATTAAAAAAACTTTTTAAATAATTTTGACCAACCGCCTCTATCATTTCTATAGATGCTATTGAATTATATTTGTTATTTACATCACGATAATCTTGCATCTTTATATCTACTTTTTCATTTAATCCACTTTTGAATATTCTTTCCTTTGCATATTCGTATTGTTTTTGAGATATTGTTATACAATCTAATTTAATATCGTAATTTTTTCCAACATACTCTGCAAAACCTCCCCAGCCACATCCGATCTCTAGCATTCTATCACCAGCTTTTGGTTTAACTAAAAATGACAGTTTTTTATATTTATTGATTTGTGCCGCCTCTAGATTGGTTTTATCTTTATCGAATATTGCACTTGAGTAAGTTAAAGTTTTATCCAGCCATAATGAAAAAAATTCGTTTCCAAGATCATAATGTTTAGAGATATTTTCTTTACTTCTTTTTTTTGTATTCTTAATAATGAAATATTTAAAAAAATTTATTAATGGTAAATCTAAAACTCCAGAAAATTTATGTACTTTTTTTATGTTTTGAGCAGTAATTTCTATTAGATTTGTCAAATTATCTGTCTCAAATTCTCCTCGCATATAAGACTCGGCTAAACCAATACTTCCTTTGTTTAGAATATTTAGTGTTAGTCCAGGCTTTTTAATTATTAAATTTGCTTTTAATGGTGAGCTTTCGTTTCCTAATTTATATTCTTTGCCATCGTAATTTTTTAAATTTATTTGACCATATTCAAAATTTTTAATAGAAGAAAATACAATTCTATCTGCAACGTTTGTTAATTTCATTTTTTTTCGATACTTATATTGTTTTTAATTTTTAACTTTTTAGGTACCAGTTTAATTCCTTTTAACCACAATCTTAATGCCTCAAAATGTATCGCTGATATTATTTTAAATGTCATTAAAGGGTGTTTTAAATAAGAAAATATAAGGTTTTTAGTATTAAGGTTTGCTCTTCTGCCGTCTTGTGATGCAAATAACAATTTTCCATCTTTATCCATTTGATCAATTAGTACTGATAAATTTTCACCGGGATTCGTAATTCTAAATAAATATTTTGAGTCTAAATCCATGAATGGAGAAACATAAAACTTTTTAACACAAACGTTTTTGATATTTTTAGTTTCTTGATTTGTTTTAAATACGTAAGTGTGTTGCTCTCCAAATGTATTTTTCACTTCATAAAGTATTGCTATAAGTGATGAATGTAAATTATAAACAAAAAAAATACTTAATGGATTGAAAACATATCCAAAAATTCTTGGGTAGCATAAAATTTTAATTTTGATATTTTTATCATTAATATTTATCTTTTTTAAATTTCTTATTACCCATTCCTTTAAAGAGTTATTGCTCCTATCGCCGTGATCTTTTTCATGAAAACTTATTAAATTAAACTTGTTATATGAGAAAAAAGGTATTTCCTTTTCAACTTTGTTGATCTCATCTAAATCCAAAAATAAAGAAAATACTTTATAGCTAAAAGAATGTTCTTTTGGTTTAAATCTTTTATGAATTACCCTGCCATTATATATATAAGACTCTTTAATCATCTAAAAAATTTATCATATCAATTGATGATTTTATTCCATCTTCATGAAAACCATAGCCAAAATAACTTCCACAAAATAAAATATTGTTTTTATTTTGAATTTTACTTAAATTTTTTTGAAAACTCAAAGCTTCTTGATTATAATAAGGATGAGTAAATTCAATTTTTTTAATTATTTTATCTTTATCAACCGGAAAAAAAGGATTAAGCGTTAAAAATATATTTTTATTTACATTTAAATTTTGTAATAAATTCAACCAGTAGGTAATAGAGCTTTCTTCCAAATTGTTTGAATTAATTGAAGAGTTCCAAGATGACCATGCTTTTTTATTTAGTGGCATCGCTTTTTCATCGGTATGAATCAATGCGATATTTTTTTTATAATTAAATTTAGTTAGTAAATTTTTTTCTTCTTCAGTCGGATTTTTAATTATAGAGATTGTTTGATCCGCATGTGTTGCAAAGATTACTTTATCATAATCAAAAAATTCATTGTCGTCTCCATAAAATACTCTCACACCATTTATTTTTCTCTCAACTTTATTAATATTATAATTTTTAAAATACTCACCACTGATTTTTTTTAAAATTTTATTCACATAAGTTCTGCTTCTATTTTTAACTGTGTACCACTGTGGTCTTTCTTTAAATTTAAATAGTCCATGGTTTTGGAAAAATTTTATAAAAAATTTTAAAGGCATTTGACCTGCCTCATAAGGTGGCATAGACCAAATAGCTGAAACCATAGGTAAAATATGATAGTTTATAAAATATTGAGATAAATTTTTATTTTTGAGAAAATTGTTTAATGTTAGTTCATCATTTAAGTCATTTAACTTACTACATTGATTATAAAATTTTATTATTTCAAAAAACATTTTTAAAAATTTAAGATTAAAAATGTTTTTTCGATCTATAAAAATACCATTTAATCCTTTTCCGCAATATTCAATATTTTTACCTTTTACTGAAACAGAAAAACTCATGTCACTTTTTTCTATTTCAATATTATTTTCACTGAAGAAATTTATGAGATTTGGGTACGTTTTATAATTAAAAACAATAAATCCAATATCAATTGCCAATTTTTTTTTGCTATCTCTATCATAATCAATATCAATAGTATGTGCATGTCCACCAAAGTGGTCTTCTTTTTCAAACAAATCTACTTTGTGTTTTTTTGATAAGTAATATGCAGAGCTAAGGCCAGAAATACCTGAACCAATTACTGCAATTTTCATTAATCTTTAAGCTGCATCTTCTTTGAATTCATCCATACTTGGACAAGTACAAAAAAGATTTTTGTCACCATATACATTATCGACTCTGGAAACTGGTGGCCAAAACTTATTAGATTTTAAAAATTGTGATGGATATGCTGCATCTTCTCTAGAATACTTATGTTTCCATTCATTCGATGCTAATTCTAGATCGGTATGTGGAGCATTTTTAATGGGGTTATCAATCTTATCAAACTCCCCATTTTTTATTTTATCAATTTCTTTTTTTATTTTAATTAGGGTGTCACAAAATCTATTAATTTCATTTAAACTTTCACTTTCAGTTGGTTCTATCATCATTGTTCCTGGTACTGGCCATGACATTGTTGGGGCATGAAAACCAAAATCTATTAATCTCTTTGCTATATCTTCCTCAGTTATTCCTGTGTCATTTTTTATAGATCTGATATCAATAATACACTCGTGAGCTACATTTCCATTGGCACCTTTATATAATATTGGATAGTGGCCCTTTAATTTGTAGGCTATATAATTAGCGTTTAAAATTGCTATTTGTGTTGCGAGTTTAAGACCTTCTGAACCCATCATTTTTATATACATCCATGAAATTGATAAAATACTTGAACTTCCCCATGGGGCTGCAGATATCGCTCCAATACCTGTAGCTGGACCACAGTCTTTTATTACTGGATGTGTTGGCAAATATATTTCCAAATGTCTTTTACAAGCTATTGGTCCCATGCCTGGACCACCGCCACCATGCGGAATACAGAATGTTTTATGTAAATTTATGTGACAAACATCAGGTCCAAAGTTACCAGGTTTAGCAATACCAACTAAAGCGTTAAGATTTGCGCCGTCCATATAAACTTGTCCTCCATGCTTATGGATTAATTCACATATGTCAGATATTCTTTCCTCAAAAACTCCATGAGTTGACGGATAAGTGACCATTAAAGCACCAAGATTTTCTGAATTCTGTTCAGCTTTCTTTTTAAGATCTTCATAGTCGACATTTCCATCTTTATCACAATTAACGACAACAACTTTCATTCCTGCCATTTGAGCACTTGCAGGATTTGTACCATGTGCTGAACTAGGAATTAAGCATACATTTCTATTTTTTTCACCTCTCTCCATATGATATTTTCTAATCACCATAAGACCGGCATATTCTCCTTGGGCACCTGCATTTGGTTGCAAAGAAACTCCAGAAAATCCAGTTACTGATCTCAACCAATTTTTCAAATCAGTGAATAAAGTTCTAAAACCTTCCATTTGCTCTATTGGAGCGAAAGGATGCGGTTCTGAAAATTCTCTCCAACTAATAGGTATCATTTCTGCTACAGCATTTAGTTTCATTGTACAAGAACCCAACGCAATCATTGTTCGATTAAGGGCTATATCCTTATCCTCAAGTCTTTTTAAATACCTGATCATTTCTGTTTCTGAGTGATAACTATTGAATACTTTGTGTTCTAAATAATTAGAATTTCTAAGTAAATTTTTTGGAAGATTAGGTAAACTTTCCGTAGGATTTTCTTTTATAGCTTCGGCACAATTAAATATTTTTAAAAGTTGATTTGCTCTGTATACATTTTTCTTTTCGTCAAAAGATACTGCTAACATTTCAGAATTTACTTTTCTGATATTCACTTTTTGAGATAATGCATTTTGAAATATTTGTTCAGTTTTATCTTTTGTTAACACTGTTACAGTATCAAAGAAATAATCGGAATAAAGTTCATAACCTGACTGTTTCAGTTTATCGGCAAAATTTTTGGCAAGTTGAGAAACTCTTTCCGATATCGTCCTAATCCCCTTGGGCCCATGATAAATTGCATATGCTGCTGAAACAATTGCAAGTAGAGCTTGAGCAGTACAAATATTACTAGTAGCCTTATCTCTTCTTATATGCTGCTCTCTAGTTTGTAATGCAAGTCTATAAGCTTTATTTCCATGTCTATCTACAGAAACTCCAATAATTCTTCCAGGCATGGATCTCTTAAATTCATCTTTAGTCGCAAAAAATGCTGCATGTGGACCTCCATAACCTAAAGGAATTCCAAATCTTTGTGAACTTCCTATAGCAATATCTGCGCCTAATTCTGCTGGTGTCTTTAATTTTGCCAAGGATAATAAATCACAAGCAAGTATAGCTTTTCCGTTTTTTTTTCTAATTTTACTAATATTTTCACTTGGATCTTTTATATCTCCCAAAGTTCCAGGATATTGAAGAATTCCACATACAATATCATTCTTTATATTATTTAGTTTTTCATCATCTCCAATTAAAACTTTAAGACCCAAAGGTTCTGCTCTTGTTTTTACTACCTCTATGGTTTGAGGGTGACAATCTTTAGAAATAAAAACAAGATCACTATCTTTTTTATTAAGTCTATGGCTGAGGCCCATAGCTTCTGCGGCAGCTGTCCCTTCATCTAACAAAGATGCATTTGCAATATCCATTCCAGTAAAGTCAATTATCATTTGTTGAAAGTTTAGCAACATTTCCAATCTTCCTTGAGCGACCTCAGGTTGATAAGGAGTGTAAGAGGTGTACCAACCAGGATTTTCTAATATGTTTCTTATGATAACATTTGGAGTATATGTTCCATAATAACCCATACCAATAAAATTTGAGTAAATTTGATTTTTTCTAGATATGGCTTTTAATTTTCTAAGTGCTTCATATTCAGAATTAGGTTCACCAATATTTAATTCTCCTTTAAATAATATTTTTTCTGGGACAGTTTGAGTAATTAATTCGTTAATATTTTGATAACCAAGTTGTCCTAACATATCTTTTTCATCTTTTCTGGAAGGTCCAATATGTCTTTTAATAAAATCTTTTTCAGAATTATGTAACATTAGCTAGCATTCTCCTTTGCAAATTTATCATATTCATCTCTATTCATTAAAGTATTCATTTCTGCTTGATCTTTGATTTTAAGTTTAAAAAACCATCCATCCCCTTCAGGATCAGAATTAATTTTAGATGGATCATCTACGATTGATTGATTTGTATCGACAACTTCACCAGAAATAGGTGTATAAACATCACTAGCAGCTTTAGTCGACTCGACTACCCCTGCAGTAGCATCCTTATTTACACTAGAGCCTTTTTCTGGCAATTCAGCAAAAACAATATCTCCTAATAGCTCTGTTGCATGTTTAGTTATACCAATAGTTGCTACATCTCCATCAACTGTTATCCATTCATGTTCTTTTGAAAATTTAATTTCTGACATTATCTTCCCCTCCTCTTACATAGTTTTTTTTATAAAATGGCATTTCACAAATACTTGCTGGCACCCTTTTTCCTCTTACTTCTAAAAAGATTTTTGTATTTGTTTTTGAAAAATCGTTACTTATATATCCCATAGCAATAGGACCGTTAACGCTTGGTCCAAAAGTTCCACTCGTTACTTTTCCAATCTCATTATCTTTTTCATCAAATATTTTCGTAGACTCTCTTGCTATCACTTTTGTTTCAGGTTTTATTCCAACTCTAAGTTTTGAGACACCTTCGTTATATTGTTTCTTAATAAATTCTGAACCTGGAAACTTTCCATTGATTTTGCTTTTTGAAATTGCCCATTTTAGATTTGCCTCAATTGGACTAGTATTCTCATCTAAATCATGACCATATAAACAAAGTCCAGCCTCTAGCCTTAAAGTGTCTCTAGCTCCTAAGCCAATCATTGTAGAACCTTTTTTAATAAGTTTTTCCACAAAACTTTCTACAATTTTATTATTAATCGAAATTTCGAAACCATCTTCACCAGTATATCCAGATCTAGTTATATAGATGTCTAATTCTTTGTACTTAAATTGGTTACCATTCATAAATTTAAGTTTAATAACGCCGGGTACAATTGACTCTAAAACATCTTTTGCTTTAGGCCCCTGTATTGCTATTAAAGATAAATTATCTGATAAATCAATTTGATATTTTTCACCAATCTTCTTTTTTAAAATATTAAGATCTGAATCTTTGCATGCTGCATTTAATATTATCATGTACCCATCTTTTAATTTCGTAATTATAAGATCATCATATATTCCACCGTTTTCTTTCATTAAAAAAGAATATTTACTTTGATTTATTGAAATTTTTTCTAAATCAATTGGGAATATTTTTTGTAAATCATTTGTTAATTCATCTCCACCTTTTAAAAATAACTGACCCATGTGGGATACATCAAATATTCCTGAATTATTTCTGGTTGTTATATGTTCTTTTACAATGCCAGTTTCATATTGAATAGGCATTTCATAACCAGCAAATTGTACAAATTTTGCACCATGTTTTTGATGAAGACTGTACAGAGGTGTTTTTTTCATAAAATATTAACTCTTTGCCCCCTCTGTCTATGTGCCTGAGAGATTTGCTCCTTCGGCGAGAATTTTTCTCTTTCCAGAGTTAATATTTACGGTCCTTTTGCCTGAGAGTTTCCGGGGTGGTTGCTCCTTCGGCGCCACACTAATGTGGTCTCTCCCGTAAGGTTCTTATAGCATAAATTTAGTAAAATAATAGCCTTTTAAGATTGTAATGAAGCCTTATTTTTTTTTAAAAGTGGTAAAAATTGAAGCAGAACAGAGATAATTACAACACATCCTCCAATAAGGACCATTAAAGGAGGTTGCTCATTAATAAAAATCCATGCCCACATGGGCCCTAAAACGGCTTCTGTTAACATTATGATTCCCACTAATGCTGATGGAGTTCGTCTTGCTCCAATAGTAATTAAAATAAAACCAAAACCTAATTGAAAAAATCCTGCTAGAAATCCTAGAAAAATATCATAAAAAGAAATCATAATTTTTCCAGCAACTAAATAACCAATCATCATTGCAATTATTCCTGCAATTAATTGTAATGGCACCATATCAACAGTCGGATATTTTCTAACGATTAAAATTAAAATTGCAAATGATATAGGCATTATGAAAGCTGCAATATTACCTGACATTTGGCCTGGGGATAAAGAAGTACCAACCATTAAAATTACCCCTGAAATCGCCAAAATAATTGAAACTAAAGTTAATTTTGAAATTTTTTCTTTTAAAAATAAGTATCCAAATATTGCTAAAAATATTGTTTGGGTTTGAATTATAAAATTTGTGTTTGCAACAGTAGTATTATACATCGCAAAAACATATCCACAAAAACCAGTGGATAATATTAATCCACCTATCAATCCGGGTATTCCAGAACTAACAAAAGCGGTAAAAACTTTTTTTCTATATGTCAGTATTAAAAAAATGCACACAACTAATATAAAGAAAATTGATCGCCAAAATAAAATTTGCCATAAATTTGCACCTTGAAAGGATTTTACAATAAGTCCTCCAAAACTGAGACTTAAAGCTCCAAAAAAAATCAAAAGCGGGCCGGGTAATTTAGATATAAAATTCATTATATTTGACTTAAAAGATTTTCAGTTTCCATTTGATATAATTTATAGAGTTTTTCTGCTTCTTTTAATTCAATTAGTTTAAATTTAATTTTTTTTCCTGAAGGTGTTTGTACCAATCTATCATAATCAGTACTTATAACTACACCAATTTTTGGGTATCCTCCAATAGTTCCATGGTCAGACAACATGATGATTGGATTGCCGTCTGCTGGGATTTGGATTGCTCCTTTAATAAGACCTTCAGACCTAATATTTGTCTCTTTCAAGTTTTGAATTTTAGGACCTTGAAGCCTCATCCCCATACGGTCAGAGAGCTTGGAGACTAAAAATTCTTTGGAAGTAAGTTCTTTTATTGATTTTTCCAAAAAATAATCGAAATTAGTTCCTTTCAATATTCTGATATATTCAATTTTTGAATTAATATATTTTAGACTTTTATTGATATATTTGTTTTCAAAATCTTTAATAAAAAAATTTTCATTTTTTGAGATTTTATTTCCATCGTTTGCTCCAACATTTGCTCTTACAGTAGTAGAAAAGCTTCCAAAATTTTTTTTTAACTCGAAACCACCACTTACAGCAAAATATCCATAAACAGAATTATTGGTTGATATAATATCTATTTCGTCATTTTTTGACAAATAATAAGTTTTGTAGCAATCACCATTTATTAATTTACCATTTTTTTTAATACTAAATTTAATGTTACCTGTAATGGCAAAATTTATATTACCATTTTCAATTTTTATAAGTGGTCCTTGATATGCAAATTCTATTACTGCTTCGTTATATTTATTTCCAACTAGTTTATTTGCAATCAAATAGTTTCTTTTATCCATCGCACCACTAAATGGTAAGCCAATATGGTAAAGGTTATCCCTTCCTAAATCCTGAAAGGTTGAATTTACCCCTTCTCTTAAAACTATAATTTTATTTATTTGCATTAATTTTGAAGTATTCTTTTTTGTTAATTTCGTAAAATAAAACTTTATCACCAGGACAAATTAAAGTTGGCTGTTTCTCGTTTGATTGATCAAAGATTTTTGTTGGAGTACTTCCTAAAATATTCCATCCACCAGGACTTTCAAAAGTATAAATATTTGCAAATTGTTCTGTAATACCCACAGCACCTTTTGGAACTTTAACTCTTGGTGTTTCAAGTCTTTCAAGTCTAATTTTCTTGTCAATATCACCCAAAAAGGGCATTCCAGCAATAAATCCTGTCATATAGCAAAAATATTCCTTATTAAAATATTTTTCTAAAATTTCTTTCTTTGTTAAATTTAATTTTGATGAAAGCCTTTCTATATCAAGGGTAAATTCATCATCACAACAGATTGGTATTTTGATAATTTTTTGTTTCTGCCAGATGTTGTTTTCAGAAATTTTGATGTCTTCAATTTTTTTTTTAAGTTCTGTGAAATTTACTACATTTAAGTCGAATGAGATTATAAGTTTATTATAAGAGGGAGTTAAATTGGTTATTCCTTCTATATTTTGTTTCTTAATATTTTCAAAATATTTTATTACTTTAAAGTTTGTTTTCTTATCGACATCATTTCCAAAATCACAATATAATGCTGCGTCGCCAAGATTTGATATATTTTTAATCATGACATGTTATACTTTATCAATGAATACTATGGAAATTAATATTAATTGTGATTTAGGAGAAAAATCCAAACATCACTCAAACATAAATGATCCAAAACTATTAGAAATTGTTAATTCAGCAAATATAGCATGTGGCTATCATGCTGGTGATCATGAAACTATGGATAGTACTATTTTAATTTCTAAAAAATATGGAGTGAGTATTGGTGCCCATCCATCTTTTAATGATCCTGAAAATTTTGGAAGAAAAAGAATTAATCTTTCTGGGAAAGAAATTGAAAAACTTATTATAGACCAATACGAAATTCTTCAAAGGATTGCTGAAAAACACAATGAAAATGTGACTCATATGAAGCCACACGGAGCTTTAAACAATATGGCTTGCGAGGATATTGATTTAGCAACAACACTTGCAAATATAATTTATAGAATGAACAAAGAGTTAATTTACCTTGTGCCAACAGGATCAAAAATGGAATTAGCTGCAAAAAAACTAAATATGAAAATTGCTTGTGAAATTTTCGCTGACAGAAATTATGAAGACGATGGGAATCTAGTCTCTAGATCAAAACCACACGCATTAATAACAGATCCAAATATAGCTAAAAAACATGTTTTTTCTATGGTAAAAAATCAAGCCTTAAATTGTTATTCAGGTAAACAAATTCCATGTGAAATAGACTCTGTTTGCATTCATGGTGATAATGAAAGTTCTTTAAATACAGCAAAAGTAATTAAAGAGGATCTTTTAAAAAATAATTTAAATCTAAAAGCTCTTGATCAAATGAATAAATTTGTAAAATGAGGAATATAAAATTTATAATTTTATTACTTTTTATAGTCTCAATATCTTCAAAAACTTTTTCATACGAAGGTCATGAGGAAAATTTGGGAAGAGATGGTCCGCCCCCAGCAGGACCGTACAAACTTGGTTTTAAAGAGTTAAAAAGGGCAATTAAAACAGAAAAAAAAGGTAAAACTAAAAAAGCTAAAATTAAGTTTGAGAAAGCTTTAGATTATTTTTTAGAGGCAAATGTAGAGGATCCAGCAAATCCAGATATCTTAAATTATTTGGGTTTGTGCAGCGCTAAACTAGGATTTAAAGAAAATGCTGAAATTTACTATCTTTTGGGTTTGGAATTAAATAATGAACATAAAAGTTTAAAATTCAATCTTGGTACTTTTTACTTTTATGAAAATAGATTTAATGAGGCTCAAAAAGTTCTTGTTTCTTTAGAAAATTGTCAATGCAAGGAATATGATAATTTAAGAAACATTTTAAATAAATGAAATTAAAGTGATAAATTGTCTCTTATTAAATAATTTAGTTGTTAACCTTTTTTTTAACTTCTATATATGACTCATGTTCAGAAAATTAAGCCTACTAATTACTTTCATAGTGCTAACATGTACATCGGCGTATTGTGCGGCAGGTGCTCAACCAGACACCGGAAACGAAGGTAAGGCTTCTAAATATGAAAAGGGCCATGAATTAGTAATCTCGGGTAAATATTTAGAAAAGAAGGCAGCTAAATCTCTTAAAAAAGGCAAAACTGAAAAAGCTGAGAAGAGTATAGCTAAAGCAAAAGTAAAATATGAAAAAGCTTTTAAAATTTTATTGGAAGCAAATAAGGAAAAACCTAATAATCCAGACACTTTAAATTATCTAGGTTTCACAAGCAGAAAACTGGGAAATTTTGAAACCGCTGAAGAATACTATTTAGCAGGACTAAAAATAAAGCCAAATCATAAAAGAATTAATCAGTATTTAGGTGAATTATATCTTAATACAAATAGAAAAGACCAAGCAGTTGAACGTCTTCAGCTTCTTCAGTCATGTAATTGTAAAGAGTACGACCAGCTTAAAGATTTAATAGATGGAAAAAGTGTATCTAAGTATTAATTTAGATTTTATTGAAAAATTTTAATAATCTAATAATATATTTATCTTGATTGAAGAACTAGTTATATTAACTCAAATTATATTTATTGATATAATTTTAGCAGCCGATAATGCAATTATAATAGGGTTAATTGCATCTAATTTTGTACCTAAAAATAGAAGGCAAATAATACTTTGGGGAGTTGCTGGTGCTTTAGTATTTAAAATAATATTTGCTCTATTTGCAACTTATTTATTTAAATTTTATTTTATAAAAATTCTTGGTGGTTTATTGTTAATATGGATTGTATATGATCTTAAAAAAGATTTATTTGAAATTAAAAAAATAAAATCACCAACGAAAAAATCAAAAGAACCTTCCTATATACAAAGTGTATATAAGGTTCTATTTGCCGATATAACTATTAGCTTTGATAATGTTATTGGAGTTGTGGGGGCATCAAAAGGACATTTTGGCTTTATGATATTTGGTTTAATTTTGTCCGTAGTTTTAACTGGTGCACTTGCAACAGTCTTGGCTAATTATATTCAAAAACACTTATGGATTGCTTATGTTGGATTAGGTTTTATTTTATTAGTTGCGCTACAATTGGTTATTGGTGGACTAGTAGATCTAGAAATTCTATCAATAAATGACAACTTTAAAAAATATTTTTAATAAGAGTATTTTTTTGTAGGATACTTTTTTGATTTTACTTCATTTTTAAATTTAGATAATGCAGAATTAATTATTTTCTTAATATTTATGTATTTTTTAACAAACTTAATCTTCGCATCAGTTAAACCTAAAATATCATCTGTTACTAAAACCTGGCCATCACAATGAACCGAGGCACCGATACCTATGGTTGGAACTTTAACTAATTGAGAAATTTTTTTTGAAATATCGCTATAGATACATTCTAAAACTATTCCAAACGCACCACTCTCCTCTAGAGCTCTAGCATCATTAATGAGCATTTTTTTTTCTTTATCAGTTTTACCAACTGATTTGAATTTTCCTTTAATAGTTTGAGGTGTTAAACCTATGTGGCCCATTACTGGAACTTTATTTTTAACTAAATGGCGAACTATATGCTTCACTCTAACACCACCTTCTACTTTAACAGCATCACACTTTGTTTCTTTAATCGCAAGCTTTGAATTTTTGAGAGCTTCAGATTTATTTCTATATGTGTTGTAAGGCATATCAATCACTAAAAGACTTTTTTTAACACCCATCCTTACACTCTTTGTATGCTCTATCATCATTTTAAGATTAACTTTCCTTGTAGTATTGTAATTGTAAAGCACTGATCCTAAAGAATCACCAACCAAAAGAATGTCTGCATGATTATCTACTATTTCAGCAATATTTTTTGAGTAAGCGGTAAGACAGACGATTTTGGATTTATTTTTTTTGTTAATAATTTTTTTTATTTTATTATTCATCACTCTAATTCTATGGTGCTTGGTGGTTTGGATGTTATGTCATAAACAACTCTATTTATACCTTTAATATTATTTATTATTTTATTTGAAACAACCTGCATAAATTCTTTATTAAAATCAAAGGTATCAGCAGTCATGCCATCTTCCGAAGTAATTGCTCTTAACAAACACATATATTCATAAGTTCTGTTATCCCCCATAACCCCCACAGTTTTAACAGGTAGCAGTGCAGCATAAGCCTGCCATATCTTTCCATATAAATTGAAATCTTTTAATGAATTAATAAAAATATCATCAGCATCTTTCAAAATTTTAATTTTATCTTTTGTTATTTCTCCAGGCATTCGAATTGCTAGACCCGGGCCTGGAAAAGGATGTCTCAATACTATTTCTTTAGATAATTTTAATTCTAGGCCTAATTTTCTAACTTCATCCTTGAATAATAATCTCAATGGCTCAACTAATTTTAATTTCATTTTTTTTGGTAAGCCACCAACATTGTGGTGAGATTTTATTTTAGAGGTTTGACTTCCTGTTACTGACTTACTTTCTATTAAATCTGGATATAACGTGCCTTGCGCTAAATATCTTATGTTTTTAATTTTTTTTGCGTAATTCTCAAATATTTTAATAAATAAATTCCCAATTATCTTTCGTTTCTTTTCAGGGTCAGCAACTTTTCTTAGCTTGTTTAAAAAAAGATTTTTAGCATCTACATAAATAAGATTGATCTTAAATTTTTTTTTAAAAGTTTTTACAACTTGAGTTTCTTCATTTTTTCTTAATAAACCTGTATTTACAAAAATACACGTTAGTTTTTTACCTATTGCGTTATGAATTAATTTAGCAACAACACTGCTATCAACCCCTCCAGATAGAGCGCATATAACTCTGGAATTTCCTACAATTTTTTTTACATCATCTATTAAAATTTTTTTTTGATTTTTAGATGACCAATTTTTTTTAATCATACAAATTACAAAAATAAAGTTTTTTAAAATTATCTTACCCTTTTCTGTATGGGTTACTTCAGGATGAAATTGTATTCCGTAAAGTTTTTTAGAAGAATTTTCAATGACCGAAAATTTTGATGTTTCAGTTTTTGCTACTACTTTAAATCCCTTTGCTAACTTTGTTACTTCATCCGCATGGCTCATCCAAACATTATTTGATCCATTTTTATTGAAAAAATTTTGAGTTAATCTACTTTTATTTACTCTGTTTAATTTTGCTAAACCAAATTCTCTATGTTTCGCTTTTTTAACTTTACCTCCCAATTCTTTAGATATTACTTGGTGACCAAAACAAATTCCTAATATTGGAATATTCCATTTAAGTAATTCTCTTTTGAACTTTACTTTTTTAGATTGGTAAACATTTAATGGACCTCCAGATAAAATTATTCCTCGTATTCTTGATTTATTTAGTTTCGAATTTAATTTTTTATGACTAATTATTTCTGAATAAACGCCAAGTTCTCTTATTCTTCTAGCTATGAGTTGGGTAAATTGTGAGCCAAAATCAATAATTAGAATCTTATTTAAATTATTGTTAAGATCCATTTTTCGGTTCAATGTCTGCTAATGATTTTTCAATATTTTCTAATTTTTTACAAAGATTTTTACAAATAAAAGAGAAATTTTCTTTAAGTTCTTTAACTTTAGAATAATTCGATTTTTTTAACTCATAATTAATTAGTAAATGCATCGCTTCCTCATTTTTTGGATCTAATAATAAAGTAGTATTTAAATTTTTTATTTCCTCTTTTTCATTTTCTTCATTTTTATAAATTTTCGCTAAATATAAATAAGATTCTGCGTCTTTTGGATTAAAAACAATATTTCTTTGAAACAAAAACTTAGAATCTTCATAATTTTTTTGATCAAACTTTTGTTTAGCCTCATTAAAGAAATTTTCAGATGAAGAGTTGTTGCTTATAAAAAAAACTGCAACAATTATAAATAATAAATTAAATACTTTAGAACTAATATTTTTCATCTTTTTTAATTTCATCTATATTATGTACCATACTTTCATAAAAACCTGCTTTTGTAATTTTAACAAATTTTGGTTTATTTCTTAATTTTAAAACTTTTTTAGATCCAAGGTATCCCATAGAAGATTTTAAACCTCCAATTAATTTAAAAATTATTTTATCTACTGGACCTTTATATTTTACGAAACCCTCAACTCCCTCTGGTACATATTTAGATTTATCTTTTTGTTTTGTTTGGAAATATCTATCGGCAGATCCTTTGTTCATTGCTCCAATTGATCCCATGCCTCTAAAAACTTTGAACATTTTTCCATTTTTCTTTAGAATTTTCCCTGGTGACTCATTTGTACCGGCAAAAAGTGAACCAATCATTACCGCATCAGCACCAGCTGCAAGAGCTTTTGCTATATCGCCTGAAAATTTTATACCTCCATCAGCAATTATTTTAACTTTTTTATTTTTTAAACCTTTTTTTACATTGATAATTGCACTTAGTTGAGGTACGCCTATTCCTGCAACGAGTCGTGTTGTGCAAATTGAGCCTGGACCGATACCAACTTTTACTAAATCAACACCAAGTTTTGCCAAAAAATTTGCAGCCTCAGCAGTGGCAATGTTTCCTGCACATAATAATGTTTTTTTATTTTTATATTTTTTAATTGTTTTAATTATTTCCTTTACTTTTTTTGTATGTCCATGTGCGGTATCTACAACGATTAAATCAATTTTTTCTTTAATTATTGCTAAAGCTCTTTTTGACTCTAGTTCTCCAGCACCAACTGCCGCTCCAACTTTAAGATTTTTAGATTTAACTTTTCTTATTTCTTTAATTTGCCTATCGATTGTAAAATTTCTATGTATAACTCCAATACCTCCTGCTCTAGCTATCGCAATTGCCATTTTAGACTCTGTTACGGTATCCATTGCTGAAGACAACAAAGGTATATTAATTTTATAATCATTACTCAAGTAAGTAGATGTATCAACTTGCGATGGTAAAATTTCCGAGTATCTTGGTGCTAGAGTGACATCATCGAAAGTGAGTGCTTCTTTAATAGGATCCATAATCCTATATATACGATTCTTAGAAAAATAAAAGAGGACTTAACGTAAAATTTTACAAATTATAAAATTTTCTTTGGAACCTTTCCTACTAGATGGTGGTTTAAAAACTCTCACTTCTTTAAATATATTTTTAGCCTCAGAAACGATTTCGTTAAAACTCGTGCCCATAAATAACTTTGAAATAAATTTCCCCTTATGATTTAATTGATTTTTTGCAAAACTCATTGCATCCACACAAAGCTCTCCTGTTACTATAGAATCTAGATTCTTATTTCCTGTAGTGTTTACTGCCATATCAGAAACTACTAGATCTACTTTTTTGTTAAAATATTCTCTTATATTTTGCTTAGCAATTTCTTCAGTAAAATCACCAATTATTTGATGAACTTTATCAATTTTTCGAAATTCTAATAAATCAATTGCTAATATTTTTCCATTTTGAATGTTTTGTGAAAGATATTGGGACCAGCTGCCTGGTGCTGCCCCTAAATCTATAGCTGTAAAAACTTCTTTAAGTATTTTAAATTTTTCGTCAATTTCTTTTAATTTATAAATTGCTCTAGAACGATAACCTTCTATTTTGGATTTACGGACGTAGATATCTCTACGCTGATTATTTATCCAATTTTTTGAAATTTTATTTTTTTTCAATTAATGACTAAACCTTAAACTTTTTAAAATTCTTTTATTTTCTAAAGTTTGAATTTGAATTTTTACAGAGCTATCAATCCTCATGTCTTTTTTATTATCCCAAATACCTGCTGCAAGATGCATTATTCCAATTTTACTATTTGGCAAAAAAGGTTCTACGAATGTATTATTATTCTCATCAAATTTAGGTAAAAGATTACTTGCAATCCAATTACAGTTTAATGGGAGAAACTCAGTATCAACTTCATCTATATAAATACTCATATTAATTGCTAAACCCTCTGAACCAAATATTTTTCCTGATTTTAAAGTTGTTTCTAGGTTTTTTTGCCATGTATCCCAGCAACTTGAATTTTTCTCAAGTGAAAAAACTCCTATGTTAACATGAGGCGCAAAAGCGAGTTTTCTTGCTTTGTTCATTCCTATTTTAGAGCTGACAGCGTGTTTAAAATTTTGTGATTTTATTACTGCTATTTTACCAAATAACCAATTTACTTTAGAAGTAATCCTGTAACCTGGTCCTAATGTTTGTGTAATTCCTAGCTTACCGTTTTCACAAGCTTTAAAATATAAGTCTATTGTATTCCAATCATTTACCCATGCATCACAATCAATCCAAAGGTACTTATCATAATTAGGAAAATATTTTGGTAAAAAAGCCCTAGAAACTTGACTCTTTAGCCACTCTTTTCCTTTAACTTTAATTGATGAAACTTGAATATCCCATTCTGCACTTTTTATTTCGTCTACTTTATCTGAGAGTTTATTTAATTGTTCTTTCTCTAAGCCAGCATCTAAAATACATATTGCTACAGAATTGCTTTGATCGAATTGTTTAATAGAGTCTATAAGTTCATTTAATAAATTAAAATAATTTGAGTCAGCTAAAGAAACTATAACATTTTTTTTCATCTATAACATATCTTCAGGCTCATCTTCATTAGACAGTTTGTTTGATAGTGAACCTTTTCTCAATTTTTGGTAATGAAAAATACTTAAAGGAATTGCCAAAAGATAAATTGAAGAACCTAAAGCAATTACATTAAAAGGAAATATTAATAAAAGCCCAAAAAGTAAAACTATTCCTAAAAGTAAAAATATTGTTGTACTTCTAGGTACAACAATCTTTTTAAATGAATAAGTCGGTATTTTACTTATAAGTAAAATTGATACAATTATGAAAATAATTGGTGTAATTAACTTTAGATCAAAATTATATATATTTAAACCACTCTGTTCATAAACAAGAGGGCTTAATACCAGTATTCCACCTGCAGGTGATGGAACACCTTCAAAAAAATTATCTCTCCAAGATGGTTCTCCACCTGTATTAATATTAAATCTAGCTAATCTTAAAGCAACACAAACTACATAGATTAAAGAAATCAACCAGCCAATTTTTCCTAGAGCATTTAAAGTCCAAAAATACATTATAAATGCTGGCGCCACACCAAAACTTATAATATCTGTTAGTGAATCTAGTTCTTTACCAACTTTAGAAGTTCCTTTTATTAATCTTGCAATTCTTCCGTCTAACCCATCTATGATCGCGGCACATACAATAGCTACTATCGCAAGTTTAAAGTTTTGATTAAGAGCAAAATTAATAGAGGTCAAACCTATGCATACACCAATAAGTGTTAATGTATTAGGTAATATAACTCTAGCACTTTTATCCGTTACAATTTTAAATTTTTTCCTTGGTTCGTTCATTTTATCTTTTAGCGATAAGCGATTCTCCAGCTATAGTTTTTTGATTGACTTTTACTAATGGTTTATAATTTTCAAAATATAAGTCTGCTCTACTTCCAAATCTTATCATGCCGATTCTCTCTCCTTGGGAAAGCTCTGAGTTTTCTGAAGTTTCTGTAACAATTCTTCTTGCTATTAAACCTGCGATTTGAACTACAATTATATCCTCGTCTTTTGAATTAGTAATTTTATAATAATTTCTTTCATTATCTTCACTAGCCTTATCAAGGGATGCATTTAAAAATTTACCAGGTTTATACAAAATTTCAGATACTCTTCCTGCACAAGGTGATCTATTTACGTGGCAATCGAAAACGTTCATAAAAATACTTACTTTAGTAAATTTTTTATTTTCTAAATTAAGTTCTTTTGGTCCATAATTTTCTTGAACTTGTAAAACTAAACCATCGGCTGGGCTTACTAAATAATCATCATCGTTTATTGAATATCTTTCTGGATCTCTGAAAAAATAGTAACACCAAATTGTCAGAACCAATCCAATTAATCCTAGGAGGCTACTTATTAAGTATAAAATAATTGTAGCAATGGCAAAAATTACTAAAAATTTATAGCCTTCGCTATGTACTGGTGGAAATACTTTGTCTATCATAATTATATATTTGGTAATATGGTCCTAATATGTATATTAAACTCCAAAATTCAATTATTAAGATATATACTCTAATATGAGCAAAATTAAGGTTAAAAACCCTATTGTTGAGCTAGATGGTGATGAAATGACAAGAGTGATTTGGGATTTTATAAAAAACAAGCTTATCCTTCCATATCTAGAGCTAGATATAAAATATTACGACTTAGGAATTAAGAGTAGAGACAACACTTCAGATAAAATCACAGTTGACTGTGCGCATGCAATTAAAAAATATGGCGTTGGAATAAAGTGTGCAACTATAACTCCTGATGAGGCTAGAGTTAAAGAGTTTAATTTAAAAAAAATGTGGCGATCGCCAAATGGAACAATAAGAAATATCTTGGGAGGAACTGTTTTTAGAGAACCTATATTATGTAAAAATATTCCAAAATTAGTTCCTAGTTGGGAAAATCCAATTTGTATTGGTAGGCATGCCTTTGGGGATCAATATAGGGCAACAGATTTTCAGGTTCCGGGAAAAGGTAAATTGGAAATAAAATGGACTTCCGAAAATGGAAAAGACAAAAAAGAATTTGAAGTTTTTAATTTTCCTGGTCCAGGTGTAGCTCTTTCAATGTATAACCTGGATCAATCCATCATTGATTTTGCAAGATCATGCATGAACTATGGTCTAAATAGGAAATGGCCAGTATTCTTATCAACTAAAAATACAATACTAAAAAAATATGATGGACGATTCAAAGATTTATTTCAAGAGGTATATGAAAATGAATTTAAAGAAAAATTCAAAGAAAGAGGAATTACTTACGAACATCGATTAATTGATGATATGGTTGCATGTGCAATGAAGTGGAATGGAAATTATATATGGGCTTGCAAAAATTATGATGGTGATGTTCAGTCAGATACAGTTGCACAAGGTTTTGGATCACTAGGTTTAATGTCTAGTGTTCTAATGAGTCCGGATGGAAATACAATTGAAGCAGAAGCTGCACATGGAACTGTAACAAGGCATTATAGATTACACCAACAAGGTAAAGAAACTTCAACAAATCCTATTGCATCAATATTTGCATGGGCAAGAGGTTTATACCATAGAGCAAAATTAGATAATAATGAGGATTTAAAAAAATTTGTAAAAAACTTAGAAAAAACTTGCATCCAAACTGTAGAGTCAGGATCTATGACCAAAGACTTAGCAATTTTAGTAGGTCCATCAACTAAACATTTGACCACAAACCAATTCTTAGATGTAATTGATGCGAACCTGAAAAAAAGATTAAACTAAAGCTTTTAAGCTTTTAAAAGCATCCTCAATTTTATCTTTGTTCACTCCTCCAGCCTGAGCGAAATCAGGTCTTCCCCCGCCACCTTTTCCGCCAATAATTTCTGATCCGTTTTTAACAAATTTGACCGCATCATATTTGCTTTTAAGCTTATCTGTTACACCTACTGCTAAACCCACCTTGTCATCTTTACTTGCAAAAATAATTACTATTCCATCTCCAATTTCTTTTTTCCCATCATCAATTAATCTTCTTAATTCTTTTGGAGGAAGCCCATCAATTTTTTGCATTCTTACATTAACACCATTAATTTTTTCATCATTAATAATATTTTTTGATTTGTTGTTTATAATTTCATTTATAGATAATTTTTCTAATTCTTTATTTAATTCTTTAATTAAATCTTTTTTATTTTCTTTATTAATATTTAATTTTCCACCAAGTTTTTTAATCTCTTCAGATAAAATTTTTATTGTTTCATCATCCTTTTGTTCAGAAAGACTAGATTGTTTTTCTTTGTTTTTTAAAAATTCATCTAATTGTTTGTCTCTAAGAGCTTCAACTCTTCTAACACCCGCTGCTATTGCTGATTGACTAACAACTTTAAAATTCCCAATATCACTAGTATTTTTTACATGTGTACCACCACATAATTCGGTTGAAAAATATTTATTCCCTTCATCACCCATAAAAACTACTCTAACTTCATCTCCATACTTTTCTCCAAACAATGCTAATGCACCATGAGCAATTCCTTCTTTTGGTGTCATAATTCTTGTAATCACCTCTGATTTTTTATTCACGATTTGGTTTACATACTCATCTATTTTGACCATTTCATCATTAGAAATTGACTTCATATGACTAAAGTCAAAACGCAATCTATCCGGAGCAACTAATGATCCTTTTTGCGTCACGTGTGTTCCCAGTATTCTCCTTAAAGACTCATGCAATAAATGGGTTGCTGAATGATATGCCTTAACATTTTCTCTTCTTTCAATATCAATTTTAAGTTCTACGTTATCCTTTAAATTCAAGTTTCCTTTTTCGACTTTTCCGTAATGAACAAATAGGTTACCTAATTTTTTTTGAACATCTGAAACTTTAAAAATATTATTACCATTAGATATTGTTCCATTATCACCAACTTGACCTCCAGACTCGCCATAAAATGGGGTCTGGTTTAAAATTACCATACCTTCATCACCTTCTTTTAAACTATCGGATTGTTTGTTATTTTTAATTAAACCTAAAATTACTCCTTCTGCCTGATTTGATTCATAACCTAAAAATTCTGTTGAGCCTATTTTGTCTTTAATTCCAAACCATATTTCGTCTACTGAACTATCACCTGATCCTTTCCAATTCTTCTTTGCAAGTTCCTTGCTTTCTTTCATTAGTTTGTTAAATTTTTCGTGGTCTACGCTTAGTGATTTATTTTTAAGAATGTCCTCTGTTAAGTCTAAAGGGAAACCATAAGTGTCATAAAGTTTGAAAGCTATTTCACCAGGTAAAACTTTATCTATCTTTTCAATTTCATCATCTAATATCTTCATGCCTCTTTCTAAAAGAACTAAGAATTTTTCCTCCTCCATTTTTAATGTTTCTTTAATTAAAGATTGTGCTCTTTCCAATTCAGGATAATTGCCAGACATTTCATTTTCTAAAGTTTTAAATATATTATAAAAAATTGGTTCTTTAGCCCCTAGCAGATGTGAATGCCTCATTCCCCGTCTCATAATTCTTCTAAGAACATAACCTCGCCCCTCATTTGAAGGCAAAACCCCTTCTGCTAATAAAAATGAACTTGCTCTTAAATGGTCTGCAATTACTCTAAAACTAGATAGGTTTTTATCTGTAGGTTTTACTTTAACAGTATCAGAAATTGAATTTATTAATTTTAAAAAGTGATCTGTTTTATAGTTATCATGTGTACCTTGCAGTAACGCAGCAATTCTCTCTAGTCCCATTCCAGTATCAACGGATGGTTTGGGTAAATCAATTCTTTTATCTTTAGTTACTTGCTCATATTGCATAAAAACCAAATTCCAAATTTCAATATATCTATCACCATCTTGATCTTTTGTTCCCGGAAGACCTCCTTGTAAATGATCTCCGTGATCATAAAATATCTCAGAACATGGTCCACAAGGACCTGTTTCACCCATTGACCAAAAATTGTCTGATGTTGGTATTCTAATTATTCTGTCCTCACCAAAACCTGTTATTTTCTTCCACAAATTGAAGGCCTCATCATCTTCATTAAAAACAGTAAAATAAAGTTTATTTTTGTCTAATCCAAAATCTTTTGTAATTAAATTCCAAGCAAGCTCAATTGCTCTTTCTTTAAAATAATCTCCAAATGAAAAGTTGCCCAGCATTTCAAAAAATGTGTGATGTCTTGGGGTATATCCAACATTTTCTAAATCATTGTGTTTTCCACCAGCTCGTACACATTTTTGAGAAGTTGTAGCTCTTTTATAGTCTCTTTTTTCAAGGCCTGTAAAAACATTTTTGAACTGAACCATCCCTGAGTTTGCAAACATCAACGTTGGGTCGTTATTTGGAACTAAATTACTCGAGTCAACGATTGTATGACCGTTTTTCTCAAAATATTTTAAGAAAGTTTTTCTTATCTCGTTTAGTGATTTGTCAGCCATATTTTTAAAATACAGCTTTTTTAATTGATGTCTAGATAACTATAGGGAAAAAAGGCGCTTAAAATAAGCGCCTTTTTAGATAACTAAAAGTTAATTCTTTTTAGATGGTGTCTCTTCTTTTTCTTCTGCTTTTACTTTTTCTTGATCGATAGGATTGCCCTCGATCTTTTTTGAAATCAAGCCAGCTTTCTCTCTAATAGCCATTTCAATTTCAGCAGCAGCTTTAGGATTTTGTTCAAGGTAAAGTTTTGCATTTTCCTTTCCTTGACCAATTTTCTCACCTTTGTAAGCATACCAAGCACCAGATTTTTCAACTATATCTGCTTTTGCTCCAAGGTCTATTAATTCCCCCGTTTTGCTAATTCCTTTTCCATACATTAAGTCAAATTCAACAACTTTAAATGGTGGCGCAACTTTATTTTTAACCACTTTAACTCTTGTAGCATTTCCAATAATTTGCTCTTTATCTTTAATTGCACCTATTCTTCTAATATCCATTCTAACTGATGAATAAAACTTTAATGAGTTACCACCTGATGTGGTTTCCGGGCTTCCAAACATAACACCAATTTTCATTCTAATTTGGTTAATGAAAATAACCATTGTGTTTGTTCTAGAAATTGAACCTGTTAATTTTCTTAGCGCTTGAGACATCAATCTTGCTTGTAAACCAACATGATGATCTCCCATATCTCCTTCAATTTCTGCTCTAGGAGTTAATGCTGCAACAGAGTCAACAACTAGAACTGACATTGAACCTGATTTTATTAAAGTATCAGTAATTTCTAAGGCTTGTTCACCAGTATCTGGCTGCGAAATTAGTAGTTCTTCAGTATTAACACCTAATTTTTTTGCATAAACTGGATCTAATGCATGCTCTGCATCGACAAATCCACAAATACCACCTGCCTTTTGTGCTTCTGCAACTACCTGAAGTGCGAGTGTTGTTTTTCCAGAAGACTCTGGTCCATAAATTTCGATAATTCTTCCTTTAGGAAGACCACCAATTCCAAGAGCCAAGTCTAAGCTTAAAGATCCTGTTGAAACTGACTCAACATCCATAGCTTTCTGTTGACCAAGCTTCATTACAGAACCTTTACCAAAAGTATCCGTAATTTGATCTATAGCTGCATCTAGCGCCTTGTTTTTCTCTTTGTTTTCCAAATCTTTATCTTTTGCGGTTTTAACCACTTTTAAGTTATTTTTTGTCATTTAATGCCTCTTTTTTTTGCGTTTTTTGTCACTCGAATCATGATATTAAATGTACACATTTTGTTCTCATTGGCAAGAACTTAATTTATTTAGCTAAAATAAGCCAAAAATGACCTAATTATTGAAACCCAAATGATCGGCGCTTAAAATACCAACTGATTGAAGAAGTTTAAATTTTGATAATAAAAATTCTCTCTCTGAATTTGCAAGACTTATTTGAGAATTAAGTAAAATAGAATTTGATTGAATAACGTCCAATGTGGATCTGCCTTTGCCACTTTCGTATTCTGCTGTAATTCCTTCATTTGCTATTTGGGCTGCTCTTACTTGTAACTTAACAGATTCTAACATACTTGCATTTGACTTCATGTTTGACCAAGCAGTTGTTACATTAGTATCGTTAATTCTTAATGCATTATCTAATAATAATTTTTTTCTATTTCTTAAGTTTTTAGATTTACTTAAACCAGCATAATTTTTTCCTCCAGAAAAAAGTGGCCATGATACTGTTGCTTGAACAGTCTCTTTATCTTGTTGATCAATTGTAGAACTTAAGTCATCAGTTTCTTTAGTTTCAAAAGACAATGTTGCTGATGGCGACAAATCAGATTGTGAAATCTTTACGTCTTGTTCTGATTGCTCATACTCTAGTTTTGCAATAATAAGTTCAGGGTTATTGGTTTTTGATAAATTAATTGCATTTTCTAAAGTCATAGGAATTTTTAAACTTAAATCAGAATTTTTATTTAATGCAAAAGTATCTTGAATTGGGCCAATAACATTTTCATAATTTAATCTTGCTGTAATAACTTCATTTTTAGCTTGAATAAATTTTGCTTGTGCCTCTGCTAGTGAGGATTCTGATTGTGCAAGATCAGCCACACTAACTTCTCCTCTATCTAATCTAATTCTGTCGGTTTCAACTTGTCTTTCAAGTAAACCAACATTTCTTTCATTAATTGAAAATTTTTCATTTGCCACAATCATTCCAGAAAAAGCTTCGACTGCTTTAAGTAGTATTTCTTGCTCAGATTTTAATAATTTTGCATCAGCTAGATTTAAGCCTAATTTACTCTTTTTGAAATCAGCAATACCACCAAAACCCTGGAATATCTTTTGTTCTATTTTAACTGATTTTGACTCTGGATTAACGTCGGTAATTGTAGCATTAGTGCCATCCCGATTTGTTAATCTTGAAGTATCCTCTGAACTTTTAGAACCAGATAATGTTATCGAAGGTAAAAAATCACTTCTTGAAATATTAAGATCTGATTTTGATACTTTGATATTTTCTCTTTCAGCATTCAATTCTGGATTATTTTGATATGCCTCTTTTAATGCTTGAGACAAATTAATTGCAAAAGCATTAGAAGTTAAAAAATAAAAAGCTAAAATTATTAATATTTTTTTCATTTGTTATATTTTAGTTTTGTAATTTGATGATGTCCATTTAATGACATCACAATTGATGAGTATTTTGTTGCAGTTTTAAACATATGTTCGGTAATTCTTTGGTATGTCATCATAAAATTTAACACTTCTTGTTTGTTCATTACCTTAGAGTTTTTCTTATTTTTATTTTTAATTTTTAATTTCTTTTCTTGAATCAATCTCCACTTTCTTAATAAGGCAAAATTTTCTGCTTTCAAATATAATAAACAATCCATCATGCGGTGAAATTTTTTATATTTATTTTTGAGATTTAAATTAACATATTTTCTCCATTTCATAGATTTATCATTAAACCTCTCTAAAGAGTTTATGGGTTTTATAAGTTGTTTTGTGCTTTGAGATTTTGCACCAACACACCAGCCTTCGAAAATTACAATATCTGGTTTTGATTTGATTTTATACCATTTATTTTTTGAAAGCCTGTCATCTATAGATTTATCAAATTTTGGAAGAGATAAGCTTTTTAATTTTTTTGCTTTAACTTTCCTAAATAAATTCAGCATCATATCAATATCATGAGTTCCTGGGACTCCTCTAGTTTTTAATAATGGATGAACTTTTTTAGACAAAATAATTCTTTCTTTTCTTGTTTTGTAAAAATCATCAATTGAAATTGTAAATACATTTAATTTGAAATATTTTTCCAGAATTATTTTAATTATTGAAGAGATTGTTGTTTTACCAGTTCCTTGACCACCCGATAAACCCACAATCATAGTTTTGTTTTTTTCCACTTTTTTAGCCATCCAAAAACAAACTGGTATAAGGAAAGATCTCAACATTTTATCTTTATTTTTAAATTTTTCGCTAGAAATTTCTTGGGTTGATATAAACCTATAACAAGGCCTTTTGACTTTATTTAAACATGCAGAAATTTGGGACATTTTATTTTTTGTCTAAAGGATGATTACGACCATCATTTACAACTACATCTTTAAATTTAAAAACATCAATATCATCTATACAAGCAACATTTATTCCATAAATTTTTGGATTTATTCTTGGTCTATTATGTGTGTGAATTCCACAGTTCATACAAAAATAATGTTTAGCAGTATTTGTATAAAATTGGTAAAGTTTTAAAGAATCTTCTCCTTTTGTTAATTTGAAATCATTTTCACCTAATACTCCAATTACATATCCCTTTTTTTTACAGATAGAACAATTGCATCTCATTATTTTTTCAATTCCATTGTCTGGAATATTTACTTCAGCTTCTACATTTCCACAGTGGCATTTTAATTTTTTTATCATTATTTTTTCCTGTCTAATATATGATTATGTCCATCATTTATTCCTACTTTAAATTTAAATAACTCATCTTCTGTTATTCCATTTAAACATCCTACATTTATACCATATGTATTAGGATCTGCTCTTCTTTGATTGTGAGTATATATTCCACAATTAGTACAAAAATAATGTTTAGCAACGTTTGTATTGAATTGATAAAATTTTAATAACTCTTCTCCTTTTGTCACCTTCAAATCTTTTTTATCAATCACAGTGCTTATTGCTCCCTTCCTTTTACACATTGAACAATTGCATCTATAAAGATCTTCTAAGCCTTTGGTTAAGTTCACTTCAATTTCAATCTGACCACAATGACAATTCAATTTTTCCATAATTTATATCCAAGCAATCTATCCCTTGTCTAAGTTATCCACAATCCAACAAAATGTAGTTTGGATGTTCACGTTTTGATTCACTTTTGATTCAGTTCCAGACTCAAAATACAACCTATTTGACACCATTGAATAAGTGTTGTACTAATAAGAACAAAATAGGAACATTTATTATGAAGCTTACTATACCTTATTATTTACACAAAGCAGGAGCTGGTTTTCCATCTCCAGCTACTGATTACATAGAAGAAGATATAGATCTGAACGTTCACTTGATTAAGAATGTTCCAGCAACCTTTGTGATCAGGGTTCAAGGAAAGTCAATGATCGATGTTGGAATCAATGATGGGGATATATTAGTTGTTGATAAAAGTTTAACACCTAGAAATTTCTCAACTGTAATTGCAAATGTTCATGACGAATTAGTGGTTAAAAGCTTTGTGCAAGAAAGAGATAAAAAATTTTTAACCTCAGGATCTAAAGATTTTAAAGATAGAATTTTAATCAACGAAGAAGAAGATATTTTTATTTGGGGAGTTGTAACTTATGTCATCCACTCAGTATACTAAAAAAATTGCATTAATAGATTGTAATTCTTTCTACGTTTCTTGTGAAAGATTGTTTAATCCAAAAATAAGAAAAAAACCTGTTGTAGTTTTGTCTAATAATGATGGTTGTATAATTTCAAGATCTAATGAGGCAAAAGCTTTAGGTATTAAAATGGGTGAACCTTACTTTAAAGCAAAAGATATAATTATTAAAAATAAAGTAAATGTATTTTCGTCGAATTACTCTTTATATGGTGATTTATCAAGAAGAGTAATGAGAACTCTAAAAAGATTTAATTCCGATATAGAGGTTTATTCAATTGATGAAGCATTTATGGATTTGTCAAACTTTTCTGATCAAGAGGTCGAAAAAGTTGGAAAAGAAATTAGAAATACTGTTTTACAGTGGACGGGGATACCAACAAGTATTGGTATAGCAAAAACAAAAACTTTAAGTAAAATTGCAAATCATATTGCAAAGAAAAAACTATCTGGTGTTACAAGTTTAATTGGTATTGAAAATCTTGATCCAATATTAGAAAAAATTGAAATAAATGATGTTTGGGGAGTTGGAAGACAGTTAACTAAATTTTATCAAAAAAATGGAGTTTATAATGCAAAGCAATTAAAAAATAAATCAAATACCTGGATCAAAAAATGTTCAAATGTTTTAAGTTCAAGAACTGCTATGGAGCTTAGGGGTATTCCTTGTATTGATTTAGAAACAACACAATCAAAAAGAAAAAGTTGTGTTGTATCTCGTTCGTTTGGAAAAAGAGTTGAACATTTTCAAGAGTTAAAAGAAGCAGTTGCAAATTACTGCTTAAATGCATCTGAAAAAATCAGATCAGAAAATTTAGTTGCAAAAGCAATAACAGTTTTTGTTAGAACAAGTCCCTTCCAAAGAAACTTTGGTTACTATTCAAATTCAAAAACAATTGATTTTCCAATAGCAACAAATAATAGTATTGAAACTGTTACAGCTGCAGTTTCAATATTAGAAGATATTTTTAGACATGGTTGTCGATACCAAAAAGCTGGAGTAATGTTAACGGGGCTATCAAATGAAAATCAAAAAGAAAATTTGTTCTCATCTGAAAAAGATAAAAAAATAAATAGATTGATGAGATCAATGGATAATACAAATTACCGTTATGGAAGATCTACATTAAGTCTTGCAAGCGCAGGTGTTTACAAAAAATGGAATATGAGAAGAGAACATTCATCTAAAATTGATACAGCTGACTTTTATTCTTTACCTAAGATAAAAGCTTGAGTATCGCTATTTAAATTTCTCTTCCTTTTTGGGTTTTCTAAGAACTATACTGTCTAAATAGATTGTTTGGTCTTGAAGACTTTCCCAGTCTGAATTCCAATAACCAATTGTCCTATGTCTATAAATTCCAAATTTCATATAACCACCTGTGCAGGTATCAGCCAGTGTTTTAATATTTTTTAAGTCAGCAATAACTTCATTATTTTTATATATTTTAAATCGCCCAGTCTCATCTATCTTCCAAAGAACATGAAATTTCAAATGAGTCCATTTACCTTTTAAATCATTAATCTTGCCAATTATTACTGGGTCAGAAGAGTATGCAGATTTACTTACCCAAGTATAATAATTTTCACCCTTATACTTTGTATCTTGAGCCCAAAAATGACAGCAGTTATGACACCCTTTGGCTTTGTTATCCGTATGCATTTGTCCAATCACAACAACTGCACCCTTTTCTAAACTTTTATAATCTTCATCAAAATAAACTGCATATTCATAAATATGTTCTTTATTTTTTAATCTAAGATCACCAAGGTGAACTTCTTGCCTGCTCCTATTTCCTTTGCCATCACATCCAATTTGTAATTTTGCAGATTTTCCTTTTCCACATCCGGCATCTTCTCTATTTACTGTAACTTGAATACTTGTCTTTCCTTCATATACAGGGAAGCCATCACTTTTTTTTACTTCCTTAATTCTGTTAGTTTTTTTATATGCTAAAGATAAAAATTGCTCCTTATAACCTTTTATATCTTTAAATTTAGTTTTATGTTGATCTGCAAAACATAAATTTGAAAAAAATATAAAGATTGAAAATATAAAGAAAAAAAATTTTTTCATTATTTGATTATTTATATTGGTTGATCGCCTTCTATAGCAATTCTATCCATAACTCTTTCGTGTCCCAATCCTCGGCCCGGGAAGAAATCAGTTAAGCCCTGATGTTGTGTGCTTCTGTTATCCCAAATAGCAACAGCATTTTCAGTCCATTTAAATCTACAAGTTAGATCTAATCTTTCTTGTTGAGCAAATAATTCTTTTAATAAATTGTTACTTTCACTTTCGTCTAAACCTTCAATTCTTTTTGTATACATAGAATTAACATATAGGATTTTTTTGCCTGTTTCTGGATGAGTTCTAACAATTGGGTGAATATTTGAATATTCATCTAAATTACCATTACCTTCCATACCTTTGTAAGCATCGACAAATGCTGCAGCGCCAAGGGAACTATGTACAGCTTTCTTATCTTTAATTTTTTCTTTAAGATCATTATCTAAAGTTTCATAAGCTAACTCCATATTGGAAAACATCGTGTCTCCTCCAACAGGAGGAATTTTAATTGATCGCAAAATAATTACTTTTGTAGGTTTTGGATTATAACTTACATCTGTATGCCAAGTTTCTCCCCACTGCTGTTTTTCATCTGGTTTTTTAATTATTCTAATTATTTCTGGGTATTGATCTCTCCCTTTAACATATACATGTTTTTCCAAAGGTCCAAATCGCTTTGCAAAATTAATTTGCTCCTCTGGTGAAATATTTTGATTTCTAAAAAAAAGAACTTTATGTTCCAAAAGAAGTTGGTTAATTACTTTCCAATTTTCTTCTGAAGAGTCTTTTAAATCTAAACCAGATATTTCAGCTCCTAGTGCACCAGAAATTAAGTTAATTTTCATTATATAATCTTATCAATTATTAAAATATTGGATAGTGAATTATTCATTTCGTCCAAACTTCCTCTTTGTGAAATTATAAAAGTAGAGATTAGGAATATAGCAATAAATATTACAGGTAGTATCATTATGAATGATATTTTTTGGTATATTAGAAACATATAAACTAAAACAAAAAGTATTGATCTAACTAACGCACTAAATTTAAACACTCCAATTATTGCTAGAGAATGTTTTATAAGATTTAAAAAGCTCATTTTTGAGGGACCGAAATATCTTTTTCCTCTTTCTGAAGAAATTGCTGCTTTGTCATTACAATTCTTTGCTAATGATCCCGAAAAACTACTCCATGTTGCTTTATCACTCAACATTTTTTCAATAGTTGATTTTGTTAAGCATGTATAATTTCCAAATTTAATAGATTGGCCCGTAAAGGTATAAGTTAAAATTTTATGAAATGAATAGCACAGTTTAAATAAAATACTTTCTGATCTTTTAACTCTTTCTCCTACTATTGTTTTGTTTGGATGATAATTAAAATTTTCTATAAATAATTTTATTTCTTCAGGTCTATCCTCGCCATCTCCATCCATTGGAATTACATAATCAAATTCCTCATTTTTAATAATATGATTTAGACCTGTCGCAATACATCTTGCGTGGCCTATATTTTGTTTAAGATTTAAAATTTGAACTGAATTTAAATTTGAAAAATTTGAGAGGTTTTCTGTGATTTGCTCAGTAGATGCGTCGTTTACTAAAATTATTGAAAAAGTATGATCTATTCCACTTACTTCATTATTAATATTTTCTAAAAGTTTGGTTGCAGATTGCCAATCGTTATAAATCGGTATCAATATTATTATTTTCATTTTTAGTTTAGAGAATTTAGAAATCTAAATAATGAAGCAAATATTCCATGACCAGAGAGCTCAATCATTGCAATAATTGCAATAATGAAAACAGCTTTTTTAAATTTTGTATTTAAAAATTCATTCATTTATTACCTACACAAATTTCATCTATACAAATAAACTTATTATAGGTTTCTAACTTATTTTTATCTACGTTGCCATCCCAAACTGGTCTTGATTTTAAATGATAAGATAAATTTCCAGCATTCCATTCATTACCTAAAACAAAATTAATTGGATCTTCAAATTCATTATTCCATTTTGCTTGGACTTTGTTAGCAATTTCTTTTCCAGGATAGTCAGTTCTTTTATCTATTTTTGCAATTGAAATATATCCGTAAGCAACTGGGGACAATAAAAATAGGAAAACAAAAGCAACAAAAAACTTTTTGAAATTGCCTTTAGATATTTCTTTTTGAAAAACATAAATTACCAATGTCCCAAAAAATAAATAAAACGGTGTCATCCACATAGTTCTTATCTTTGAGCCTGTAATCATTGAAGTTAAAAGCATTAAAAAAATAGGAAGAATATTAATCGAAATTAAAAAACAATAAATTTTTATCTTTAAAGTTTAATTTATATCTTAATTTTTTAATTAGTAGCACAACCATAACAATAAATGGTAAAATAATTCCAATTTGCTTTAATAGAAATATTATTGGATATCTCAAATGATCAATAAAATTTGAATTCTCCAACCCAGACCTTGCTAACCCATACGTGATCGTAATAAAATCGTTTTTAAACAACCAAATTAAATGTGGAATTAATAAAACTAAAAAAACTTCGATTGATAAAATATAATTGAAGTTAAACTTTCTCTCCCTTTTTATGAAAATCAAATATAAAAAAAGTAGATCAATTGAAATTAGCAAATAAACAAATAAATACTTGGATAAAAATCCTCCAGCAGCAAATAATCCAACGAGTGCGCAATCTTTAAAAGTCGGTACTTTTTGATTAAAAACTTTCCATGAAAAATAAACAGTTAACGTCCAAAAAGGAATTTGACAAACATTTACGTTAAATTCTGGTGTTGTAAAATTATAAAAATATATGCCCTCTAATAAAAATACAGAAAATAATGCTAAAATATCATTCTTTAGAATTTCTTTACTAAATTTAAATATAATAAAAAAAGAAAAAATTATAAATATTTGACTAAGAAGATAATAAGCCCAATCATTTGATCCAAAAATATTATAAAAAATCTCGACCATAAAAGCACTCATGGGAGGATGTTTGTTAAATCCCCAATCTAAATTACTTCCCCATGCAAGAGCTTCGATTGTATCAAGTGGGAGGTTATTATTGGTAAACGATGGAATCAACGTCCATAAAATTAAATGACTTGCTAAAAAAATATAAAAAATATTTTTAATTTTTTTTTTATAAATCGCCATTTGTATGAATTTACACAATTAAACCTTGCTTGACACTACCTATTTGCTGAATATACTGCCTGCGCTTAAAACGTTAACATGGTCAAAATATCAAAAAACTATATTCCAAAAGAATCGGAAAAGTATATGTGTGAGAAGCATAAGCTGTACTTTAAGAATAAACTTACTGAATGGAAAAAAGATTTGGTACGAACAAATAATGAAGCTTTGTATAATAGCTCATTAGATGACAACAGTACATCTGCAGATATAGTCGACCAAGCAAGTTCCTATACTGAAAAAAATGTAGAAATGAGAGCTATCAATCGACAGATAAAATTAATTTCAAAAATTGAATCTGCGCTTAAAAAAATTATGGATGGAACATATGGATTCTGTGAAGAAACTGCAGAACCAATAGGTTTAAAAAGATTGATGGCCAGACCGATCGCTACACTTTGTATTGCTGCTCAAGAAAAGCATGAGAAAGACGAAAAGGTATACGCAGACGACTAAGGTTTAGGTATTTCTCCACCCCCCATAAAATTATATCCTTTTTTAACTGCTTCTCTCTTAGAAATCTCTTCATACCATTTGCATAGACTTGAATAATTACTTAAACCAATATCGTGCCACCGATGTCTTGCTATCCAAGGCCATGTAGCTATATCTGCTATTGTGTAATAATCTCCTGCAAGATATTTAGACGCTGACAATCTATCATTTAATCTTTGATATAGATCTTTTGTTATTTTGAAATATCTCTCTTCGCTATATTTACTCTTACCTTTATTAAAATGATAAAAGTGATGGTAAGCTCCAATTAGTGGACCAATTAATCCCATCTGAGCCATTAACCATTGGTCAATATTTACTTTATTTTCTTTATGATAAAACTTTTGAGTTTTATCGGCCAAATAAATTAAAATTGCACCTGATCCAAAAACGCTTTTATCGTTATCACTATCTTTTATAACTGGAATTTTGCTGAATGGACTTATCTTTACAAACTCTTCTTTAAATTGTTCTCCTTCTGAAAGATTAACTTTGGTAACTTTGTAAGGAAGCTTGATTTCCTCAAGCATAATACTAATTTTTTTTCCATTTGGAGTATCAAACGCGAATAGCTCAATCACTTTTTACGCCAAGTCTATTTTTAATTGTTTTTGATGATGTGGTGAATTCAAATCTATATTTTTCATTAGGTCTTGCTAATTTAAAGCATGCTCTAGCTGCAAGAGCACCTTCATGAAATCCAGATAAAATTAACTTTAGTTTGCCTGGATAATTACAAATATCACCAACTGCATATATACCTTTTTGATTGGTCTCAAACTTTTCGGTATCTACTTCCACAGTTTTTTTATTTAAATTAAGCCCCCAATTAGCAATAGGACCTAGCTGCATAATAAGACCAAAAAAACCAAGTGCGAAATCTGTTTTAAGTTTTTTTGTTTCTTTATTATCATTTTCGATCTCTATTTCTTCAAGCTTGCCATTACCAAATACTGTCTTAAGCTGAGAATTCGTAATTAAATTAATCTTACCAGCATTAGAAAGCTCTTTTATTTTGTCAACTGTAGCTTGAGCGGCTCTAAATTCATCCCTTCTGTGTATTAAATTAATTTTTGATGTTTTTGATAATTCTAAAGCCCAATCTAGCGCACTATCTCCGCCACCAAAAATAGATACTGTTTTACCATCAAATATTTTTTTATCTTTAATTGAATATAGAATGGTTTTATTTTCAAATTGTTCACATTCTTTAGTTGGAAATTTTCTGGGTTCAAAGGATCCAACCCCTCCTGCAATAATTACATTTGGAGTTTCAAACACTGTTCCTTTGCTTGTTTTTACTTTCCATTTTTCATTATCTTTTTTTAATTCATCTACTCTTTCACCTAAATGAAATTTTATATTAAAAGGTTTTAACTGTTCTAAAAGATTATTAGTTAATTCTTCTCCTGTGCATTCTGGAATTGCTGGAATATCATAAATAGGTTTATCAGGATATAATTCAATGCATTGACCACCTATCTTATCAAGATTGTCAACAATCTCACAATCAAGACCAATCAATTTTAATTGATGTGCAGTAAATAATCCTGTTGGACCAGCTCCAATAATCAACGCATCAGTTTTAATCATTAAACTTGTTTTACAGGAAGATGAACTTCAAGACCATCTATTTCTGGACTTACTTGAATTTGACAACTTAATCGACTGTTTTTTTTTGGTTCGTAAGCTTGGTCAATCATATCGTCTTCACCTTCACTTTTTTTATTAATCTTATCAAACCATTCATCTTTGACATAAACATGACATGTCGCACACGCCATGCCACCTCCACAGTCAGCGTCAATGCCTGGTACATTGTTTTGAACTGCACCTTCCATAACAGTTAATCCTTCAGCTACTTCTACTGTATGAGATTTTCCATTATTTTCTATGTAAGTAATTTTTGCCATGAACTTTATATAAGCACAAAAAAAAATAGGGCAAGTACTAAGTACTTGCCCTATTAATATTTCTTACTCTTAAAGAATTATGCTCTGCTTCTTCCAGAGTTCGCAACTGCACAAGACCAAATAATAACACCGAAAGCGATCTTATTAACAAAGTCTGCTAAGTTATAAATCACGTTAAGTGAGTTAGCATCTATACCACCTGTTAGGTAACCAAATACATAACCTAGTGGGTAAATAGCCCAACCTACTGTAACGATCATTCTTAAAGCACCAAATGCTGTTGCAAGTGATTTATTTCCAGATTTAGAAACAACTTTTCCTGCTTCTCCTGAAAATATTTCATAAAGGATGTAAATCCATCCAGCCATACCGATAATGAAACCAAGCATAGGGTTGATGAATCCAGCTTCTCCTAAATATCCACCTACTAACATCACTAAAGAACCAATTAAGATTCTCCAGAATATTCCAGTTGGAACTTTCTTAACTGCAGCTAGAATTAAATAAAATTCTATTAACTGTAGCGGTACAGTTATTAACCAGTCAATATATCTGTAAACAGTTGGAGTATCACCTGTTTCAACCCATACTGCTCTCATATACATATAGTGAATAAATGCTATACCAGTTACTAATCCAGCTACGTTTACTGATTTTCTCCACTGAGTGCTAACATTAGCTTGCTCCATAAAGAAAAACGCTGTAGCTGCCAACATACCCATTGAAATTAACCAGAATGAAATACCAACGAAATCATCCGTAGCTAAAAAGGCTGTTGCTGCGTTAGCCGCTGTAGTTGCTCCAAAAAGAGCAAATAAAGCTAAAGCTAGCGTTTTAAGTTTTTTCATAAAAAACTCCCTCATTAGTTAGTTTTTATAGTTTATATAAACTACAGCAGTAAT
>CACHWQ010000002.1 GCA_902583645.1 uncultured Pelagibacteraceae bacterium | reverse complement strand
CTTTTTTAAATTTAATCTTTTGAGGAAGTTTTGTTTTTTTCCATTTTCGATCATATTCTGGTGCATTTTCAGCTAAAAAATTGATAGGAATATCTGCAACTTTTTTCTTTTCAAAATAAAGTTCAATTTTTTTGGAATTTGTTGTTTTTCCAATTACCGCAAAATCCAAGTCCCATTTATCAAATATTTTTTTTGCGTTTTCTTCTTTTCCATTCTCAAGAACGATAAGCATTCTTTCTTGACTCTCTGATAACATGATCTCATAAGGTGTCATTTTATCTTCTCTGCATGGTACTTTACTTAAGTTTAGTTCTATTCCTAATTTTCCTTTTGAAGCCATCTCTACACTTGAAGATGTTAATCCAGCAGCACCCATATCTTGAATTGATATAATCGAGTCGTCAGCCATTAATTCTAAGCATGCTTCAAGTAAAAGTTTTTCTGTAAAAGGATCTCCAACCTGAACTGTTGGTTTTTTTTCTTCAATTTGATCATCGAATACTGCAGACGCCATACTAGCACCATGTATTCCATCTCTTCCAGTTTTTGATCCTACATAAATCACTGGCTTGCCAATACCGGCTGCTTTCGAGTAAAAAATCTTTTTTTTATTAACTAATCCAAGAGTCATTGCATTTACTAAGATATTTCCATTGTAAGACTCGTCAAAACATGTTTGACCACCAATTGTTGGGACCCCAATACAGTTTCCATATCCACCAATTCCTTTAACAACTCCCCTTAACAAATTTTTTGTTTTTTTGTGTTGGGGTGAACCAAAATGTATTGAATTTAAATTCGCAATAGGTCTAGCACCCATTGTAAAAACATCTCTCATGATACCACCTACTCCAGTAGCTGCACCCTGATATGGTTCTATAAATGATGGATGATTGTGGCTTTCAATTTTAAAAACGATAGCATCTTCATCGTCAACATCAATTACTCCCGCATTTTCTCCTGGTCCTTGTATTACTCGCTTACCTTGTGTGTGAAGACTTTTTAAATGCTTTCTTGATGATTTATATGAACAATGTTCATTCCACATAGCAGAAAAAATTCCAAGTTCAGTAAGATTTGGTATTCTTTTCATAAGATCACAAATTTTTTTAAATTCATCTTTTTTTAAACCATGATCTATTGCTATTTGTTCGTTAATTGCTGTCATTTAAAATTATTTATTAAATTTTTGAAAAAAATTGATCCATCTTCACCTGAAAGATATTTATCAATCATCCTTTCCGGATGAGGCATCATACCTAAAATATTTTTTTCTTTATTAAAAATACCGGCAATATTTTGCAGAGCTCCATTTGGATTTGATTTTTCGTTAATTTCACCTTTATCATTACAATAAGAAACTGCTATAAGATTATTATCTTTAAGCATTTTTAATTCATCATCTGTACAGAAATAATTGCCTTCGTTGTGAGCAATGTGAAGCTCTAATATATCTTTGTCTATCTTTTCAAAGTATATATTTTTTTTGTTGTTAACTTTTATAAATACATTTTTGCATATAAATTCAATATTTTTATTTTGTTGAAGAACACCAGGTAGCAGACCAGTTTCAGTTAATATTTGAAAACCATTACAAACACCAAGAACCAACCCACCTTTTTGCGCAAAATCTATCACTGACTTTATAATTTTACTTTTGCCAGCTATACTTCCACATCTTAGATAATCACCATATGAAAATCCTCCAGGCAGAACAATTAAGTCTGATTTAGGAAGTTTTTCGTCATCATGCCATACCATTTGATTTTTAAAACCAAATTTTTTGAGCGCAACATCCATATCTCTATCGCAATTTGAGCCTGGAAAAATAATTACAGCTGATTTCATTATTGATTATAAAATTTCAAAATTCTCAATTACAAGATTTGCTAAAAGTTTTTTACACATATCTTCAACTTTATTTTTTGCCTTTGCTTCGTCCTTTTCACTTAAATCAACTTCAAAGTATTTTCCTTGTCTAACTTCATTTACTAATGGAAAACCCATCCCATTTAATGTTTGCTGTATTGCCTTACCTTGTGGATCTAAAACTCCATTTTTAAGAGTAACAACGACTTTTATTTTCATTTATTTTTTTTTAATTTTCACTTCTTTTGGTTTAGGGAACTTTAAGTGTCTTATATTTGAATGTTCATGAAGTATACCGAGCCTTCTTGCCACATCTTGATAAGCTTCAATTAAATTTCCAAGATTTTTTCTAAATCGATCTTTATCAAGTTTTTTTTCTGTATCTGTATCCCAAAGACGGCAAGTGTCTGGACTAATTTCATCAGCCAAAATAATTTCATTTTTATTACTATTTTTTAATCTTCCAAATTCAACTTTAAAATCAACTAATTTTATTCCAATCCCTCTAAACATTCCCACTAGAAAGTCGTTTATTCTATGTAGCTGTTTATCAATTTTCTCAATTTCTTTTTTAGTTGCCCAATTAAATGCGTAAATATGTTCTTTAGATATCAATGGATCACCAAGATCATCATTTTTTAAACAGTATTCGATTAACGGTTCATCTAAAATTGTTCCATCTTCTATCCCAAGTCTTTTGGTAAGAGAGCCTGTTGCAATATTTCTTACTATAAATTCGATTGGTATAATATTCACATGCTTGATTAATTGCTCTCTCATATTAATACGTTTTACAAGATGATTTTTAATACCTGCTTGTGCTAAGCATGAGAGTATATGTTCCGATATTCTGTTATTCAAAATACCTTTGCCATCAATTACTGATCTTTTTTGATTGTTAAAAGCTGTAGCATCATCTTTAAAATGTTGAATTACTAAATGTTTTTCACTACAAGAATAAATAATCTTTGCTTTACCTTCGTACAACTTTTTACCTTTTTTCATTATTTAAAAACTCTTCTAAAAATAAAATTTATATTTTTAAGGTGCTTAGAAAATTTAAATATATTATTTAATTTCTTTTCTGAAATTTTTGAAGCAATTAATTTATCTGTTTTTATTAATTCCATTAAGTTTACGTTTTTAGAATAACTATTTTTTGCATGTTTTTGAATAATTTTATAGGCTTTTTCTCGCGTAAGACCTGATTTGGTAAGCTCTAACATCAACTCTTGAGAGAAAATCAATCCTTTTGTAAGATTTAAATTTTTTAACATGTTTTTAGGATAAACAATAATATTATCTAAAAGGTTAGCCAATCTAAACAATGCAAAATCTAAAGTGATATTTGAGTCTGGTCCAATATTTCTTTCAACGCTTGAGTGAGATATGTCTCTTTCATGCCAAAGAGCAATATTTTCTAATGCGGGAGTCACATGACTTCGGACAATTCTTGCCAAGCCCGTTAAGTTTTCACTTAAAATTGGATTTTTTTTATGCGGCATAGCTGAAGAACCTTTTTGATCTTTTGAAAAATATTCTTGTAATTCATAAACTTCAGATCTTTGTAAATGTCTTATTTCAGTGGCAACTCTTTCAATCGATCCTGCAATTATACCTAAAACTGAAAAGTAATAAGCATGCCTGTCTCTTGGAATTATTTGAGTTGAAATTGGCTCTGGTCTTAATTTTAATTTTTTTGAAACATAAACTTCTACTCTTGGATCAATATTTGCAAACGTTCCAACTGCACCGGATATAGCGCATGTAGAAACTTCATTTATTGCTCTTTCTAATCTTAATTTATTTCTTTTAAACTCTTCATAAAAAGATGCCAACTTAAGTCCAAATGTAATTGGCTCTGCATGGATACCATGACTTCTACCTATACATGGCGTAAGTTTATACTTTTTTGCCTTTTTTTTTAAAACACTTAAAATTTTATCAATATCTTTTAGTAGTACTGATCCTGATTGAACTAATTGAATATTAAAACTTGTATCTAAAACATCAGATGAAGTCATGCCTTGGTGAAGATATCTAGCTTTGATACCAGCTTTTTCAGTTATAGATGTTAGAAAAGCTATTACATCATGCTTTACTTTATTTTCTATTTGATGAATTCTTCTAACATTTATTCTTCCTTTTTTTTTTACTATTTTTGATACACCTCTAGGTATTATTTTTAGTTTCTCCATTGCTTCTGCTGCAGCAATTTCAACATCAAGCCAAATTTTATATTTGTTTTCCTCTGACCAAATTTTTACGAGTTCTTTTCTTGAATATCGAGATATCATTTAATATGGAGGCTTGGTATAACCTTTAACAGATTCTGTGAATATTTCATAACCATTTTCAGTAATTCCAATAGTATGTTCGAATTGTGCAGAAAGAGATTTATCTTTTGTTACAGCTGTCCATCCGTCATTTAACACTTTTGACTCGAATTTTCCTACATTTATCATTGGTTCAATAGTAAAAGTCATACCTGGTTTTAACTCATTTCCAGTGTCCTTTTTACCATAATGCAAAACATTAGGAGGTTCATGAAACACATTACTAATTCCATGACCGCAAAAATCTCTCACTACGCTGAAACCTTTTTTTTCTACATAAGATTGAATTTCATAACCTATATCTCCTATTTTTTTTCCAGGTTTTAAAATTTTAATAGAATTCATTAGGGACTCGTAAGTAGCATCAATCAAATTTTTTGCTTTAACAGAAATATCTGGAAGAATAAACATTCTACTTGTATCGCCATAGTAATCATTAACTATTGCTGTAATATCAATATTTAAAATATCACCTTCGATTAAAGTCCTTTCTGATGGAATACCATGACAAATTACATGATTTAAAGATGTGCAAACTGATTTCTTATAACCTCTATAAAAAAGTGGAGCAGAATATCCACCATTATCTCTTATAAATTCAAAACAAAGATCATCAATTTTTTCAGTACTAATTCCTGGTTTGATATAAGCAGTGATCATATCTAAAGTTTCGGATGCTAGTTTCCCAGCAATTCTCATTTTTTCAAATTTTTCAGTATAATTATTCATCAATAATTTTTATTTTTTTTTCAATTTTTATTTCCTTACTACTAATATTACATCTATAGGCAATAAATTTTACACCATGTTTCCTTGCAAAAAGATAGTTTTCATAATATTTTTCATCAATATCTTTCGCAATCTTAAACTTTTTTATACCTTGGATTTGAGTTAAAAATAAGACGTAAGGTTTATACCCTTTTTTAATTGATTCATTAAGATTAAGAAGATGTTTTGATCCTCTACTTGTTACCGCGTCTGGAAATTCACTTATTTCTCTTTCACGATTTAAAGTAACATTTTTAACTTCTATTAAATTTTTATCACACAAAAAATCAAACCTAGTATCCTTTGAATATTTAAATTCTGGTTTTATATTTTTAATATTTTTAAACTCCTCCATTAATTTATTTTCAAGTGCGTGCTTTACAATCTTATTTGCTTTATGAGTATTTACTCCAAATAAATTATTTCTTACTTTGATAATTTCTAATGTGAATTTAAGTTTACGATTTGGGTCATCATTTTTTGTTAACCAAACTTCATTACCTTTATCCAACAACCCTAGCATTGAACCAGTATTGGGACAATGAGCGGTAATAACTGTATTTTTTACTTTTATATCTACAAAAAATCTTTTATATCTTTTGATTAATTTGCCTTTAATTAAACTATTGGTAAACTTCATAGAAATTTATTTATATTTGTAAATGACAAATAAAAAAGAAATAATTGCAGGAATTATTATAATAGGTAATGAAATATTATCTGGTAGAACTCAAGATATTAACACCAAAACCATATCCTTATGGTTGAATACTATTGGTATAAAAGTAATAGAGGTAAAAATTATACCAGATGTAGAAAAAACAATCATCGATACCGTCAATGAGTTTAAAAAAAGATTTAACTATGTCTTTACATCAGGTGGTATTGGACCAACGCACGATGATATTACAGCAGAGTCTGTTTCAAAGGCTTTCAATGTTAAGTATGGTCCTCACGAAGAAGCAATGAAAATTTTAGAAAGCTATTATCAGCCCGGAGAGTTTACTGAAGGTAGACAAAAGATGGCTCATATGCCTATGACTGCCAAATTAATTTATAACCCAAGTAGCGGAGCACCTGGATTTAATGTTGAAAATGTTTATTGTTTACCAGGAGTACCATCAATACTGAAATCTATGATTGGTGGCATAACAAATGAACTAGTTGGTGGAGATCCTATAATAAGTCATACTTTAAGCCTAAGAACCGTTGAAAGTGAGATTGCAAAATCATTGTCTAATGTTCAGGATAATAATAAAGATGTTGATATTGGTAGTTATCCTTTTTTTAAAGCAGGAAAATTAGGCGTATCAATTGTTCTAAGATCTCCCGAACAAAAGAAAATTGATAAGTGCAATGATGAAATTCTTAAATTTGTTAAAGAAAAAAATATTGAATTAGTAGAAGTAGGTTAATGCTTTATTTTGCATACGGAAGTAACTTAAATCATTTTCAAATGAAAAGAAGATGCAAGGATTCTGTTTATATCAAAAACTATAATCTAAAAGAATTTAAACTAACATTTAGAAGCAAGTATAGAGCTGCTGATATTGAAAAAAAAAGTGGATCGATTGTACCCGGTGGGATTTTTGAAATTTCAAAAAGTGATGAAAAAAAATTAGATCTTTATGAAGATTTTCCAATTTTATATAAAAAAATTTATATTAATTATTATAATAAAAAAATGATGACTTATACGATGGTTAATAAGACCGAATTTAGATACCCAACTGAACGATATTTAAATGTCGTAAAAAGAGGTTATAAAGACTGCGGTTTAGATTTGAAGTATTTAACTACTGCGTTAAAAAATACTAAATAAACGAAACTACATATTTATGTATTAAATAGCCGATCACTAATAATAGTATTCCTGATCCATACATTAAATAAAAATTCATACCCAAAGATTTTGAAAAGAAAAAAGGCAGAAAAAATAAATAACTTAATGGAACTGCAATTAATATACTCTTTGTAAAAGTTACTGTTTTATCAACATCTTTGTATTCATAGTATGAAAATAAAATTGCTATTAAAGAGACGATTGGTAATGCAATAATAAATCCTGCTAATTTTGGGTAAATACCAGATAACCAGCTAGAAAAAGCTATTATTAAACCTGCAACAATTACTTTAAAAGTAAAAAAAATCATATTTTATTTTTTTTACATTTTTTACATAATCCAAAAAACTCTAAATTATATTTGTTATATCTCATACCAGTTTCATCATGAAAATTTGCCAAATATTTAGATAGTTTAGGATTACTTATTTCTGTTACCATTTCGCAATTATCGCATATAGAAAAAGCAGTTGCATTTGAAATTGTACAATTATCATTTTTGCATGCTACAAAAGCATTTTTACTTTCTATTTTATGGATTTTTCCAAGTTTAATTAATCTATCCAGAGCTCTATAAACTTGCGGGGGTGCTTTAATTCCTTTTTTTTGAACACTGAATAGAATTGAATATGCTTTTAAAGGTTCTTTAGCTTTTTCAATAATCTCTAAAACTATTTGTTGGTTTTTTGAAAGGAAATCAATTTTTTGTGTCATATTCTATTTTATCAAGTTCATCTTACTTTTTCAATTGTCTTAACTTATTTATTTTTAAAAATGATAAAATAAATAAAAGTAATGCAGCTGTTATAATTGAGGGGCCAGATGCTGAATTAAATTGCATTGAAGAAAACAACCCAACTAGAACAGCTAATATGCCACCTATAATAGATAAAGCTACCATTTGCTGAGGATTGTTTGCTAAATTTCTTGCCATTGCAGCTGGTATTATCAGCATGCCAGTAATTAATAATATCCCAACCATTTTGATTGATATAGCAATAATTGCAGCCATTAATATTGTAAAAATAATATTTACTTTTTCTGGTTGCATTCCTTCTGCCTCTGCTAGTTCGTAATTTACAGTTGATGCGAACAAAGGCTTCCAAATAATTTTAAGAATTAATAATATTATTGCTCCCCCAATCCATATAACTAACAAATCTTTTTTATTAACAGCAAGTATGTCCCCAAATAACAAACCCATTATGTCAAAACGAATGTAAGATAGAAATCCAATCACTACCAATCCAATTGCCAAAGATGAATGCGCTAACAACCCCAACAAAGCATCTCCGGGTAGTTTTGTAGTTTTCTGTAACCGTAATAGAATTAAAGCTATTGCAGATGAAATAAACAAAACAGAGAAAGAAATATTTATATCGAATGTAAAAGCGAGAGTTACTCCTAATAACGCTGAGTGAGCTAATGTACCTGCAAAAAAAGATAACCTTCTCCAGATTACAAAACAACCTAGGGGGCCCGTAACAAACGCTAAACCAAGACCGGCAGCAAGTGCTCTTATGAAAAAATCATCAAACATTTATTTTTTAGTCTCTATTGTTCCATCTGTAGAATGAGTGTGATCATGATCGTGTTCATAAATTGACAATATTGTTGAAGCTCGATCACCAAATAGTTCTTTATATTTACTATCATTAGCAACAGCTTGTGGAGTTCCTGAACAACAAACATGACCATTTAAACATACTACATAGTCTGTAGCTGACATTACCACGTGTAAGTCATGTGAAATTAATAATATACCACAACCTAACTTTTCAGAAATTTTTTTAATTAATTCATAAAGGGCGATTTCTCCTTTAAAATCTACTCCTTGAACAGGCTCGTCTAGTACTAGAAGATCAGGTTTTTTAGCTATTGCTCTTGCAATTAAAACTCTTTGAAATTCTCCCCCAGACAAATTTCTTAAATCGTTATTTTTTAAGTGTTTGACACCGGTTAGGTCTAATGCAGTATCGATTTCATTAGTTGTAAGATTTTCTGTTAGAAGCATAAAATCAGATACTCGAAGAGGTAACGTCCAATCAATTGAAATTTTTTGTGGAACGTAACCAATCTTATTTGTAAATTTATAAACTTTTCCTTCTATATTCTTATGAATCCCAAGAGCAAGTTTAGCGGTAGTTGTTTTTCCAGAACCATTTGGACCTATTAAAGTTACAATTTTTCCTCTTTGAACCTCAAAAGAAACTCCTTTTACAAGCCATTTTTTATCAACTTGTACGCCAGTATTTTCTAATTTGACGAGAGTGTTATTATTTTCTTTCATATCTTAAATTTAATAGTTGACTATTATAATTTGTTATAATATTACGCATTGTTATAATATAACAACTTTATAATTATGCGAATTAAATCAAAAATCCCTTTTATATTATCACTAGTTTCAACATTATTTTACTTTTCTTCTTTAAAAGCTGAAATAAGGGTAGTTGTATCAATAAAACCAATACATTCTTTAGTAAGCTATATTATGGATGGAGTTGGAACACCTGATTTAATAGTTGATGGTTATAATTCTCCACATGGATTTAGTCTAAAACCATCTCACGCAAAAATGTTGCAAGAAGCAGATATGGTTGTTTACGTAGGAGAGGGAATTGAGGAATTTTTAGAAAAACCTTTAGAGTCTATATCAAAGAACTCAGTAAAATTTGAATTGATGAACCAAAGTGGAATTAAAAAATTGAAGTTTAGAGAAAGAAATATATTTGGAGATCATGATGACCATGACGATCACGGCCATGGAAAAAAGAAAAAAGATGATCATGACGATCATGACGATCATGATGATCATGATAAAAAAGCTAAAAAAGAAGATCACGATGACCACGATGACCACGATGATCACGATCATGATAAAAAAGCTAAAAAAGATGATCATGATGATCACGGACATGACGACCATGGACACGGACATGGTGAGTTTGATCCACACATCTGGCTAGATCCAATGAATGCAAAAACTATTGTTAAAAAGGTTACAAACCAATTATCAAAATTAGATAAAGAAAACAGTTCAATCTATAAATCAAACTCCAAGAAAGCTTTAAAAGAGTTAGATCAAATGATTAAAGAAGTTAAATCAGATGTCAACAAAGATGCTAAAGTTGTAGTATTTCATGACGCTTATCAATATTTTGAAAAAAGATTTAAGGTAAATATTATTGGTGCATTAACTGTAAATACAGATGTTTTACCTGGCGCAGAACAGCTTGCTGAAATCAGAGAAGTAATAGAACATGAAAAAGTAACATGTGTACTTTCAGAGCCACAATTTAATCCAGACATTGTTGAAACAATTGCAAAAGATACAAATATAAATATGGGTGTTTTAGATCCTCTAGGTGCAACTTTGACTAAAGGAAAAACTCTGTATTTTGATTTAATTAAGAACATATCTACCTCAATTAAAAACTGCTAAATATATAAGTCAATTTTGACCATCTTAATTGGTTAAAATTTTTGATAACCTGTTGATATGAATAAAATTATTTATTTCATATTTGCTCTTCTGATCTGTTCCGTATCTTTTGCTGACAAAAATATGAAAATTGGATCTAAGGGGAAACTCTCAGATGTAACAAGAACAATTAAAGTGAAAATGTATGATAATTATTATGAACCTAGTACTTTTAATATTAAAAAAGGTGAAACCATCAAATTTGAAGTTAGTAATTTGGGTGAACTAGTACATGAATTTAATATAGCAAATGCAATGATGCACCTTAAACATCAGCCAGAAATGGAAAAAATGGTTGAGAACGAAATATTATTAGGTGATAAAATTGACAAGGATCAAATGCATAAAATGGCTGCAATGGATAAATCTATGGGTCATTCTCATAGTAATAGCGTATTGTTAGCTCCTAAAGAAAAAGGAATTATAATTTGGAAGTTTGAAAATGCTGTTGATATAGAGATTGCATGCAATGTTCCAGGTCATTATCAAGCTGGCATGATTGCTGCAGTTAATCTAGACTAAAGTTTTTTACAATGAGTTCTGAAGCGATTAAATTTAATTGGAATTGCAAACATACTTGGAGAAGAAGTGCCAAAAATACTGCCTGGTGTTTACTTGGTTGTGCAATTGGAGACTTTGGAACAATTTTATTTTTTCAAATAACAAAAATACCATTTCCTGTTCTAGGAATAATGACACTTGCTATCATTAATGGATTGATAACAAGTATTATTTTAGAAACTATAATTTTATTACGACAAAATTTTAAATTTTCTAATGCTTTAAAAACAGCATTGGGAATGAGCTTTATATCTATGGTCAGTATGGAAATTGCAATGAATTTTACTGATTATCTACTTACGGGTGGGGCGATACTTACATGGTGGGTGGTACCTATTATGCTTATAGTAGGGTTTTTAACCCCTTGGCCCTATAATTATTGGAGATTAAAGAAGTTCAATATCAGTTGTCATTAAAACTTTACATTTAAAACAAATTATCCATAAATTGTAAAAAATAATGTTGAGAGTATTTAATGGCGTTAAAAAATCTTTGTTCAGTTTTTATAGTTTTACTTTTTTCTTTTTCACTTTTTTTAACTAAAGCAATAGCCGAACCAACCTTTGTGCAAAGTAAATCAATAAATGCTGACGACGGAGAATTTGGATTAACATTTAATAATGATGGTACTAAAATGTATACTACACTGTACGATAAAACTGGTGGTACTCAACAACAGGATGCGGTTTACGAATATGTATTAACTACTGCTTACGATATTTCAACTGCAACCTTAAACAATTTTTTAGTAATACATGATACAACACTTGATGGAAATGGTGATGCAATGATACCAACGCAAGTAGTGTTTAATAACGATGGAACAAAAATGTTTATTGCTAATCATAGCAATAATGCTGATGATTATATAAATTATTGGGATTTGAACACTCCATTTGATATTTCAACTGCTACACTTGATAATAGATTAAGTCTGGATAGTACTGGTATTGATGAGAAGAGATTAAATTCAATTGCATTTAATAATGATGGTACCAGATTGTTTGCTGCTGGTGTGAACAATATTCTTGAAGATCGAATCCATGAATTCACATTAGATACACCATATGATCTTTCCTCAGGAGTTACACATGTTAATACTGAAGATATGAGTTCTTTCCACGACTACATAGATGGAGTTACTTTTAATTACAATGGTACTAAAATGTATACCATTGATAGTACAACCAATCAGATTTCTCAGTTTAAATTAACTACACCTTATGATGTTTCTACTTTATCCCTTGAAGGCACCTATAATATAAATTCTCATGATACTATAGGAAGAGAAGTTGCCTTCAGTAATGATGGAAGTAAAATGTTTTTTATTGGTGGTGATAATAATAAGGTTTTTGAATTTAACCTAAGCTGTAATTGGAGCATAATCGATGGTGCTTGTGATGATCCAGTAAATACTAGTGATGAAGGTAAGGATGTTTTAAGTTCAATCGAGTCCCAAACTGCAACAGCAAAACAAATTGTTATACATGCAACAACACCAGTTCTTAATCGAATGTATTGGTTAAGACGTCATAGAGCTAACGATAAATTAAGTAATCAAAATATTAAATTTAACTTCTCAAATTCAATGATGGCATCTTTATCAAAAGTTGTGCCAGTATCTAATAAAACAAATGAGGTGCTGGATAAATTATCTGATAATTGGTCTTTTTGGAGTGAGGGTAGTGTAAGCATTGGTAAGACTGGTGATACATCTACATCATCCTCTAAAGATATTAGTAGCAAAGGTGTTACAATTGGTATGGATAAAAAGATAAGTAAAAACAAATTATACGGCTATGCGCTTCGACTTGGCAGAGATAGGGTTGATGTTGGTTCATCTGGATCGTGGTTAGATACCACTTCAAATAGTTTGTCATTTTATGGAACATTTCCTCAAGATGATGAAAGATTTATCGAAGGAATTCTTGGTATAGGTACACTAAAAACTGATACTCTTAGAAAAACTACAACAAACTACCATGCTGGTGAAAGAGATGGCGCACAAGTTTTTGGATCAATTAATTATTTTACAATATATGAAAAGGAGAAATTTAACTTTGCACCGAACTTAAGAATTGATCTTAGTTATACAGAATTATATAAATATAGAGAAACTGGAAGTACAGCATTAGTTTATAAAAACCAAGTTATCGAAACTGGAATGATATCTACTGGTTTTACGGTTAGTGATGTCCTTGATTTTGATTCACTTACATTAAAACCAAACGGCGGATTAGAGATTGGACTAGATTTTAGTCCTTCTTCAGATGCCACATATCGTTATCTTTCTGAAACTACAGAATACACAAAGTCTATAGACCAAGATTCAAAGAACATAAGAGCAAATATAGGATTTGATTTAATAACTGAGGATGGTTTATCCATAATGACCATCTATGAGAGAAATCAGAGCGATAATTCCCATAGTGATACTTTATATTTAGGATTTGGTTATATACCTGATGATAATAACGAATATGCTTTGACTTTTGATAATGATAAAGCATCTTTGAATTATAATCGTGACTTAAATGGTTTTGATATCAAAATTAGTTCAAATTATAACTTCATGGGTGAAATCCCAGATTATGGTGCAAACTTAGAAATATCTAATAAATTTTAATTAGATAGCCAAATAGTTTGAAAAGGATCTAGGGTAATATTATTTTTACTAACTGTAGTACCGATTATTAATTCTTTATACTTTTTATTTTTTAATTGGATTTTAATACTCTGAGTTTTTGAACTTAAGTTTGAAATACACATTACTGTTTGTTTCTTATCTAAACTTATTCTTTTAAATGCAAATATCTTTGGTCCAAGGTTCATCATTTTTCTTAATGCGTTAGGATGAAAAGCTTTATTTTTTCGCTTGATATTTAATAAATTACTTATTTCCTCGTAAATTAAATAATGTTTTGAGTTCTTATTTTTTAATAATTTATCCAAACGTTCTGCACTCCATTTATATCTATTTAAATCTCTCTTATTATTTGAAATAATATATTTATTAATGTCATTTGAAGTTCCAAACATTGAATTAAAATAAACTGCTGGAATACCTTCAAAAGAAATCATTATTGCATGAGCACATAGATATCTTGCATAATGAAACTTTCCTTTAGGATCGGTATCAGTTTTTTGAAATGCATTAAATAAAGTAATATTGGCTTCATATACCTTTTTTGATTTTCCTTGAACTTTTCTAAACGAAAATTCTCCACCATTCTTTTTAAGCCTTTTAAACATTTTATTGATGGCATCTTTATTTAAAAGACCTTCAACTGGCCTCATACCAATCCCGTCATGTGATGCAATAAAGTTTAGATAACTGTTGCCTAATTTGTTTTGTGGTAGTTTTTTACTCCAAGAAGTTATTTTTCTACTATCTTCAAATAATAATGAATGAACCAAAAGGGGAGGTAATGAAAAATTATAAATCCAGTTTGCCTCATCATTATTACCAAAGTAACTAATGTTTTCATTTTCAGGCAAGTTTGTTTCGGTTACAATTATTGCTGATTTGTTTAAGCTATTACAAACAATTCTTAATATTTTAATGATTTCGTGAGTTTGTTTTAAATTAATGCATTTAGTTCCACTTTCTTTCCAAAGATAAGCTATAGCATCCAATCTAAATATATTTACTCCATGATTAATCAAATTAATTATAATTTTGATAAATCTAATTAAAACTTTTGGATTTTTAAAATTTAAATCGATCTGATCGTTACTAAATGTTCGCCAAAGATATCTATTTTCACCAAAAATATTCACTTTCTTTAATAAACGATGTTCTCGTGGCCTAACTACATTTTTAGAATTAAATTTTTTATTAACAGTAAAAAAATAATTTTTTCCTGGTGAATTATTTCTTAAGTAGTTTTTAAACCAAAGACCCCTTGATGATGAATGATTAATTACAACATCAGCCATAATAAAACTATTTTTTGAAAAACCCTTAATATCACTCCATTTACCTAATCTTGGATCAATTTTATAATGATCCTTAACAGCAAAACCACTGTCGCTACTAGATGGATAAAAAGGTAGAAAGTGAACAGAATTGAAGGATTTACTTAAGTATTTTTTATGAAATCTTTTAAACTCAATGATAGATTTATTTGTTTTTGTACCTAATACACTATCTCCATAACAAATTAAGAGTGATGTTTTTTCTGACAAATTAAAATTTTTCTTTGAATTTTTTATTTTATTAGACTTACTAATGCTTTTAACTATGTCCTCAGCAAAACTTAGTAATTCTTTATTACTAAAGATTGGTTTATAAATTTTTCTTAATTTAAGGTTAATTTGATTTCGGATTTCTGAGGAATTCATTATTTATGTTTTTTATTATCCTCATCAACAGCATGTTTTAATCTTTCTAGAAAATCTGGTATTGCGCTTTTAACTCTACTCCATGTTGGTATAAAGGGTGTATCCATTGGATTTTTAAAAAACGACTCTCCTGCTTTCATTATATTAAGTGCAAACAATTCAACTGCTTTTTCTTCAGTATGAGAGTCAAACTTTAAGCCATTCATTTCAGCATCACTTCTGTATGTATCTATTAAGTCTAATGCAGATCTATAGTAAGTTGCTTTTAAAGATCTAAAAGTTTCAAGACTGAATGAATTTCCTTGTGTTGCGAGTTTTCTAATCAAAGTTTTAATAATATCTATCGACATTCTCGAAAGTCCTTTTTTATCATCACTAATTGAAAGTTCTTGGTGTTTGTGGTCATAAGTATCAGCTAGATCAACTTGGCAAACATTGTTTGGAGAAAAATTTCTTTGCATTTCAGATAAAACTCCAACTTCTATACCCCAATCTGATGATATTCTTAACTCTGGTAATATATTTCTTCTAAAAGAAAATTCTCCAGCTAATGGATACTTAAATGATTTCATAAATTCTAAATAATCACTTCTACCAATTGTTTTTTCTAAAGCTGTTATTAATGGAAACACAAGTAATCTTGCAACCCTGCCATTCATTTTTCCTTGAGCTATCCTTGGGTAATATCCCTTGCAAAACTCAAAGTTAAATAGTGGATTAACCACAGGATAAAATAATTTAGCTAACATCCTTCGATCATAAGTTTTAATATCGCAGTCATGTAGAGCAACTGATCTTGCTTCATCTCTTGCAATACACATTCCTAGGCAATACCAAACATTTCTTCCCTTACCAAGTTCATTAGGTGCAAGGTCTTTTTTCTTTAATTCATTATGAAGTTTTTTAAGCTTAGGTCCGTCATTCCATAAAATTGAAAAAGGAGTTTTGAGCTTTTTAAAGAATTTATGGGCTTTATCCGCTTGTTTTTTATTTGCTCTATCTAGCCCAATAATTATGTGATTGAGATAATTTACTTTACTTATTTCACTTACAATTTTTGGTAATGCATCTCCTTCAAGCTCCGAATAAAGACTAGGAAGAATTAATTCCATTTTTCTTTCCTTAGAAAATTTTAATAAATCTTTTTCTATATCTTTAGTAGATTTAGTCCCAAAATCATGCAAACTTGAAATAATACCATTTTGGGAAAAATCACTCATACTAAATTTTAATCCGTTTATTTAATTTTTTCTAGCGCCATTTTGACAACTTCTTCCCATCCAAATGGAGCAGATTGTTTTGAAACTATGCAATTATTTATATTTATTGGCTCCATGAGAAATTGATCATTAAATACAAGACACGCAATATTACTATTTCTTAACATATCTAGATCATTATAATTATCTCCAACACCAACTGTTTTAACTTCATTTTCAATTTTTTTAATCATTTTAATAACTCTATTCATTGCTTTAACTTTACTTACATTATCGCAAATATTTATTACTCGACCACCCTCATGGAGAGACAAACCAATAGTTTTTACAATCTTAAATAAATCTTTTTTCTGTTCACCATTTCCCTTAAATAAAATAGGTGTAGAATAGCTTCTATTAAGAACATTTTTTAAGCTTTTATCCGATATTCCAAAAATTTCCTTTTGTATTTTTTTTTCCATTTTTGTTATTATTTTACATTTGGATCTTAAGTTTTCAGGTATTTTTTTTTGAAAAACTTTAAATGTAATTTCCTTTTCTCTACTTAAAACTATATTATTTGGAAAGTTTTTATTAATATTATCCAAACCAAATATTGCTGAACCATTTTCAGAAATAAAGGGTAAATTTAAATCTAATTTTTTATTGAAATCTTCAATTTCGACTTGGGTTTTACTAGTATTAGGAATTATGATTATTCCCTTGCTTGTAAGATCTTTTACATATTCTTTTATTCCATCAAATTCAAAAGTATCTCTATGCAAAAGAGTACCATCCAAATCAGTAAAAATAATTATTGGAGATTTTTTGTTCATAATTTTCAATTTTGTGTTTTATTTTTTAATTTTATAAAATAAATTAGTAAAATTACATATATTAAAATTATTTAATTTAAGAAAAATGAGTATCATCAAAACATTAATTGAACATCACAAAATGACACCTCATCCTGAGGGTGGATATTATGTCGAAGTATTTAAGAATAAAGATATAACTCACATTTATTTTTTATTAGAAGGGCATCAAAGATCTCATTGGCACAGAATAACTAAAAACGAAACGTTACATTTTTATTCTGGTAGTCCATTAAAAATATTTACGTCAAAAGACGGTAATGAATTTCAAACAAATGAAATTGGTTCCAAAAATAATTTCATATTTAATGTAGAAAAAAACACATGGTTTTCTATGAAACCCACAGGTTCATACAGCCTTATTGGGTGTACAGTTGCTCCTGCTTTTGAATTTAGTGATCTTGAAATTGCTCCTGAAGATTGGAAGCCAACTAAATTTTAAATTCTCTATTGTCTTATCCTTTTTTTATTTTTGTCAAACAAATATAATTTATCTTTAGGAAAAGATATATTTAAAGTATCTCTCTGAATATTTTCAGATGTTTTAATTCTTATTTCATTGTTCAATGATGATGAATATATAATCTTCTCAAATCCTAGATTTTCTATAAGATCAACTTTTACTTCAAATTTAATATTATGTTCATCTTTGACACTAATGTCTTCTGGTCTTATACCTAAATATATTTCGTCGTTAAAATTAAAATTTTCAAACACAATCTGATTATTTAAAAAATTAATCGTATTATTATTAATTATATTTTCTTTGTTAATTTTTATTAAATTCATCTTTGGAGATCCAATAAATTCTGCAACAAAAACATTATTTGGGTCTGTATATATTTCATCAGGTGTACCAAACTGTTCAATATTTCCATTATTTAAAATCACTATTCTGTCAGCAAGTGTCATTGCTTCCACCTGATCATGAGTGACATAAATAATATTAGAATTCATTTTCTTATGAAGTTTTGAAATTTCTACTCTCATCTCTGATCTTAATGCTGCATCTAAGTTAGATAGTGGTTCATCAAATAAAAAAAGTTTTGGATTTCTTGTTATCGCTCTACCTATAGCAACCCTTTGTCTTTGACCTCCAGAAAGTTCTTTTGGTTTTCTATTGAGCAAATCTTGAATTTGAAGAGTTTTAGCGGCCTCGTTTACTTTTTTCTCAATATCATTTTTAGAAAGTTTTTCCATTTTAAGACCGAAAGACATATTTTCATAAACGTTCATGTGCGGATATAAAGCATATGATTGAAAGACCATTGCTATTCCTCGTTTAGACGGAATTAAATTGTTAATTAAATTATTGTCTAAAAAAATTTCTCCCTTATCGACTGTTTCAAGACCTGAAATCATTCTTAATAAAGTTGATTTTCCACAACCCGAAGGACCCACTAAAACAATAAATTCTCCATCAGTAATTTTAATATTAAATTCATTAATTACTTTATTATTGCCATACGATTTATTCAGATTTTTAATAATAATTTCAGACATTAGCTTAAATTTAAAACGATTCTAAAAAACCATTAAGTGTTGTTAAAAATTTATTACACTGATAGATTTATGCAATAAAAAATTTCATAGGTGAAAATTATAAGGGGGAAACTATGTTAAAAAAAATAATAATCAAATTTGCCATTCTTGCATTTTTAATATCAGGTGCTAGTTTTGCTGATATTAAATTTTGGACGACTGAAGTCCAGCCAGATAGAATGGCAAAACAACAGGAGATGGCAAAAGCTTTTGAAGCTCAATCTGGTATTAAGGTTGAAGTTATTCCTGTGGAAGAAAAAGATCTAGGAACAAGAGCAACGGCAGCCGCAGCTGCTGGTGATCTACCAGATGTAATTTATCATACATTGCAATATGTGTTGCCTTGGGCAGAAGCTGGCATCTTGGATGTTGATGCAAATAATGCAGTAGTAAAAGATTTGGGTAAAAATACTTTTGCTCCCGGAGCATTAGACATGGCTAAGTCTGGATCAAAGATTGCTGCTGTTCCAGTTGATGGTTGGACGCAAATGGTTGTTTACAGAAAAGACTTATTTCAAAAAGCAGGTCTCGAACCACCAACAAACTACGCAAATATAGTTAAAGCAATTAACACTTTATCAAATGATAATATGTATGGTTTTGTTGCTGCTACAAAAACTGATGAAAATTTTATGAGTCAGGTTTTAGAGCATGTACTTTTAGCAAACGGAGTAAATCTTGTTAAAAAAGGTGGAACAAAGAAACAAGGCAAAGCCTTAAAAAATTCTTTAGAGTTTTACAAAGTTTTAGCTAAGGCAAGTCCTAAAGGTGAATTATTTTGGAAGCAATCAAGAGCTTTATACTTTGCTGGAAGAACACCAATGATAATTTGGTCACCATTTATAATGGATGAGTTAGCTGGTTTAAGAGACTCAGCGCCACCAACATTTAACGTTGACCCAACTTCTAATGAGTTAGCTCAAAAAACTGGTTTCATTACTAATTTTAGTGGTCCTAACAATAAAAAAGGAGCAGCTTGGGCTGACATTAGATATTTTGGAATAACTGCAGATGCAGATACGGATGAAGCTAAAAAATTCATTATGTATTCAATGAACGAAGGTTACACAGCAACATTAGGTATTGCTCCTGAAGGAAAATTTCCTGTAAGAAGAGGAAATTCAAGTGACCCAAATGCATATACCAAGGCTTGGAGTAAACTTCCAGTTGGTGTAGATAGAAAGGCTCCTTTAACAGATCTTTATTCTTCTGATGTTATTAATAACATTGTTGCAGGATTAGACACTGCGAGCAGATGGGGAGTTAAAGAAGGTGAGCTTTCAAGAGCATCAAAAATAATTAATTCTCAATTCTTAAATAGAATCACAAGAGAATTTATTGATGATCAAATTTCAGTTGATGAAGCAGTTAAGAAAATTAACGCTGAATTAGCTAAGTTTTAATCAATAAGATTTAAAAAAAGCGGGTAATATATTATTATCCGCTTTTTTGTATGAGTGATACTTTATCTAAAATAGAAAAAAGAACTGCGTATACATTACTTTTACCAGCAGTTTTTTTAGTTTTTTCTATAATATTATTCCCTATTTTTGCGAATATATGGATTAGCTTTAAAGAAGTTAGTTTAAAAGATATTAGAATTCCAGAACCAAGAGCAAAGAAAATAGTTAAAAGCATATCAGATAATAATTCTGAATTAAAAATTGTATATAAATTAAGAAATAGCTCTTTAATTCAAAAAATTTCAGATGTTAAGTTTAAGGACAAGCTTCCGAGCAATGTAGTACCTGTAGATCTAGATTCTAGATGTGAATTTAAATCAAAGATAATTAAATGTCAGTTCGGTGAATGGGAGGCAAAATATAGAGAAAATTTCGAGGTACTAATTAAGAATGAAAATAATAATGAAATAGATAAAAAAGTAATTAAATCTCAAAAACCATCCTTAAGTGGAAAAGCCGATAACATCCTTCTAACTACAAATTTTACATTAAAGAACTTCAAGAAAGTCTTTTACGAAAATGATTTTCTTGATTTACTTTTAACTACATTTTACTTCACTTTTTTTGGTACAATTGGGGCAATATTCTTTGGAATTTTAGCTGCGCAACTTGTAAATCAAAATTTTTATGGCAGATCATTTATGAGAAGTATCTTGCTTTTTCCATATGTTGGACCCGTAGTAGCTTTAGCTTACACTTGGACTTTATTACTTGATCCAAATAGTGGTACATTTAATGCTTTGATGGTAAATTTTAACATTTTTGACGAACCTATAAATTTATTGGGACAAAAATATATGGTGATGAACATTTTTGGATTTGAATTAAAATTAAGATTAGCTTTAACTACAGTCATATTTTTTGAGATTTGGCGATATTTTCCTTTAGCATTCTTGTTTATTCTTGCGAGACTCCAAGCTGTTCCAAAAGATTTATATGAAGCTGCAGAAGTTGATGGAGCAGGACCACTTAAAAAGTTTATTCATATTACTCTTCCACAAATAACAGCAATCATATCAATTTTATTTATGATTAGATTTATTTGGAATTTTAACAAATTCGAGGATATTTTTTTATTAACTGGTGGTGCATCTGGGACTAGGACATTACCAATAAATGTATACCAACAAGGTTTTGCAATATCAGATATAGGCATGGGATCTGCTGTCTCAATAGTAATAGTCTTATTACTTATAATTTTTATGTTTATTTATTTTAAATTAATTGGAAGAAAGGCAAATGAAATTTAAGTCATTAACTATTTATCTATTGGTATCATCTATATTTTTATTATGCTTGTTATCTATATTAAAAATAATGTCTACCTTACAAGGTATAGATTTTAAAAATCTAAACATTAGTCAAAATTTCATTCTTGGAATATGTTTATCTCTTGGATTGTTAGTTATTGGGAATAAATTAAACCATTTTATAAAGATATTTTCTCTCACATCAGTATTTACAATTTTTTATCTTTATATTAATGAGAGTGCTCCAATTTGGTATTATATTAGTGTATTTTTAGTTATCTTATTTTTTTCACACAAAGTTAAGAATTATAATTTAAATTATTTAAAAGAAGATTTTGTATCAGAAAAAATAATTTTTGATTTTATAACTTTATTTGGAATTATATTTTTTGCATTTGTCATTTTATTTCCATTTTACATAATGCTTGTGACCAGTTTTAAAACACAAATTGCTTTATTAGTTAATCCGCTAGATTTCAGCTTTGATTTTAAAAAAGATTTATCTGATTTATTCAAATCATATTTTGTAATTTTTGATACCTATAATTTTGGAAGGTATATTCTTATCAGCTCACTTGTTTCTATAGGAACAGTATTAATAACCTTGATGTTTGCAATTCCTGCAGCTTACGCTGTAGCTAGGTTAAATTTTTTTGGTAAAACTTTTCTATCTTCGTCAATATTAATTATTTATATGTTTCCAGCTATCGTTCTGGTAATTCCCTTGTATACAGTTTTTAGTCAACTTGGTTTAAGAAACTCAGTTGTAGGTCTTTTGATTGTTTATACTGCAACTACTTTACCTGTAGCAATTTATATGTTGCAAGGTTATTTCAAAAGTATTCCTAAAGAGATTGAAGATGCTGGTATCATGGATGGGCATAGTTGGTTTGGTATCATTTTAAAAATCATAATTCCATTAAGCCTTCCTGCTATCGCATCTGTAGCGTTATATGTATTCATGATAGCTTGGAATGAATTTCTGTTTTCTTTAATGTTTTTAGATAATCCAAAATCATTCACACTTTCAAGGGCTATTCAATATTTAACTGGAGATGCTGAAACACCAAGACAATACTTAATGGCAGGATCAGTAATTGTTACATTGCCTGTGCTAATAATATTTATTTATTTTGAAAAATATCTAGTAAGTGGTTTAACAGCAGGAAGCGTAAAAGGTTAATGCTTTTATTTTCTAAATTTATTTTTCCCAATCAAATCTAGGAAAAGAATCGAAAATTTTAAAAATACCATCTGACCATTGATTACATACTTTTGAGTATTCATCATCGTTAATATTCAAGCATTTTTTCGAGGCAATCTTTAATTCATCCTTTTTATAAACTGCAAAATCTATCGGAGGTCCAACGGTCAAGTCACTTTTTAAAGTTGAGTCCATGGAAATCATTGCACATCGAGACGCATCACCTACAGATACATCAGGTTTAATTACTCTATCTAAAATTGGCTTGCCATACTTTACTTCACCTATTACCAAATATGGCTTACTATCTGCGGGCTTAATATAATTTCCTTGAGGGTAGATTAAATATAATTCTAATGGTTGACCTTTAATCTGTCCTCCAACTATAAATGTTGATCCTAAAAGAACCGTGTCTGTATTAATGCCTTTTGGCGAAGAGTGTTCAGTATTTAAAGATCCAATGTAAGAAGCTATTTGGTCAAAACTTTTACATGTATTTAAATTCATTACTCCGGATGTATCATTTAAATCATTTTCAATTGATTTATATACAGCTTGCGATGTTCCAAGATTGCCGGAAGTTACTATAATAATCGATCTGTCTCCGACATCGTAAGTAAACATTTTTGAATATATGTTTACATTATCTAAACCAGCATTTGTCCTTGAATCTGATGCAAATACAATGCCATCATTGGCTTTAATTCCAATACAATAAGTCACAATTTACTATTATTTAATAAAATCATTATTTAACAATTAATTATTATCATACCAGATATATCTAATATGCATTTGATTATTTGTTGCAATTATTAAAAAATAAAAAATGGTCTCTAAATTCTGGAAGAACTATAATTCAGGTGATGCTTATGACGGATATATTACCGAAGATAACAAGTTAAGAAAGCACGCTTCAATAATCTCTAACATTTTAGAGAGACATGGGAAAAAAAAACTTCAAGAAATTGAAAAAAATTGCCAAAGTACAATAAATGCTAGAGGAATAAATTTTAGAGTTTATGCGGCAAACAATAGAGCAGAAGAAAAAAGATGGCCTTTAGATATTATTCCAAGGATTATACCTAAGAAACAATGGAATAAAGTTTCGAAAGGTTTAAAACAAAGAGCAAAAGCATTAAATTTATTTATAGATGATGTTTATAATCAAAAGAAAATTTTTAAAGACAATATAGTTCCAAAAGATATTATTTATAAATCTCCATATTACGTAAAAGAGTGCGAAGGTTTTTCTCCTAAATATAAAGCTTGGGCAAATATTTCAGGTATTGATCTAATAAGAAATAAATCTGGTGATTATTTAGTTTTAGAGGACAACTTAAGAGTTCCATCTGGTGTTTCATATATGTTAGAAAATAGAATGGTAATGCGGGATGTATTTCCTGAATTATTTACTAGATACAAAGTAGCTTCTATACATCAGTATACCAATAAACTTTATAACTGCATGTTAGAGTGCATACCAAAAAAAACTTCTAATCCACATATGGTTTTATTAACTCCTGGAGTTTATAACTCAGCTTATTTTGAGCACGAATTCTTGGCAGACCAGATGGGTATAGCTTTGGTTGAGGGTAAAGATCTTTTTGTTGAAAATGATAACGTTTATATGAAAACAGTAAAAGGTCCGTTAAGAGTAGACTGTATATATAGAAGACTCGATGATAATTTTTTAGATCCAAAAGCTTTTAATAAAGACTCTTTGATTGGTGTTCCTGGTTTATTTAAATGTTGGTTAAAAAAAAACGTTGGTATACTCAATGCGATTGGAACTGGAGTTGCTGATGATAAGGTTGTTTATTCTTACGTTAACAAAATGATAACATATTATTTAGGTGAACAGCCTATTTTAGATCAAGTGGAAACTTATTTATGTCATGACGAAACACACAAAAAATACGTAATAGAAAATATATCAAAATTAGTAGTAAAACCTGCAAATGCATCTGGAGGCTATGGCATAATGATTGGACCTAAGGCACCAAAAAAAGAAATAGAGGAGACAATCAGCAAGATTAAACAAAATCCTAGAGAATATATTGCTCAACCATTAGAAATTTTATCTACCGCTCCAACAATTACAGAAAATGATATTGAGCCACGTCATTTAGATCTAAGACCATTTATTTTAACTGGAAAAACAAATTATGTTACCACAGGCGGATTAACTAGAGTTGCTTTGAGGAAAGGTAGTACAATTGTTAATAGTTCTCAGGGTGGTGGATCAAAAGACACTCTAATAGTTGATTAAATTTAAGATTTGTTTTTTTTAATAAATAAAATAAATTAAAGTCATGAACCCAACCGATATATTACTTAGTATAGCAATTGTTGGAATATATACACTAATTTATGTTTATTTAAGACATAACTATAAAAGTTATAAAAAGATTTTTAAATTTTTTAGTGAAGGTTTTGTTTATGCGACAGTGATTACTGGTATCCTTTATTATTTAATTAAGCATATAGCCTCATAGTATATGAAAAAAATATTAATAATTTTAACACTCAGCTTATTAGCCATAAACAATCTATTTGCTGAGGAGTTTAATATAAGAATTTTTAATGAGTGGCTTTTTAAAAATGGATATCATCAATATTTGAACTTAGAACAAAATAAATTATGCGAAAATGAACCAAAATTTAGTAATACCTGGTATTATAATAATTGTGATAAATTTCAAGGATCTAATAATCTTAATATCAAAACAAAAAATAAAAAATTATCAGGTACCAATATTGCCTATCATTCAAACCCAAACAGGGACTCGCTGATTTATTATTTATGGAAATATTCGTATAGAGATAGAAGTTCACATTTAAAAGAGTTTAAACCTTCAAATAATTCTTACGATTTCAAATTTAATTTAATTGAAGATAAATTTTTAAAGAAGCAATTGAAAACTAAAGGAATCTTGAGCTATTTATATTACCAAGATGACGAAGTACTTATTGACGAATTTTCTCCTAAAGAAAGATTAGGAGAGTTTTTAAATAACGAGACAAAATTTTATTCAATGTCAATGGGCAAGTCAGTAACCTCTTATATCTTAGGTCACGCAATATGCGAGGGCTTTATTGATGGTGTTGATGCAACAATGAATGATTGGCCTCAATTAAAAAATTCAATTTACTATGATCAAAAATTAATTAACTTTTTGAATATGAATACTGGTGATCAAAAATATATTAACGAATTTGAAGATGGTACCAGTAAATTAGGGGCATATGAAGATAGAGATATTCAAACAACTATGCTCATATACTTTAGAAATAAAGATACAAAAAAATCTGCTGAAACATATAATTATAATGGATTTGTTACTCAGTTAATTTTGAACTATATAAAATTTAAAACAGGTGATGATTATAAGAAACTTTATAGCAGAATTTTCAATGATAAAATAAAAATCAAATATAGCATTCTTTATGGTTTTACTGGTCAACGAGAGGAAAATGGAAATGGACATCCAAATATAAGCGCGACAAGATTTGATTATCTCAGAATAGCAAAAGCTATGATGGATGATTATCAAAATGATACTTGTGTTGGTAAATATTTAAAAGAAATTCACAAAAGAAGAATTCCAAAAAACTATAATAATAATAAAAATGAACCAGAATATAATCGTACAAAATCATATGGAGGACAATTCCATATGGATTATCCAGGATTAAAAGATAAAGTTATATTTGGTATGGGTGGTTATGGTGGTCAAGCTATCTTAATAGATATGGAAAACTCAAGAATTGTTGTTCTTAATTCGCTTCATTATAATAACGGGTCGTACAAATATAATGTTAAAAAACTTTTATTAGATCCAATAAAAAAAGGTAGATAAAATAAAAAAAATTTATTTATTATATTAGTTAAATTTTAAATAGAAAATTATATATGTGTGGAATTGTAGGTTATTATAACGGCAACTCATCGCCTGACGATATAAATATATTGATAGATAAGATGAACAAATATCAAGAGCACAGAGGACCAAATAGCTCAGGTAAATTCATCAGTTCGCAAAAAAATTTTGGACTTAAAATGTGTAGATTATCAATTTTAGATTTAGAATTAGGTATTCAGCCAATGCATTCAATGGATGAGCGGTATGTAATAATTTTTAATGGTACAATTTTGAATTCTCCAGAACTTAGAAATCAATTAGAAAATAAAAACATCAAATTTTTTACTAAAAATTCTGATACAGAGGTGCTTTTAAACATATTAATTCATTATGGTACAGAAGGAATAAATTATTTAAATGGTTCGTTTGCTTTTGCTTTTTTTGATAAAAAAAAACAAAAACTAATTTGTGGTAGAGATAGATTTGGACTAGCTCCATTCTATTATTTGCATAAAGATAATAAATTTCTTTTTGCTTCAGAGTTAAAATCAATTTTAAAAAGTGGTCATTCAAACAAAAGACTAAATAGGCAGAGTTTTTATCATTACCTAAGTCTTCTATGGTGCCCGGGTCCAGAAACAATAATTGAAGACATCAAAAAGCTTCAACCAGGCCATTTTTTAGTGTTGGATTTAATCAATAATGATCTAAAAATACAAAAGTGGTTTCATATTAAATTTGCGACAGATAACTCAAAAAATTTAAATGAATGGAAAGAGTCAATATTATTTGCGTTAAAAAAATCAGTTAAAAGATCAACTCTTTCCGATGTACCTTTAGCTTGTGGTTTATCTGGAGGTTTAGACTCACAGTCTATTATTGCAATATTATCTGGTGAAAAAAAATTAAATACTTTTTCAATGGGATTCGAGGGTTATAATGAAGGTCCTCTCAACGAATTAAATGAGTCAAGAATTGCAGCAAATTATTTTAAAACTAATCATAATGAAATTTTAATTAATCAAGATGATTATTTTAAAGACCTAGATAGAATGGTTTATCACTTAGATGAACCTTATGGAGGAGGACTACCATTATGGCATGTATTTAAAGAAGCAGGAAAAAAATTTGGAGTAATTCTTACTGGTTTAGGTGGTGATGAGCTTTTTGGAAACTTTGGTAGATGGACACTATTAGAAAAAACTTATTTTAACTTAACAAATAATTATTATCAATTTAAAACACTTTTTTTTGATCGAAAGTTTTTTTTTAAAGATAGTTTAAAAAAAAAATTATTATTAGATAAAAACATATATTTTGAGGATACCAGCCAATTTATATTTGAAAGACTAAACAATGTAAATTCAAGAAATATTAGAGATAAAATTTTTAATTTAGATTTAACAAATCAGTTACCAGATGAATATTGCAATATGACAAATAAGTTTTCAATGGCAAATCAAATTGAAGCCCGTGCACCTTTTTTAGATAATGATTTAACAGATTTAATGCAGACTGTTCCTTATAATATAAGAACTAATAAAAAAGACTTTAAATACTTATTGAGAGAAACTGTTAGAGAGATTTTACCAAAAGAAAATTTATATAACAGAAAAAGAGGATTCGTTGGATTAGAATCTCAAGCAATAAAACATAATTTTAAATATATAAAAAATGAATTGTTTAACAGAGATAAAATAAAAAAAGATCAAATATTTAATTATGAATTTTTATCCAATTTTTTAGAAAGTTTTCAAAAACAAGGAAAATATACCGACAAAAATGATATTTTTATGAAAAAAACATATAATTATAAATCACTATGGTCATTAATCATGTTTCAAAAATGGCATGATATTTTCATTAACACTTAGATGAAAAAAATTAATTGGTTTTTCATTATTGTTTTTTTTGTAATTTTAATCGTTTTTTTTAATGAAAAAGTTGTTGAGAAGTATTTTTTATATAAATTTTCTAATTGGGTAGAAAGAAAAGTTGAATTTGATGAATTTAAATATAATTTTCCTGGCTACATATCTGTGTATGGATTAAAGGTACTTAATAAGGATACGAAATTTTATGAATATACTTTTAAAACAGATAAAATTTTTTTAAATTTCGACTTAAATTCATATCTTTTTAAAAAACTCATTATAATTAATGAATTAAAAATAGAAAATCCAGAATTCTATTTAGAAATTATTGAAAAAAAAATAAAGAAAGAAAACAAACTTGAAAGTACCTTTAAAGACAATATTGGTATAGCAGAAAAAATTAATAATAAAATGCCCGACAAGGTTTGGCCTAAAAAAGTAAGGGATATAAATTTTTTAATTTTGAAGAGTAGTATTGTTAATGGAAAAGCATTTATTAAAATCTCTTCAATATTACAAGAGACAAAAATTAAACTTTCAACTTTTAAATTTACCAATGTAGGGAATGATAAAAAATTTCAACATTATAAGAGTGCGTTAGAGATTATGTTATTTGATATTATAGGTCGAGTTGAAGACTTTGATAAACGTAATAAACTAAAAAAAGCTTATAATTTATAATTTAAATAAATTGTTATAAATAAAATAAAAAAATTTTACTTATTCCTCTTGTTCAATTATAAATAATGGCATAAACACTCATGAAAATAACTCATGCCCTCGTGGTGAAATTGGTAGACACAAAGGACTTAAAATCCTTGCCCTTTTGGGAGTGCCAGTTCGAGTCTGGCCGAGGGCACCAACTTTTTATTTAAATTAAATGATTGATTTATTTAAATATTCAAAAAAATCAATTTTTTATAAAAAGTTGATAAAATTTTTTTTTAAAGTAGATTTTGAAAAGTTATCAAAACCATTTTTTATTTGTGACAATATTGATTTAGAATTTGATCCTAATTTTTTTTATGAATATAAAAAAAATTATCCTTCAACAAAATGGATGCAAGATGGTGAAAATAGACAACATTATCAATCTAATCATGATTTACAAAACTTTTCTGAAATTAAACCAATTATTAAAAAATTAGAAAAAGCCATAAATAACAATGTTAAAAAAAAAATACTTAGTAAGAATTGTTCAGGAAATTTTTCACTTAAAAGTTTATGGTTTACAATTCAAAAAGAAAACGAGGGACACCGTGAGCATATGCATCCAAAGTCCTTATTAACCGGTGTTTATTATTTTCAAGTAGAAGAAAATTCTGGAGGACTAATTAATATAAATTTAGAAAGTAAAAAAATTAAACATGAACCAAAAAAACATGATCTACTAATATTTAACTCAAATTTGATGCATTCTGTAGATAGATATTATGGTAAAAATGATAGAATAGCAGTAGCTTGGGATGCAATATATACTTTTTAAATGGGCATTAAAAAAACAATAATTAGAAAAATAGAAAAAATAAACCATAAATTTTCAAAAAAATTAATTATTAAAAATAAAAGAATAATCATTACAGGATCCAATTCAGGGATAGGTCTTGAGCTTACAAAAAAAATAATTTCAACTAATTCTGTAATTTCTACAGTAAACAAAAAAAAAAATGAGGTCGATAAAATAAAAAATGAAAATTTAAAGATTCTAGAGGAAGATTTTCAAAATGAAAATCTCACAGAGAATTTTTGTTACGAGATTGAAAAATTTAAACCAAATATAATTATTAATTGTGCTGCAATTTTTGGTCCTGAAAAACAGAGTTTAGAGAATTTACATATTTCTGAGTTTAAAAAAATTTTAAATATTAATTTTTTTTCACCTTTAAAATTAGTTCAGTTAAGTTTAAATGGAAACCAATTAGAACAAATAGTAAATATTTCTAGTGAAATGGGAAGCATAACACTCAATAATATGGGAGGGTATTATTATTATCGATTATCCAAAACTTTGCTTAACTCTTTTTCAAAAAATTTATCAAATGATATTAAATCAAAAAATATAAATATTTTCTGTGTTCATCCAGGAAGTGTTAAGACAAAAATGAACTCTGCAGGTGTAATTTCAGCAGATCAATCTGCTCAAAAAATTATAAATATTATCAATGAAAATGATAGAAATTTATCTGGAAAATTTATAGATATAAATAAAAAAATCTTAGAATGGTAAATAAATTGAGTAACAATAAAATTATAATAATTTCAGACAAAAATAAAAAATCAATTAAAATTAAAAAACTAATTAGTAATTTATTAAAAAAAAAACAATTAAAAAAAAATTTAACGATTATTGTCGGTGGAGATGGTTTTATGCTAAAGACTCTCAAAAAAAATAAATTTTCAAAAAAAATCTTTTATGGGATTAACTCTGGAAATTATGGTTTTTTAATGAATAAATTTTCACCAAAAAATTTAATTAAAAATTTAAGAAACACCAATATAATAATTATTTCACCACTTGAAATGAGAGTTTTGTCTAAACAAAGAAATCAAAAAACTTATCTAGCAATTAATGAGGTTTCAATACTTCGGCAAAGTCGACAAGCTGCATCATTAGAAATTAAAGTTGGATCAAAAGTTTTAATTAATAAATTAATATCTGATGGGGCATTAGTTTCTACACCAGCTGGTAGTACAGCTTATAATTTATCAGTCAGAGGACCAATACTTAGTCTGAATTCAAAAAAATTATCAATTGCTCCTATAAGTCCATTTAGACCACGAAGATGGAAAGCTAAAATAATTGGAGATAGTAAAACAGTAATTATTAAAAATTTAAATATAAATAAAAGGCCAATAAGTGCTGTTGCTGACAACATTGAAGTAAGGAATGCAAAAACAATTAAAATAAGAATAAATAAAAAGATAAGATTTAAATTGTTATATGATAAAAACAGGAGTCTTCAAAAAAAAATAAAACTTGAGCAAATAAGAAAAGAGACAAGCTAAATGGAGTTTGTAAGTTTTGTTTTAATATATTTTTTTTTAACTTTTTCAGTAATTGGCTATGGATTTCTATTTTCAAAATATTTAACGAAATATAATAAATATTCAAATATTGGATATACAGGCTTATATGGAATATTTACTTTGACTTTAATATCTTATTTATCAAATTTGTTTTTCAAACACGATTATTTACACAATTCATTAATAATATTAATGGGTTTTCTTCTCTCTATAAAATATTTCTTCCTAACAAAAGATTTTTTAAAAAAAAAAGATAATAAATATTTCTTTTTCTTCCTAATATTGTCAATTTTTTCGATTCTATACTTTAAAAGCCATGATGATTTTCCATACTATCATTTAAGTTTTATAAGTAATTTGACTGCAAGTAAGCTTGAATTTGGAATAGGTATCTTTGACTTAGCATTAAATCATATCTCATCATTATTTTTTTTTCATTCATTACTAAAGCTTCCATTTACACAAGATTATTTTTATTTTTTAGGTCCAGCTTTAATTTTAATATTTTTTAATACAATTATTTTTAAAGAAATTTTCAATACGAATAGTAAAATTATTACTTTTCATAATTTTTTAAGCGTTTTGATTTTTGCCTTTATAAATACTTTTTTTTATAGATTAGCAGAGCATGGAACTGACAGATCAGCTATAATTTTAATATTTTTATGCATTTTGTTAATATTTCAAATATTAATTCAAAAGAAGCTAGATAAAAAAAAATTAGAAAATTTTTTAATCTTAATAACTTTTATTGTTAGTTTAAAATCTTTTTATGGAATTTATGGATTATTATTTTTTGTAATATATTTTAAGTTTTATAATTTTAAAAAAATAAATATTTTTTACAAAGACTTTAAAATTATTAATATTTCAATATTATTTGGATTATTAATGTTATTTTACAATATAGCTTACACAGGGTGTTTAATTTATCCACTATCAATAACCTGTGCACAATCCTTTACCTGGGGTATGGATATATCCACAATTGAATGGGCAGGAAATTTCTATGAATTGTGGTCTAAAGCTGGGGCAACACCAAATTATAAAGTTGAGAATCCAGATGAATTTATAAAAGGTTTTAATTGGTTTAAAATATGGATAGATAACTACTTTTACAACAAAGTAACCGATAATTTATTAGGTTTATTATTTCTTGTATTAATATTTATTGCAGTTTTTAAACCAAAAAAAATTAAAATAAATTTTCCCAAACAATATATTGCCTTTGTAACAATACTTTTTTTATTTTTTTGTGAGTGGTTTTATAATCATCCATCATTAAGATATGGAGGATACCATTTAGTTGCACTTTTTTTTATTATTCCACTTGCTTTAATTTTATTTGAACAAAAATATATTTATTCAAAAAATATAAAAAAAATAAAAATAGTTTTATTAATTACACTTATGGTTTTTGTTGGTAGAAACATAAATAGAATTGTAGATGAATATGAAGTTTATAAATATAATCCATTAAAGTCTCCTTTTTATAATATCAATAAGAGTAATGATTACACTTTATTTGATAGAAAGAATAATATTTTAAAAAAATCAAATAATTGCCAAAATGAATTGAAAGGAAGAGAAAGTTGCAAAATAATCAATTCATATAGAATTTTTTATTTAAATAAACTAGAGTAAATTTAAATGCCTTTGGGACTGTAGCTCAATAGTAGAGTACCTCGTTGACATCGAGGGGGTAGTAGGAGCGTAACCTACCAGTCCCACCATATAAGTTTACAAAACTATAAATTTATTAATGAAAAAGAGGAAAAAGAAAAAACTAATAATTTTTATGCCATCAATTGAAGGTGGAGGAGTTGAGAAAAATTTATTTATAATTACAAATTATTTATCAAAAAAGTTAAATAATATAAAAATTATTACAGCAGATAAAAAATTTAAAAAAAATTTTGATAGTAATTTAGAGGTAATTTATCCGAAGTCTTTTGATTTGAAAAAATCAGGTAGAAGAAAAAAATATATAATTTGTTTATTTATTTTACTTCAAATTTTTTTGAAAAATAAAGATTACGTTATATTTGCTTTTCAAGCAAATTTATATTGTACAATTTTATGTAAATTATTTGGAATTAAAGTAATTGTAAGATCCAATTCATCGCCGACTGGATGGTCTAAAAATTTTTTTAAAAAATATTTGTATAACAAACTTTTAAATCTTGCTGATAAAGTAATTGTAAATAGCTATGATTTTAAAAGACAATTTAAAAAATTTTTCTCAATTAATGCACATTGTATTTATAACCCACTTAACAAAAAAGAAATTATTAAAAAGTCAAAAGTAAAAATTAAATTTCCTTTTTTTACAAAAAAAAATGCCACTTTAAAAATTATTAATGTTGGAAGATTTACAGATCAAAAGGATCATTTAACACTTTTAAAAAGTGTTAATTTGATAAAAGATAAAATTAATTTTAGACTTTTAATAATTGGCAGGGGTATAAATAAAAAAAAAATGATTAATTATATTAAAAATAATAAATTAAAAAATAAAGTTAAGCTTATAAATTTTCAATCAAATCCATTCAAATATATTAGATTAGCAGATTTATTTGTTCTATCGTCTAGTTACGAAGGATTACCAAACGTTTTATTAGAGGCAATAACATTAAAAAAATTTGTTATTTCAACTAATTGTCCGACTGGACCAAGGGAAATTTTAATAAACGGTCAAGGAGGAGAACTAGTAAGAGTCGAAGATTACAAAGGTTTAGCTAAAAAAATTTTATTTTTTAATTTAAATAAAAAAAAATTAAACAAAAAAATTATTATTGCGCACAAAGCTTTGAAAAGATTTGATTACACTGAAAATTTAAACAAATATTTATCTATTGTTGAAAAATCTTTAAAAATTTAAATAAATAATGGTGCCCCCGCACGGATTCGAACCGCGGACCTATTGATTACAAATCAAAAAGCTTCTTAAAATTTCCTTTCATTAATGTTGATATTAGTAACTTTTGGAATCCTCGTCAAGCAAGTAGAATAAATTCACTACAAATTCACTACACTTAAAAAAATAAATTTGATAATCTTTAAAAAATGAACATTGATATAATTGAAGATAATTTAAAAAAAATTATTTTAAAATTAGATAAAAATAATTTTATATATGATTTTTTATTAGCTTTTGGGCTGCCTAAATCCTCAATTAATAGGTTGAAAAAAGGTGATTATAATCAATCTAAATATAGTAATGAAATTATTTGGTCAAAAAAAATTTATTTTAGAAATGTTTTAGAAAATGAAGATGTTCATGACATTATAGATGAAATTTTAAAAAGTAGTAAAATAGAAAAATATAAAATCCGCTTCGTAATTGTTACAGATTATAAAACTTTTTTATCAAGAGATGTTAAAACTGGTGATACTTTGGATATAGAATTATCAAAACTAGATGAAAATTTAAATTTTTTTTTACCTTTAATTGGACGAGAAAAGATAATTTTAGATAAAGAAAATCCTGCAGATATTAGAGCAGCTAATCAGATGGGTAAATTATATGATCAAATCATTAGGGATGACACTGATTATGATCTAGATAAATATAGGGACCATTTAAATCTTTTTTTTACTAGATTGCTATTTTTATATTATGCAGATGATTCAGAGATTTTTAATAAAAATCAATTTTTAAATTCTATAACAAAATTTACAGAAAAAGATGGTTCAGATTTAAAAACATTTTTCAATAATTTATTTTCTGTTTTGAATATTGAAGATAGATTAAATACAAAAAGTTATCTTAAGGATTTTCCATATGTGAATGGCAATTTATTTCATGGTAAAATAATTTTACCTGAATTTTCAAAAATAACTCGGCAAATGATTATAGACGGCGCTTCACTTGATTGGCATTTAATTAATCCAGATATTTTGGGATCCATGTTGCAAGCTGTTGTAAGTCCAGATGAAAGAGATGAAGATGAAATGCATTATACCTCGGTTCCAAATATTCTAAAAGTAATTAAACCCTTATTTCTCGATGATATTGAGAGAAAAATTGAATTAGCAGGTAATGATGAATTTAAAATTAAAAAAATATTAAAATATATTTACAATATAAAAGTTTTTGATCCAGCATGTGGATCTGGAAATTTTTTAATTATAGCCTATAAGCAGCTTTGTTTACTAGAAATCAAAATTTTTGAGAAATTATTAGAAATTAATCCTAATGATTGGCGTATGTCAGTTTCTGGAATCTCCTTAAATCAATTTTATGGAATAGAAAAATCTCATTATGCCACAGAAACTACAAAATTATCTTTATGGTTAGCAGAACATCAAATGAATCTACTTTTTAAAAATATATTTGGTGTTATAAAACCTTCTTTGCCCTTAAGTGAAACAGGAGTAATAATTTGTGAAAATTCTATAAGTATTGATTGGCAAGATTTTTGCAAATTTGAAAAAAAAACAAGTTTTATTTATATATTTGGCAACCCACCATTTAAAGGCTCCAGAAAACAAAATCTTTTACAGAAAAAAGATGTTTATAATTCCATAAGGCATATCCATGGTTTTAAACGATTAGACTATGTCTCTTTATGGTATTTTAAAGCAAGTAAGTTTGTTGAAAATACAAAACATAGTTTAAGCTGTTTTGTTTCTACCAATTCTATTTGCCAAGGAGAACATGTAAGTCTTCTTTGGCCAGAAATTTTAAAAAATGTTGAGATTATTTTTGCTGTAAAAACCTTTAAGTGGAAAAATAACGCAAAAGATAATGCAGGTGTTAGTTGCGTTATAGTTGCTTTAGGAAAGAAAGATAATAAAAAAAAAATTTTAATTGACGGTCCATCGATACTGGAAACCAACTATATATCTCCTTATTTAACAACTAATAATAATATAAATGTTTCAAATAGAGAAAATCATTTTTTGAAAATCATTCCAGAAATGATTTATGGAAATATGCCTCTGGAAGGTGGTTTTTTAAAATTAAATCAGAGAGAATATGTTGAGATTTTAAATCAGAATGAAAAAATTCAAAAATTTATTAGACCTTTAATAGGTGGAAGTGAATTTATTAATGGAACAAAAAGATGGTGTATTTGGATAGATGATAAAGATCTAAATGATGCCCTAAAAATTCCTGAGATTAAATTAAGAATTGAAAAGGTTAAAAAGTTTAGAAAAAGTGGGGGAGATGTTGCAAAATCTTTAGTTAATAGATCGCATCAATTTAGATATAGACATGAGGCCAAAAAAAATTTTTTATTAATTCCTTGTACTAGTTCATCAAATCGTGAATATCTTCCTGTTGGATTTTTTGACAAAAGATATATTTCAATGAACTCAGCTCAAATAATTAATGATCCACCATTGTTCATATTTTCAATACTATCATCTAAAATACATATGCTCTGGGTCAAAAGTGTCGGTGGAAAGTTAGAAACCAATGTAAGATATTCTTCTGGTTTGTGCTTTAATACTTTCCCATTAAATGAGTTAACCAATGATGAAATAAAGAAATTAGAAAATCTCTCTTTAAAAATAATCGATGAAAGGGAAAAATTTTCAGATCAAACTATCGCAAAACTTTACAGCTCGGATATGCCAAATAGTTTAAAAAGAGTTCATGAAATTAATGATAATTTCGTAGATAGGATTATTTTTAAAGATCATATTATTAATAACAACGATGATAAAATTTCTTATCTTTTTTCAAAATATGAAAAATGTGTTAATAATGAAAAAAGGAAGTTGTTTTAATAATGCCAAATTTTGTGAATGTACCATATGAACAGACCGGTAAAAGTTTAGATATAGACAAACTTGGCATGAGAGAGATGCAGCGCCGAGCTTTTGCAGAACGTGAAGCTCAATATCTTTTATTAAAAGCTCCACCAGCATCAGGAAAGTCTAGAGCATTAATGTTTTTAGCCCTGGATAAGCTTTACAATCAGAACATTAAAAAAGTAATTGTAGCTGTGCCCGAAAGATCAATTGGTGGATCTTTTGATAGAACCAACCTTAAAGATTATGGTTTTTTTGCAAATTGGGATTATGATGAAAATTTTAACCTATGTACTCCCGGTGGTGATGAAAAGAAAGTTAGAGCTTTTAAAACTTTTTTAACTGATAAATCACAATCTATAATGATTTGTACACATGCAACTTTAAGATTTGCATTTAATCAAAGTGATATATCAGTATTTGATAATACGCTTTTGGCAATTGATGAATTTCATCATGTATCTGCAGCAATAGAAAGTAGATTGGGTGAAGTTTTAAATAAGGTGATGAATAAAACAAACGCACATATAATTGCAATGACTGGATCATATTTTAGAGGTGATAATATTCCAGTTCTTTTGCCAGAGGATGAAATAAAATTTACACCTGTAACATATAATTATTATGAACAATTAAATGGCTATAGATATTTAAAATCTTTAGGGATAGGTTATCATTTTTATCAGGGTAGATATCTTAGTGCCATAGGAGAAGTATTAGATACTGATCAAAAAACTATTGTTCATATACCAAACGTTAATGCAGGTGAGTCCACAAAACGTAAACACGAAGAAGTGGATACAATTTTAGATTTAATTGGGGATATAGAGAAACAAGATCCAAAAACAGGAGTGATTCATATAAAAAGAAAGGATGGGAAAATCATAAAGGTAGCAGATCTAGTAAATGATGATCAAAAAGAAAGAGATAAGATCGTTGATTATTTGAGAAAAATTAAACATGTTGATGACATTGATATTATAATTGCACTAGGCATGGCTAAAGAGGGTTTTGATTGGCCATATTGTGAACATGCTTTAACAATCGGTGCGAGAGGTTCTTTAACAGAAATTATCCAAATAATTGGTAGAGCCACGAGAGATAGTGAAAATAAAAATCACTCACAGTTTACTAATTTGATTGCTCAGCCAGATGTTGCTGATGGAGAAGTCAAAATATCAGTAAATAATCTTCTTAAAGCAATTACAGCTTCATTATTAATGGAACAAGTCTTGGCACCCCATGTAAATTTTAGAACAAAAAATAATCAAGGCAATGCAGAACCAGGTTCAATTGAAATTGATGGATTTAAAGAACCAAGCACAAAGAAAGTAAAGCAAATATTAGAAAGTGATCTAAATGATTTGAAGGCCACAATTCTTCAGGACGAACAAATGATGAAAGCCATACCTGGCAATGTTGATCCTGAAGTAATTAGTAAAGTTTTAATTCCGAAAATAATACAAACAAGGTACCCAGAAATATCAAAAGAAGAAGTAGAACAAGTAAGACAACATATTATGGCTGACTCAGTAATTAAAAATGGAGAGATCAAAGAAGTAGGAGGTAAGAAATGGGTTAGGATGGCAAATACATTTATAAATATAGATGAATTGCATATTGATTTAATCGATAAGGTAAACCCATTTCAAAAAGCTTTTGAAGTTTTGTCTAAAAATGTAACCACCAAGCTATTGAAAGTAGTAAGTGAAACAATTGAGTCTCGAAAAATATTAATGACAGATGAGGAAGCGGTAATACTTTACAAAAAAATAGCTGAATTTATGAAAAAAAATAATAGAGAGCCAAAGTTGAGTTCTAACGACCCCCTAGAAAGAAGAATGGCAGAAGCAATTGTCTTTTTAAAGAATAAAAAAAGACAACAAAATAAATAGATAGTGATGTTAGATTTTGAAAGTGAATTAAAAAAAATATTAAACGATGATCCTCTTGGAATTTTAAAGTTAAGAGTTAGCCAAACGATAACTATAGACCAAAGATTAATAGACTCCTTTCAAGAAATTAATAGATTTATAGATGAAAATAAAAGAGAACCTGAGGAAAGTATCGATATTACTGAGAGAAAATTATTTTCTCGTTTAAAAGAATTAAGAAAAGATTTTAATAAAGCTTCAATTTTAAAAGACCTTGATAGACATAATTTACTTGCAAAAGTAAAAGAACATAAAACTGTTGATGATATTTTAGAAAATGATGTTCTCGGTTTACTTGATAACGATCAAGAAGATATTTTTAATTTAAAAAACATCCCAAAAAATAGAGCTAATACCGACTTTGTTGCAAGAAGAAAACCATGTAAAAATTTCAAAGATTATGAGAATAATTTTAAACAGATTCAAAAAGAAATTAATAATGGGAAAAGAAAATTAATTAAATTTAAAGAACATCAATTAAAGGAAGACAGATATTATATTCTAGATGGTATATTATTATATTTAGAAAAAATAGAAGAAAAAAATATTAAAAATTTTGAAGGTAAAACAGGAGATAAAAGAAATGATCCAAGAACTCGCTGTATTTTTGAGAATGGATTAGAATCTAATATGTATTTAAGATCACTGGGTAAAGAACTTTATAACAATGGAAGCTCTGTTATTCAATCTAACGAAGAGGTTTTAAAAGAATTCAATGAAAGTTTTAGTGACCCTTATCATAAAAACGATATCAATAGTCAAGATAAAGCAACTGGTTATATCTATATTTTATCGTCATTAAGTAAAAAATCTGAAATTAAATCAATAAATGATTTATATAAAATTGGTTTTTGCACCACCTCTGTAGAAGAAAGAATCAAAAATGCTCCTAATGAAACTACATTTTTAATGGCTGATGTGAAAATTATTTCTACATATAAAGTTTATAATTATCCTTCTAAAAAATTTGAGAGCATTATTCATAGTTTTTTTTCTGAAAGATGTCTTGATGTTAAAATAGCTGATAACAAAGGAAATTATAAAATGCCAAAAGAGTGGTATATTGTTCCTATAAATGCAATTGAGGAAGCAATTCAACTAATTATTAACAACCAACATCAAAGTTATAAATTTGATCATCTACAAAATAAGATAATAAAATGTTAGAAATTTTGATTATTATTGAACTAAGTCATTTGGTCTAGAAGTTTTTGATTGATAATTGAAATTCACTACAAATTCACTACAGTCAGTTCTTCTTCCTTCCATTCTATAGTCTTATTCAACGATTTTTATTTTTAAAAAAAATAAAGTAATTTTTAAGTTTATTGAAAATTAATGAGTATTTGATGGTGCCCCCGCACGGATTCGAACCGCGGACCTATTGATTACAAATCAATTGCTCTACCAGCTGAGCTACAAGGGCATAAAGAGTTTTTTAATATTATTTATAGGATTATCAAGTTATTTTTTTGATTTAATATAGTGAAAAGCTATTGCTGCACTATTTGATACGTTAAGACTTTCAACTTTATTATCAATTTTTATCTTAACCATAAAATCTGTATATTTTTTTGTATGCATTTTAATACCATAACCCTCTGATCCAAATAATAAAACTGTATTTCCTGACCATTTAATTTCTGTAAAATCTTTATTTGAATTTGAGTCAAAACCATAAACCCAAAAGTTATTTTCTCTTAAATACTTTAGTGTTGTATTAATATTTGGTACCTCAAATATTTCCATATTTTCAACTGCACCACTAGCTGATTTATACATAAGTTTACTATCTGAAGGAAAAGATCTTTCTTTAATTATTATTCCATCTATATTAAATGATGCAGCACTTCTAATTATTGAGCCAATATTTCTAGGGTCGGTAATTTCATCCAAACATACTAAAGTCGAATTTAATTTATCTTTAATAAATTTTTTTAAATCAATTTTTTCTAAATGCTCTATCTCAGCAACAAACCCTTGATGTTGAATATTCTCATTTTTTGTATATCTATCTAATTCTTTTTTTGTTTTGAAATATATTTTTTGGTCTTTTAAAAGATTTTTTCTAGGACTACTTCTATGAATTATTTTTTTACTTTCCTCGGTTAAGAAGAGTCTTAAAACTTTTCTTTTAGGATTTTTAAGTGCTTCAATAACAGCATGTTTACCAATAATAAAAAATGATGATTTTGACATAAAATTACGCCATTTATATCTAATTTTCTGCGAATTTCCCCCAATTTCTAATATTGCATTTATGCGATAAAAATATATAAAACCCATGTTGTTTAAAGCTTTATTGAACAAGGGGACGCTTCCCCAACTATAATAGGAGGGGTACCAAAGCGGTCAAATGGGGCGGGCTGTAAACCCGTTGACTTCGGTCTTCGAAGGTTCGAATCCTTCCCCCTCCACCATTCATAAAGGTTTTAAAAACTTGGAGTGTAGTACTTGGTTACGCGGGTGTAGTTCAATGGTAGAACGCTAGCCTTCCAAGCTGGATGTAAGGGTTCGATTCCCTTTACCCGCTCCAATAAATTAAAAAATAAAGTGAGGATATAAAAGTAATGTCGAAGGAAAAATTTAACAGAAATAAACCACATTGTAATATAGGTACAATTGGACACGTAGACCATGGTAAAACAACTCTTACCGCGGCCATAACAAAAGTATTATCAGAAACTGGTGGTGCACAATTTACAGCATATGATCAAATAGATAAAGCACCTGAGGAGAAAGAGAGAGGTATAACTATATCAACAGCTCACGTAGAATATGAAACTGAAAAAAGACATTACGCTCACGTTGACTGCCCTGGTCACGCCGATTACGTAAAAAATATGATTACTGGTGCAGCTCAAATGGACGGAGCAATTTTAGTTGTTAACGCAGCTGACGGACCAATGCCACAAACTAGAGAGCATATACTTTTGGCTAGACAAGTTGGTGTACCAGCGATTGTGGTATTCTTAAATAAAGTTGATCAAGTAAAAGACAAGGAGTTAATAGAATTAGTAGAGGAAGAAATTAAAGAACTTCTTACATCATATAAATTCCCAGGAGATAAAACTCCAATTATAAAAGGTTCAGCATTGGCTGCAGTCGAAGGTAAAGATGAGGAAATCGGAAAAAAAGCTATTATGGAATTAATGAAAGCAGTTGACGAACATATCCCGCAGCCTGATAGACCTAAAGATAAACCGTTTCTAATGCCTGTAGAGGACGTATTTTCTATTTCTGGAAGAGGAACAGTGGTAACAGGAAGAGTAGAACAAGGAGTTGTTAAAACAGGGGAAGAAATTGAAATAGTAGGAATAAGAGATACAAAAAAATCAGTTTGTACAGGAGTTGAAATGTTTAGAAAGATATTAGATACTGGCGAAGCTGGTGATAACATCGGAGCTCTTCTAAGAGGTGTAGAAAGAACTGACGTTGAAAGAGGTCAGGTTCTTTGTAAACCAGGCTCGATAACTCCACATACTGAATTTGAAGCGCAAGCGTATGTTCTTAAAAAAGAAGAGGGTGGAAGACACACTCCTTTTTTTACTAAATATAGACCTCAGTTTTATTTTAGAACAACTGATGTTACTGGTGAAGTGGAGTTACCTTCAGGAACAGAAATGGTAATGCCTGGAGATGATGCAAAATTTAAAGTTAAGTTAATTACACCTATTGCAATGAGTGAAAAATTAAACTTTGCTATTCGAGAAGGTGGTAGAACTGTAGGAGCAGGAGTAGTAACTAAAATTATTAAATAAGCTACCAATAGGAGTGTAGCTCAATTGGTAGAGCGCCGGTCTCCAAAACCGGAGGTTGGGGGTTCGATTCCCTCCGCTCCTGCCAAAATAAAAATTATGAAAAACCCATTAAAATTTTTACAAGAAGTTAAACAAGAAGCTTTCAGAGTTACTTGGCCAACTGGGAAGGAAACAATTCAGGGTAGCTTGATGGTTGTAGCAATGGCAATTGTTGCAGCTATTTTTTTTCTTCTTGTAGATCAGGTTTTAAAATTTTTCTTAGATATAATTTTAAAGGTAAGTATATAATGAAAAATTGGTATATCGTTCAATCTCACTCTAGTTTTGAGAACAAAGTTGCTCAAAATATAAAAGACGAAGCTGAAAAAGCTAAAATATCTGAGAAATTTGAGGAAATAGTCGTACCAACACAAGATGTAACAGAAGTTAAGCGTGGTAAAAGAGTTCAGAGAAAAAAAAAATATTTTCCTGGATATGTTTTAATAAAGAGCGAAATGGATGATAACATTTATCATATGATTAAAAATATTAAAAAAGTAAGTGGATTTTTAGGATCCAAAGGAATACCGATACCAGTTTCAGACAAAGAAATAGAAAAAATATTGGGTCAAATAAAAGATGGAATTTCTCAAGCTCAAACAAGTATTGAATATTCTGTTGGCGAGAAAGTTCAAGTAATAGACGGACCTTTTGCATCGTTTAATGGTTTAGTTGAAGATATAGACGAAGATAAATCTAAACTAAAAGTTTCTGTACTAATCTTTGGAAGACCAACACCAGTTGAACTAGAATATAACCAAGTAGAAAAGGTAAGCTGATGGCAAAAAAAGAAATTAGCGGATATGTAAAATTACAAATTAAAGGAGGACAAGCTAATCCTGCGCCACCTGTTGGACCAGCATTAGGTCAAAGAGGAATTAACATAATGGAATTTTGTAAAGCGTTTAATGAAAAAACAAAAGATTTTATGGGGAAACCAGTTCCAGTTGTTATAACCGTTTATAAAGATAAAAAATTTGATTTTATAATAAAATCTCCTCCAGCATCACATTTTATAAAGGAAGCTGCCAAGTTAAAAGGAGGATCTCAAGAACCTGGAAGAAATATAGTTGCATCCATTACAAAAAAACAAGCTGAAGAAATAGCTAAGAAAAAAATGCAAGATCTAAATGCTCATGACTTGGACCAAGCGACTAAAATAATTATGGGGTCTGCAAGATCAATGGGAATTGAGGTAAAAGAATAATGACGTCAAAAAGATTTAAAAAACTTCCAGAAAATTCAAGAGAAAACAGTCCAGAAAGTATTGATAAACTATTATCAATTGTAAAGAAAAATTGTACTACTAAATTTGATGAAGCAATAGATTTAAGTTTTCAAATTAATAATAAACAAAAGAAAAATGAAATTAATTTACGAACTGTAATTAATATGCCAGGTGGAACAGGTAAAACGGTAAAAGTTGCAGTAGTTTGTGAAGAATCTAAAATTAAAGATGCAAATGATGCTGGCGCAGATACTGTAGGAGGAGATGAATTGATTGAAAAAATTAAAGGTGGATATTTAGATTTTGAAAAATTAATTTGTACTCCATCTATGATGGTTAAGCTATCTAAGTTGGGTAAGGTTTTAGGTCCAAAGGGTTTGATGCCAAATCCAAAATTAGGAACTGTCACTGATGATGTTAAAAAAGCAGTGAAAGATGCAAAATCTGGTCAGGTAGAAATACGAAATGATAAAGATGGAAATATTGGAGTGACATTAGGAAAAAAATCATTCTCTAATGAAAACTTAATTAAAAATTTTAATGCAATCATTGATACCTTAGAAAAAGAAAAATCAAATATCACAGTAAAAGGTGATTTAATTAAAAGTTCTTTTATCACTTCAACTATGGGCGTTTCTTATAAACTTAAACTAAATAAGAATATATAATTATGATGGATAAAGTTAAGAAACAAGAATATATCGAGAAAATGAGCTCTCAGTTTGATAAATCTGATGCTATAATTGTTACTCATTATCAAGGTTTAACAATGCAGCAACTTGATGATTTAAGAAACAGAATGAGAGAGCACGGAATACAATTCAAGATAACCAAAAATAGAATTACTAAACTCGCGCTTCAAAAAACTAGATGCAAAGATTTATCTAATTTGTTTACTGGGCCTACTGCTGTTGCTTTATCAGAAGATGCTATCACTTCAGCAAAAATATTAACAAAATTTTCTAAAGAGAATTCTAACCTAAAGATTCTTGGTGGAATAATGGGAACTGACATTTTGGATGTAGCGGGTGTACAAAATGTAGCAACTTTACCTACACTTGATGAGGCTAGAGCAAAAATTGTGGGAATATTGAGGTCTCCAGCCCAAAAAATAGCAAGTATTTTACTTGCACCTGCTTCAAAAATCGCTATTTTAGCGCTCGAAAAATCAAAAAAATAACCGGTACAAATTATGGCTGACTTAAATAAAATCATAGAAGATCTATCAAGCTTAACAGTAGTTGAAGCAGCAGAACTTTCTAAACAACTTGAAGAAAAGTGGGGAGTAACAGCAGCGGCTGCAGTTGCAGCAGCGCCCGCAGCAGGTGGAGCAGGAGCTGCACCAGCAGAAGAAAAAAGTGAATTCACTGTAGTACTAGCGTCTGCAGGTGATAAAAAAATTAATGTGATTAAAGAGATTAGAGGAGTAACATCTCTTGGTCTTAAAGAAGCAAAAGATCTAGTTGAAGGCGCACCTAAAGAAGTTAAAGCTGGTGTAAACAAAAAAGAAGCTGAAGAGATCAAAGCAAAATTAGAAGCTGCTGGAGCAAAAGTAGAACTTAAGTAATTAACAAAATTAAAATTGCTGATTAGGTTATAATCAGCAATGGTAACATTGATGCAATTATCTTTTACTGAGAAAAAAAATATCAGAAAAAATTTTGGTAAACTAAAAGAAGGCCTGTCAATTCCAAACTTAATCGAAGTACAAAAAAATTCTTATAAAGAATTAACTGAACTTAAAGAAAAAATTGATAATAATCTTGTAAAAGGTTTTGATAGAGTTTTTAAGAGTATATTTCCTATTGAAGATCTGAATGATAAAGCAACTCTTGAGTATGTATCTTATAGATTGGAAAAACCTAAATTTGATGTGGAAGAGTGTATTCAAAGGGGTTTAACATATTCCTCAGCATTAAAATGTACGTTAAGATTGGTGGTTTACGAAATAGATCAAGAAAATAACACTAAGGAAATTCTTTCTGCAAAAGAACAAGAAGTTTATATGGGGGAAGTTCCTATGATGACTAACAGTGGAACCTTTATAACTAATGGAGTTCAAAGGGTTGTGGTTAACCAAATGCATAGAAGTCCTGGAGTATTTTTTGATCATGATAAAGGAAAATCTCATGCTAGTGGAAAGCTTTTGTTTAACTGTAGAGTAATACCAAATAGAGGATCCTGGTTAGATTTTGAATATGACGTAAAAGATCTTTTGTATTTTAGAATAGACAGAAAAAAGAAGATTTTCGTTTCAACTTTGCTTTTAGCCCTCGGTTATTCCAAACAAGATATAGTTGATGAATATTACGATAAAGAAATATATATTTACGACAATAAGGTAAATAAATGGAAAACTAAATTTAATCCAGAAATTTTCAAATCTAAAAACTTCTCAGAAGAAATAGTTGACGCCAAAAATCAAAAAGTTGTTGTAAAAAAAGGTGAAAAAATTAATTTCCTTACAGCAAAAAAACTTTTTAACGATGGATTAAAAGAAATATTTGTTTCAGGCAGCACAATAGTAGGAAAATATCTTCATAAAGATATAAATTTAGGAGAAGAAAGTTTTAAAATTGGTACTGAATTAAATGAAACTATTATTGAAAAAATTTTAGAAAAAAACGTTACTCAAATATTTGTTTCATCTACGAATTCTATAAATAAAGGTCCATATCTACTTCAAACAATTTTTAATGATAAAAATGAAACAAAAATAGAAGCTGTAACTGAGATTTACAAAGTTTTAAGACCCGGAGAACCACCAACAACAGAAATTGCTACCCAGATATTTAATAATTTATTTTTTAGTTCAGACAGATACGATTTATCAGATGTCGGTAGGGTTAAAATGAATTCAAGATTAAGTTTGGAGTGTTCAGATAAAATTACTATTTTAAGAAACGATGACATTATAGCAATTATTAAAAAAATGTTAGACCTTAGAGATGGAAAAGATGAAATCGATGATATTGATCATTTAGCCAACAGACGAGTAAGGTCGGTGGGTGAGCTTGTTGAAAATCAGGCAAGAATTGGTGTTTATAGAATGGAAAGAGCTATAAAAGAAAAAATGACCACTCTTGATGTAGAATCAGCAATGCCGCAAGATTTAATTAATGCAAAACCATTAACAGTTTCACTAAAAGATTTTTTTGCAACATCTCAGTTATCTCAGTTTATGGATCAGACTAATCCTTTGTCAGAAATTACACATAAAAGAAGAGTCTCCGCTTTGGGACCTGGGGGCTTAACTAGAGAAAGAGCAGGTTTTGAGGTAAGAGACGTTCACCCAACCCATTATGGCAGAATATGTCCAATAGAAACACCTGAAGGACCAAACATTGGTTTGATAAACAGTTTATCTACTTACTCAAAAATTAATAAATATGGTTTCATCGAAAGTCCTTATAAAAGAGTAAATAACGGGATAGTTGAAGATAAAATAGAATATTTGTCGGCAATGGAGGAGACAAAGTTTACTATAGCCCAAGCAAACTCAAAAATTGATAAAAACGGAAAATTTACTGAAGAATTAGTTTCCTGCAGACAAAATTTAAATTTTATTCTCTCCAAACCAGAAAATATTGATTACATTGACGTGTCTCCAAAACAGCTAGTTTCAGTAGCAGCTTCACTTATACCATTTTTAGAGAATGATGATGCGAATAGAGCCCTTATGGGATCAAACATGATGAGACAGGCTGTTCCATTGCTTAAACCAGAGTCTCCACTTGTGGGAACTGGGATTGAAAGCGATGTAGCCCTAGACTCTGGTGTAACAATTGTAGCAAAAAGAGATGGTGTAGTTGATAAAATAGACGGTAAAAGAATTGTGATTAAAGCAATTAGTGAAACTGATTTTACCAAATCTGGTGTCGACATCTATAATTTACAAAAATTTAAAAGATCAAATCAGAATACATGTATTAACCAAAAACCTTTGGTTAGAGTTGGAGATAAAGTTAAAGTAGGAGATATTATTGCAGACGGACCATCTACAAAGTTAGGAGAATTAGCTTTAGGAAAAAATGTAACAGTCGCATTTATGCCTTGGCAAGGATATAACTTTGAAGACTCTATATTAATTTCAGAAAGATGTGTAACAGACGATGTTTTTACATCAATTCATATTGAAGAATATGAAATTATGGCTAGAGATACAAAATTAGGTGAGGAAGACATAACAAGAGATATTCCTAATGTAAATGAGGAAGCTCTAAAAAATTTAGATGAGTCAGGAATAGTTTATATTGGAGCAGAAGTTAAACCAGGAGATATTCTTGTAGGAAAAGTAACGCCAAAAGGTGACTCTGCCTCAGGCCCAGAAGAAAAACTTTTAAGATCAATTTTTGGAGAGAAGGCTATTGATGTAACAGATACCTCATTAAAAATGCCAAGTGGTAGTGGAGGTATAGTTGTCGATGTTAGAGTTTTTAACAGGCATGGGATAGAAAAAGACGAGAGATCAATAACGATTGAGAGAGCAGAAATAGACTCAGTTCAACAGGATAAAATAGTTGAGGAAGAAATACTTGAAAGAAGTATAAAACAAAGAGCTTCTGAAATCTTAAATGGAGTAAATATTAATAAAAAAATAAAAGAATTAGATATAGGAGGCAAAATAACTAGTGATTTAATAGAAAAAATTAACGTTTCTGAAATATTAAAGATCTCTATAGATGACTCAAAAAAATCAGACACGTTAGAACAACTAAAAGATCAATACAATAAAGCTAAACAAGATATTCAGGAACGATTTGAAGATAAGGTTCTTAAAATTAGACAGGGTGACGAACTTCTACCAAGTGTAATGAAGATGGTAAAAGTTTTTGTTGCAATTAAAAGAAGATTACGTCCAGGAGATAAAATGTCTGGTAGGCATGGAAATAAAGGAGTTGTTAGTAAAATTGTTCCAGTTGAGGATATGCCATATAGAGAAAATGGTAAACCTGTAGATATAGTTTTAAATCCTTTGGGTGTGCCTAGCAGGATGAACGTAGGGCAAATATTGGAAACTCACTTAGGATGGGCTTGCTCAGAGCTAGGCGAAAATATGAAAAGATTGGTTAACGAAAATCAAAAAAAAATTGAAAAAAATGAGAAAATTTCAAATTTCCTAAAATCTGTGTATGGAAAAGATGTATTTTCAGATAATTTAGATAAATTATCAAAAACTGAGTTTAAAGATCTATGTGAAAATTTACAGAATGGTGTTCCGATTTCTACACCTGTATTTGATGGTGCTAAAGAGCATGATGTTACAAATATGCTTGATCTAGCAACCCTACCAAAAACTGGACAGACAAAATTATGGGATGGAAGAACAGGAGAGAAATTCGATAGAGAAGTAACAGTGGGCACGATATATATGTTAAAACTTCATCATTTAGTAGAAGATAAAATTCATGCTCGATCAACTGGACCTTACAGTTTGGTTACCCAACAACCACTTGGTGGAAAGGCTCAGTTAGGAGGGCAGCGTTTTGGAGAAATGGAAGTTTGGGCTCTTGAGGCATATGGTGCTTCCTATACTTTGCAAGAAATTCTGACAGTTAAATCTGATGACGTTGCAGGAAGAGTGAAAGTTTATGAGACAATTGTTAAAGGTGAAGAAAACTTTGAATCTGGTATACCAGAATCATTCAATGTTCTAGTTAAAGAAATAAAAGCTTTAGCCTTAAATGTGGAGTTAAATTAAAATGAAAAAAGACTTAAAAGATTTATTTAAAGAAACAGATATTTCTGAAGCTCAAAATTTTAGTAGTATAAAAATAACTTTAGCAAGCCCAGAAAAAATAAAATCCTGGACTTATGGCGAGATAAAAAAACCAGAAACTATTAATTATAGAACTTTTAGACCTGAAAAAGATGGACTATTTTGTGCAAGAATTTTTGGACCTATAAAAGATTACGAGTGTTTATGCGGTAAATATAAAAGAATGAAATTTAGAGGAATAATTTGTGAAAAATGTGGAGTCGAAGTTACCAAATCAAACGTAAGAAGAGAAAGGATGGGTCATATAAATTTAGCAACACCAGTTGCTCATATATGGTTTTTGAAATCACTACCTAGCAGAATTTCATTAGCTATTGATATGAAACTAAAAGAGGTTGAGAGAGTGCTATATTTTGAAAGCTTTATAGTTATTGAACCAGGTCTAACAAGTCTTAAAAAAAATCAACTTTTAAATGAGGATGAGTTAAACAAATATCAAGAGGAGTTTGGCGAAGAATCATTCACAGCAGGTATAGGTGCTGAAGCTATATTGGAAATATTAAAATCTATAGATTTAAATAAAGAGAAAGAAATTCTTTTAAAAAATATAAATGAAACAAAATCCAAAGTAGCCGAAGAAAGATCGATCAAAAGATTGAAGCTCATAGACTCTTTTATAGAGACAGGAAATAAACCAGAATGGATGATTTTAACAACTATACCGGTTATTCCACCGGAGCTAAGACCTTTAGTCCCTCTTGATGGCGGTCGATTTGCAACTTCGGATCTTAATGATCTTTATAGAAGAGTAATAAATAGAAATAATAGATTAAAAAGATTAATGGATTTGAAAGCACCAGATATAATTATAAGGAACGAAAAAAGAATGCTTCAAGAGTCTGTAGATGCATTATTTGATAATGGACGAAGAGGCAGGGTTATTACTGGAACGGGAAAACGTCCATTGAAATCTTTAGCAGAAATGCTTAAGGGTAAACAAGGCAGATTTAGACAAAACCTTCTTGGAAAGAGAGTAGATTATTCTGGTAGATCAGTAATAGTTGTTGGACCTGATCTTAAATTGCATGAATGTGGATTACCAAAAAAAATGGCTTTAGAATTATTTAAACCTTTTCTATATGCTAGATTAAATAAACTAGGTCTTGCTTCAACTATTAAACAAGCAAAAAAACTAGTCGAGAAAGAAACAAATGCTGTATGGGACGCGCTTGAACTAATTGTAAGAGAACATCCTATCTTACTAAATAGAGCGCCAACTTTGCATAGATTGGGTGTACAAGCATTTGAACCAAAATTAATTGAAGGAGATGCTATAGAGTTGCATCCTTTAACGTGTGCTGCTTTCAATGCTGACTTTGACGGTGATCAGATGGCCGTACACATACCGTTAAGTTTAGAAGCCCAGCTAGAGGCAAGAGTTTTAATGATGTCAACAAACAATATTTTAAGTCCTTCAAATGGCAAACCAATCATTGTGCCAAGCCAAGATATGATTTTAGGAATATATTATTTGTCCCAACCACCTTATCAAACAGAAAAAGTTGAGGGATATTTTGTTGACAACTCTGAAATAGAGCAAGGTTTAGAATCGGGAAGTATAAATGTTCATTCTAGAATAATATCAAGATTTGAGTCTGTGGATGAAAATGGAAAATCGATTTATCAAAAATATACAAGTACAGCCGGAAGATTTCTTTTAGCAAATTTACTTCCTAAACATAAGGATATAAATTTTTCTTTAATAGATAGACTTTTACCTAAAAGGACTGTTTCTGAAATAATAGATCTTGTATTTAGATTTGCAGGACAAAAAAATACAGTTATATTTTGCGATAAATTAAAAGATCTTGGTTTCAAACATGCTTTTAAAGCAGGCATTTCCTTTGGTAAAGATGATTTAATTATTCCAGAGAACAAATCTCAATTAATTGATGAAACAAAAAAACTTATAGCAGATTATGAAAATCAATACTCAGAAGGTTTAATTACAAGAGGTGAGAAGTATAATAAAGTAGTAGACGCTTGGTCAAAATGTACCGATCGTGTTGCAGGTGAAATGATGAAAAGAATATCAGCAACTGAGACAACAAAAGATGGTTTAAAAATAAATTCAGTTTTTATGATGGCTGATTCAGGAGCTAGAGGATCTGCGGCACAAATGAAGCAATTAGCTGGTATGAGAGGCTTGATAGCAAAACCATCTGGTGAAATTATTGAGTCTCCAATTACATCAAATTTTAAAGAAGGTTTAACAGCATTAGAGTATTTTAACTCTACTCACGGTGCCAGAAAAGGTTTAGCTGATACAGCTCTTAAAACTGCTAATTCAGGCTATTTAACAAGAAGACTATGTGATGTGGCTCAAGATTTAACAATAACTAAGAAAGATTGTGATTGTAAAAGCAAAGGAAGTATAGCTTTATCGGAAATCATTGAGGGTGGAAATGTTATTGTAGCATTGTCAGAGAGAGCATTAGGGAGAGTGGTTGCTAGTGACATAAAAAATCCAATTTCTGGCGAAGTTATTATTAAAAAAGATGAAATGATTGATGAGGCAGGTTGTGAGAAAATAGATTCAGCAGGTGTTAAATTAATAAGAGTTTACTCAGTTATAACTTGTGGATCCAAAGAAGGTGTTTGCGCAAAGAGTTATGGAAGAGATTTATCTAGAGGAAAAATGGTACATGTTGGTGAAGCAATCGGAATGATATCGGCTCAGTCAATTGGTGAACCAGGAACACAGCTTACAATGAGAACATTTCACGTTGGTGGTACAGCTTCAATTAAACAGGACTCTCAAATTGTAAGTAAAAATGAGGGAACATTAAAAATAATTAATACAAACTTAATTGAGGATTCTAAGAAAAGTTCAATTGTAATGGGTAGAAATACTCAGCTATCACTAGAAGATGACAAAGGTCTTCAAATAGCAATTTACAAAGTTCCTTATGGTTCAAAATTATTTTTTAAAAATGGAGAAAAGATCAAGAAAAATTCGAAAATTTGTGAGTGGGATCCATATACTACACCTGTAATTGCAGAAAAAAGTGGAATAGCAAATTTTGTTGACTTGATTGATGGTGTATCGTTATCAGAAACTGTTGATGATGCTACTGGTATATCCTCAAAATCTGTTATCGATTGGAGATCACAATCGAAAAATACTGATCTTAAACCAAGAATTACTTTAAGAGATGATAAGGGTAACATAATAAAAAAAGCTGATGATAATGAAGCTAGATATTACTTAGTTCCAGATTCAATTTTGTCAGTAAAAGATGGTCAGAAAATATCAGCAGGAGACGTAATTGCACGTTTACCAAAAGAAACATCTAAAACAAAAGATATCACTGGTGGTTTGCCTCGAGTTGCAGAATTATTTGAGGCAAGAAAAGCAAAAGATAGCGCAATAATTGCTGAAAATGATGGAAAAGTTTTATTTGGCAAAGAGGTTAGAGGAAAGCAAAGAGTATCTATTATGTCTGAAGACGGGGTAAGTTCAAATTATTTAATTCCAAAAGGTAAACACATTAACTTCAACGAAGGTGAGAAGATTAAAAAAGGAGAGTATTTATTGGATGGTCAACCATTGCCTCACGATATTTTAAGAATTTTAGGTATAGAAGAATTGACTGAGTATTTTGTTAACCAAGTTCAAGAAGTTTATAGGCTTCAAGGTGTAGTAATTAATGATAAGCATATTGAAACTATACTTCGACAAATGCTCAAAAAGGTTGAGGTTAAAAACTCAGGGGATTCTAGTTTATTACCAGGTGAGGTTGTGGACAGGATAAAATTTGAGGGCATGAATGAGGAATTAAAGAAAAATAATAAAAAACCTGCAGTAGGAGAAAGAGTTTTGATGGGGATAACAAAAGCATCTTTACAAACCGAGTCATTTATTTCAGCAGCGTCTTTCCAAGAAACCACAAGAGTTCTAACTGATGCAGCAATTAAAGGTAAAGTAGATGTTCTACAAGGACTAAAAGAAAATGTTATCGTTGGACGTTTAGTACCTGCTGGAACAGGAAGTATTAAAAATGATTGGAACAGAAAAGCTCTTAAAGATGATGAAAAATTTCTATCTGAACAGCAATCTGCAGAACCTTCAGAAACCCAAGTAAATCAATAAAAATACTCAATCACAAGTAGCCTTTTGAATTGACAAATAAAAATTCTATAGTATTTTGACGATAATTTTTGGTTGGAATGTAATACCATTGGGGTATTAAACGCTGCCACAACACATTTGGTCGTTTTTTATTTCATTCAAAAAAATATATAAAATTTATGCCGACTATTAACCAGTTGCTAAGAAAAAGACGACAAAAACCCGCTTCAAGGGACAAAGTCCCTGCATTAGAAAAATCTCCTCAGAAAAGAGGTGTATGTGTAAAAGTTTATACGACGACACCCAAGAAACCAAATTCTGCACTTAGAAAAGTTGCTAGAGTTAGATTATCAAATGGGCATGAAGTGACTTCATATATCCCAGGTGAAGGACATAATCTACAAGAGCATTCTGTAGTTTTGATTAGAGGAGGTCGTGTTAAAGACTTACCTGGAGTAAGATATCACATTTTAAGAGGCAACCTTGATACCCAGGGTGTTACTGCAAGAAAACAACAGCGTTCTAAATACGGTGCTAAAAAAGGTAAATAGTAATGTCTAGAAAAAAAAGAGCACCCAAAAAAATTCCAATTGTTGATCCAAAATTTAAGTCTGTTGTAATACCAAAACTAATAAATTCTATAATGTATGATGGAAAAAAAACTGTAGCAGAAAAAATAATTTATGACGCTATAGATAAAATAAAATTAAAAACAAAAGACGAGCCAATAAATATTTTTAACCAAGCTATCAATAATATCAAACCAACTGTTGAAGTAAGATCAAGAAGAGTTGGTGGAGCTACATATCAAGTTCCTGTTGAGGTTAAAGCTAAAAGATCTCAGGCTCTAGCTTTAAGATGGCTTATAGATGCTTCGAGAAAAAGAAAAGACAAAAATATGTCAGATAAGATATTTAATGAAATATTTGATGCTTACCAAAATAGAGGTTCTGCAATAAAAAAAAAAGAGGATACACATAAAATGGCAGAGTCAAACAAAGCATTTGCACATTTTAGATGGTAAAAATTTATGACTAGAACGCATACATTAGATAAATATAGAAACATTGGTATTATGGCTCACATAGATGCTGGAAAAACAACTACGACAGAAAGAATTTTATACTACACTGGTAAAAGTCATAAGATAGGTGAGGTTCATGATGGAGCCGCAACTATGGACTGGATGGAACAAGAACAAGAAAGAGGTATAACTATTACTTCTGCGGCAACTACATGTTTTTGGAGAGATCACAGAATTAATATTATAGATACCCCTGGACATGTAGACTTTACAATTGAGGTTGAAAGATCATTAAAAGTTCTAGATGGAGCCGTAGCAGTATTTGATGGAGTTGCTGGAGTAGAACCGCAATCTGAAACTGTGTGGAGGCAAGCAGATAAATATAAAGTACCAAGAATTTGTTTTGTTAATAAACTAGACAGAACTGGAGCAGATTTTTTTAGATGTGTTGATATGATTAAAGAAAGACTAGGAGCAAAACCTCTAGTCATGCAAATTCCAATTGGAATTGAGGCTGATTTAAAAGGAGTCGTTGATCTTGTTAAAATGAAAGCAATTGTCTGGAAGAACGAAGATCTAGGTGCTGAATGGGAAGAGATAGATATACCATCAGATCTTAAAGATTCATGCGATAAATACAGACAAGAATTAGTAGAAACAGCTGTGGAACAAGATGAAAAACTTATGGAAAGCTATCTTAATGGGGATGAAATTTCTAAAGATGATTTAATCAAATGTGTGAGAAAAGGTTGTCTAAATTTTGATTTTGTGCCAGTTCTAACAGGCTCAGCATTTAAAAATAAAGGTGTACAGCCATTATTGGATGCTGTGGTAGATTACCTTCCTAGTCCACAAGATATTGGTTCAATAAATGGAACAAAACCTAATTCTGAAGATAATATTGTAATGAAATTCGAAGACAATGCACCATTTTCAGCACTTGCGTTTAAAGTTGCAAACGATCCATTTGTTGGATCACTAACATTTATTAGAGTTTATTCTGGAACAGTTAAAACAGGTACTGCCATTTATAATACTTCAAAAGATAGAGAGGAAAGAGTAGGAAGAATGCTATTAATGCATGCAAATTCGAGAGAGGATATAAAAGAGGCTAATTCTGGAGATATAGTTGCTTTAGCGGGTTTAAAAAATACAATCACAGGCCACACATTGTCAGATGAAGACAACCCCGTTTTACTCGAACCTATGGAGTTTCCTGATCCAGTAATTGAAATAGCTGTTGAACCAAAAACCAAAGGTGACCAAGAAAAAATGGGCGAAGCTCTTGGTAGACTTGCAAAAGAGGATCCATCATTCAGGGTAAGTTCAGACGAAGAGTCTGGTCAAACTATAATTAAAGGAATGGGAGAATTACACTTGGATATAATTGTGGATAGAATGAAAAGAGAATTTAAAGTTGAAGCTAATGTTGGAGCTCCTCAAGTGGCCTACAGAGAGACAATAGAAAAAAATACTGAATTTGATTATACTCATAAAAAACAAAGCGGTGGTGCTGGTCAATTTGCACGAGTAAAACTCTCTGTGGAACCTTTAGAACCTGGTAAAGGTAGGGAAATTGAAAGCAAAATTAAAGGTGGCGCTATTCCAAAAGAATTTATTCCAGGTGTTGAAAAAGGAGTAGAGACAGTAGCAGATAATGGTATTTTAGCTGGCTTTCCATTGATAGATTACAAAGTAACAATATTAGATGGATTACATCACGATGTAGACTCAAGTGTTTTAGCTTTTGAGTTAGCTTCAAGACAATGTTTTAAAGAAGCATGCACAAGAGCAACTTTAAAATTATTAGAACCGGTGATGAGAGTTGAAGTTGTAACTCCTGAAGATTACATGGGTGATGTTATAGGAGACCTTAATAGTAGAAGGGGTCAAATTAATACTCAAGAGCAAAGAGGAAATGCAACAGTAATAACTGCTATGGTACCTTTAGCTAATATGTTTGGTTATATTAATAATTTAAGATCTATGTCGCAAGGTAGAGCACAGTATTCAATGTTTTTTGATCATTATGCAAAAGTACCTCAAAATGTTCAAGATGAAGTAACAAAAAAAACCGGATAAAAAATGCAGAAACAAAATATTAGAATAAAATTAAGAGCCTACGATAACAAAGTTTTAGATCAATCAACAGAAGAAATTGTAAACACAGTAAAAAGAACTGGAGCTAATATTAAAGGCCCAATACCTCTTCCAACAAAAATTGAGAGATATACAGTTTTAAGATCTCCACATATAGATAAAAAAAGTAGAGAACAATTTGAAACAAGAACCCACAAACGACTAATAGATATAATCGAACCAACACCACAGACTGTTGAAGCTTTAATGAAGCTAGACTTGGCATCTGGTGTTGATGTTGAAATTAAAATTTAAAAATTATGAATGAAATTGGTTTAATAGGAAAAAAAATTGGAATGACCAGAGAATTTTATAAAACTGGACAGTCCATACCTGTCACTGTTTTAAAAATTGAAAAAGGAAGAGTAATCAATGTAATAGAGAAAAAAGATAGAGGATACAATGCTATTCAACTAGGGTTTGGAAAAATAAAAAATTCTAAGCTTACTAAATCAATGAAGGGATATTTCACAAAAAAAAACACTGAACCAAAAAAAAAATTAAAAGAGTTTAGAGTTAAGGATACAGAAAATTACAAACCAGGAAACGAATTTGGTTTGGAAATATTCAAGGATATAAAATTTGTAGATGTTAAGTCGAAGACGATCGGAAAAGGTTTTGCTGGAGGAATGAAAAGGCATAACTTTAGTGGGCTAAGAGCAACTCACGGTGTTTCAGTATCTCATAGATCACACGGATCAACTGGTCAAAGACAAGACCCAGGTAAGGTATTTAAAGGAAAAAAAATGGCTGGTCACATGGGCGATAAAGTAAGAACAATGCAAAATATAGAAATTATTAAGTCAGATTTGGAAAACGATCTTTTATTTATTAAGGGCTCAATTCCAGGGGCAAAAAATTCTGAGGTATTGGTAAAAAAATCAGTAAAAAATATAAGCAAACTTACAACAAAAGAAAAAGTAGAGGCTTTAGAAAAATTAAAAAAAATTCCAGAAAAGAAAAAGAAATAATATGAAAATTGATAAAATAAACTTAGATGGGAAAAAAGATACAATTGAAATATTAGACTCAATAGTGTCAGCAAAGATTAATAAAAAATTAGTTAGTAGTTTGCTATACAAAACAAATGCTAATTACAAAGGAAGAAAAGCAAAAACAAAACAAAAAAATGAAATTATTGGCTCTACATCAAAAATCTATGCACAAAAGGGTACAGGTAATGCTAGACATGCTAGTAGAAAAGCCCCGATTTTTGTTGGTGGTGGTATAGCTCATGGACCAAAAGGTGAGGATAAATATAAAACTAGAAAAATAAATAAAAGTGAAAAAAAAAAAAGTATTTCGTCACTAATAACTGAAAAAAATAATAATAAAAATTTAATAATTTTTTCAGACTTTAAAAATGAAATTACTAAAACAAAAGAAATGAATAAAATTTTGCGAAAATTTCAGGCTCACAATTCTCTAATTATTTTAGATAAAATTTCTAAAGATAAAATTATTAGATCTATTAAGAATATACCAAATGTAAAGGTAACCGATGTAAATCATTTTAGTAGCTACGATGTTATTAAGTTTAAAAAAATCATTTTTACAGAAACTTCTATGAGAGAATTGGAAAAAAAGTATGCATAAGTTTCATATTTACGATAAAATAATTTCACCTATAGTTACAGAAAAATCTACAAATTTATCTGAACAAAATAAAATAGTATTTAAAGTTCCCAATTCTTCAAATAAAAAAGTTATTAAAAAAAATATAGAAAAAATATTTAAGGTTAATGTAACAAAAGTAAATATTATTAACAAACACTCAAGAAATAAAATTTCCAGAGGTAGAAAAGTAAAAGTTAAAGGATATAAGAAAGCGATTATAACTCTTAAAAAAGGTCAAACTATTGATCTAACAACAGGTATTTAATTATGGCATTAAAATCTTTTAAACCGTATACAAAGTCAACAAGAGGAACAGTTCTTATTGACAGATCAAATTTATGGAAAGGCAAGCCCTTTAAGCCTTTAACATCAGTAAATAACTCATCTAAAGGTCGAAATAATTATGGAAGAATTACTTCAAAAAATCATGGTGGGGGGCATAAACAGAAATATAGAAATATAGATTTTTATAGAAGAAAATTTAACTCCATTGGTGAAATACAAAGAATAGAATACGATCCAAATAGATCTTGTCATATAATGCTAGTAAAATTTGAGGATGGTAAGCAGTTTTATTACCTAGCACCACAAAAAATTAAAGTTGGTGACAAGATACAAAATGGTTCAAATATTGAAATAAAAAATGGAAATTGTATGCCTCTGCAGGATATCCCCACAGGTATCGAGATACATAATGTTGAGTTACAACCAGGCGCAGGTGGAAAAATAGCTAGATCTGCAGGAACCTCTGTAAGTATTGCCGGCGTAGATGGAAATTACTCATTGATTAAAATGACTTCTGGCGAGGTTAGAAAAATTAACTCAAGATGCATGGCAACAATTGGAGTTTTATCAAACCCAGATCAAAAAAATATAAAAATTGGTAAAGCGGGAAGATCAAGGTGGCTAGGAATAAGACCTCACACAAGGGGTGTTGTAAAAAACCCTGTTGACCATCCACATGGAGGTGGTGAAGGTAAATCAGCTGGAGGAAGACATCCTGTGTCGCCAACAGGTCAATCAGCAAAAGGATTAAAAACTAGAGATAACAAAAGAACCGATAGATTTATAATAACAAGAAGAAAGGCAAAAAAAAATAGATAATTATGGCTAGATCAATTTGGAAAGGACCATTTGTAGAAGAAAGTGTTATCAAGAAAGTGGATAAGCAGAAAAGCGAACCAAACAAAAAACCAATTAAAATTTGGTCAAGAAAATCAACGATTATACCTGATTTCGTGGGAATAAGTTTTTTAATTTATAATGGTAAAAAATTTATACCTATAACCATTTCAGAGGACATGGTTGGACATAAATTTGGTGAATTTGCACCAACTAGACAATTTTTTGGTCATACTCCAGCAGATAAAAAAGCAAAAGAAACTGGCGGCGACAAACCTGAGGTGAAAAAATAAGAATGGCAACAAAAGAAAATAAATCAGAAAAACTTGTTAAATCTATTAACAAAAGTGTAAGATCTAGCACAAGAAAACTTAAGCCTATATTAAGATCCATAGTTGGAAAAAAAGTTGACGTTGCTGTAAGGGATCTATCTTTTTCTGATAAAAGAATTTCAAATGATGTAAAAAAAACGTTATCGTCTGCAATAGCAAATGCTGAGAATAACTTCCAATATGATATCGATAAACTTATTGTTAAAGAAGCTTACTGCGGCAAGCAAGTGATCATGAAAAGGTTTAGAGCCCGTGCTAAAGGAAGAGCTGCACCAATTAAAAAACCTATTTCAAATTTAACTATAGTATTAACAGAAAAACAAAAAATTGAGGAAAAACATGGGTCAAAAGGTTAATCCAGTAGGTTTAAGATTGGGAATTAATAGAGGATGGGACTCCGTATGGTATGCAAGCAAAAAGAATTTTGGAAATTATCTTATAGAGGATTTTAAAATAAGAGAATACATAAAAAAGAATGTTATAAATTCAGGAGTATCAAAGGTAATGATTGAGAGAACAAGCAAGAAATGTTTTGTAACTATTTATACCTCAAGACCCGGTTTTGTTATTGGTAAAAAAGGGAGCGATATTGAAAAAATTAAAAATAAACTTTCTGGTTTAACAAAAAATGAAGTTAATCTAAATATTAAAGAGGTAAAAAAACCTGAAACAAATAGCTATTTAGTAGCTGAAAACATAGCTCAACAATTAGTGAAAAGAGTTTCATATAGAAGAGCAATGAAAAGATCAATGCAATCAGCTCTTAGGCTGGGGGCTAAAGGAATTAAAGTATCTGTAAGTGGAAGATTAGGAGGAAATGAAATTGCCAGAACCGAATGGTTAAGAGATGGAAGTATTCCTTCTCATACATTGAGGGCGGATATTGACTATGCAGAAGCTGAAGCTTTAACTACGTACGGAATAATTGGTATTAAAGTTTGGATTTATAAAGGAGAAATATTTACTAGAGAATTCAGTCAGGAGACAAATAAAAAATAATTATGTTACAGCCTACAAGAACAAAATTTAGAAAAGCACACAAAGGAAGAATACACGGAAATGCATCAAGATGTAATTTTATGAATTATGGATCTTTCGGATTAAAAGCTATGTCACCAGATAGAATAATATCAAAACAAATAGAAGCTGCACGAGTAGCTCTTACAAGACATATGAAAAGACAAGGCCGAGTTTGGACAAGAATATTTCCAAATATACCGGTCTCTAAAAAACCTACAGAGGTAAGAATGGGTAAAGGCAAGGGATCACCAGAGTTTTGGGCTTGCAGAGTGAAACCTGGAAGAATATTATTTGAAGTGGATGGTGTTTCTGAGCAAATAGCAAAAGAAGCTTTATATAAGGCATCAGCAAAATTACCAATAAAAACAAAATTTATAAGAAGATTAACTTAATGAAAAAAAAAGACACAAAAAAAATTACTAAAGAACAAGCTTTGAAAGATTTAGATAAATTAAAAAAAGATCTTTTTAATCTAAGATTTCAAAAGATAAATGGTCAAATTCCCAATCCTTCAAAAATAAATATAACAAAGAAAAATATTGCAAGACTTAAATTTATAATAGATAGGAAAGTTAATGCCTAAAAAAATATTAAACGGTATTGTTGTAAGTGATAAAGAAAATAAAACTATCAAAGTAATGGTAGAGAGAAAATATCAACATCCTTTATTTAAAAAAGTTGTTAAAAGTAAAAAAAAATATAGTGCCCATGATGAGGAAAATAGATTTAAAATTGGAGATAAGGTTTCAATTGTAGAAAGCAAACCTTATTCAAAAAATAAAAAATTTGAGGTTTTGCAGGAAAAAAAATGATTCAAATACAAACAGAATTACAGGTTGCAGATAATACTGGTGCTAAAAGAATCGAGTGTATTAAAGTCTTGGGTGGCTCAAAAAGAAGGTACGCAAGTATTGGTGACACAATAGTTATTGCAGTAAAGGAAGCTTTACCAAAAGGCAAGGTAAAAAAAGGATCAGTTCACAAAGCAGTGGTTGTTAGAGTAAAAAAAGGAATACATAGAGATGATGGATCCAAAGTAAAATTTGATAATAACGCTGCGGTATTGGTAGACGATAAAGGCGAACCAGTAGGAACAAGAATCTTTGGACCTGTAACTCGTGAGTTAAGAAGTAGAGGTCAAATGAAAATAATTTCATTGGCACCGGAGGTTTTATAATGAGTTTGAAAAAAGGGACAAAAGTAAAAGTTTTAGCAGGCAAGGATAGAAACAAAGAAGGAGAGATAATTGAAATTGATAGGCCTAAATATAGAGCAAAAGTAAAAGGTCTGAATATCATTAAAAAACATGTAAAAACAACTAAAGAAAAAAAAGGTGGTATTTTTGAAAAAGAAAATTTCATAAATTTATCAAATTTATCAATTATAAACGAAATAAAAAAAACAAAAATTAAACCTAAAGAGAAAGTTAAAAAATGATACCAAGGTTGAAAGACTTATATAAAAAAGAAATTCAAAATGATTTAAAAAATAAATTTGGATTAAAAAATAGCCTTATGGTTCCCAAAGTGAATAAAGTTGTTATCAATATGGGTCTTGGTGTAGATGGCAATGATAATAAAATTTTAAAATCTTGTGAGGAAGATTTGTCGAAAATAACAGGTCAAAAACCTGTATCTACAAAATTTAAAAAATCAATTTCAAACTTTAAAACAAGAAAAAATTCAAATGCAGGTTTAAAAGTTACTTTAAGGAAAGATAAAATGTATGAATTTATTGACAGATTAGTAAATATTGCTTTACCAAGAATAAAAGATTTTAGAGGTTTATCTATTTCAGGTTTTGATAAATTTGGAAATTACTCATTTGGTGTTAAGGAACATATAATTTTTCCTGAAGTAAATTTTGATAAAGTAGATAAAATAAGAGGTCTTGATATAACAATTAATATTTCATCAACTGATAAAAATCATAGTCTAGAATTGTTAAAAAAATTGAATTTTCCATTTAAATCTGAAAGGAGTAACTAAATATGGCCAAGTTAAGTGCTATAAATAAAAATAATAGAAGAATGAAGTTATCTAACAAATATTTTTCAAAAAGACAGAAGCTAAAAAAAATTATAATGAATAAAAAACTTTCTTTGGAAGAAAGATTTAAAGCTCAGCAAAAATTATCAAAAATGCCGAGAAATTCTGCCAAAAATAGAGTTATGAATCGTTGTCAAATAACTGGAAGACCTCATGGTGTTTATAGAAAGTTAAAAATATCAAGAATAGCATTAAGAAAATTAGGTTTGGAAGGAAAAATACCTGGCATGGTTAAATCTAGCTGGTAGAAAGGAAAAATTATGAGCATGAGCGACCCAATTGGAGATATGTTAGCAAGAATTAAAAATTCACAGCTTAGAAGTCAAAAAAAAGTAAGTCTTCCTTCATCTAAATTTAAAATTAAAATAGCGGAAGTATTAAAAGAGGAAGGATTTATCTTGGACTTTAAAATAATTGAGAAGGAGGGCAAATCTGAATTAGTTATAGACTTAAAATATAACCTTGGAAACCCAGTTATAAACGTTATTGAAAGAGTTTCAAAGCCTGGTAGAAGAATTTTTTCTAGCGCAGAGAGTCTACCTAAAATAAATAATGGTTTAGGGATTGCTATAATTTCAACACCGAAAGGTGTAATGACTGACGTGAATGCAAGAAAACAAAAAATAGGTGGAGAAATAATTTGTAAGGTTTTTTAATGTCAAAGATTGGAAAAATAAATATAACAATACCCGATAAAGTAAAAGTTGCATTAATAGGAAATAATTTTAATGTTGAGGGTCCTTTTGGTAAAAAAACAGTTCCTTTCGATGTTGAAAATTTCAACCTTGAAATCTTGGATGGTAAAGAAGTAAAGATTAAGCCCAAAAAATTAGATCAAAACTCAAAGAGATTATGGGGTATGAAAAGAAGTTTAATAAATAATGCAATTCAAGGTGCTCATACTGGTTATGAAAAAACCCTTGAACTTGTAGGAGTTGGATATCGAGCTTCATTAAAAGGTGATATATTAAATTTACAACTTGGATTTAGTCATGATATTAATTTTGATATACCTAAAAGTATTAAAATCACTGTTGAAAAACAAACTACTATTAAAATATCTGGCATAGACAAACAAGAAGTTGGTATGACCGCCTCAAAAATTAAATCTCTGCGACCACCAGAACCTTATAAAGGCAAAGGTATTAAAGAAAAAGGACAATATATATTAAGGAAAGAAGGGAAAAAGAAATAATGAAATTAACTTCATTCGTGAGAAGAAAATATAGAATTAGAAATAAACTTAAAAAAGTTTCTAGTAGAGATAGATTAAGATTGAGTATTTATAGGTCTTCAAAAAATATTTCAGCCCAAATAATAGATGATTTGAGTCAAAAAACTTTACTTTCAGCTTCATCAGAGGAAAAAGATATAAAAAATATAAAAAAAAATAAAACAGAAATTTCCATGATGGTCGCTGAAAAGCTCGCTAAAAAGGCGCAGGAAAAAAAAATTACAAACATTTATTTTGATCGAGGAATATACAAATATCATGGTAGAGTTAAAACATTTGCAGAAACGCTTAGAAAAAATGGGATGAAATTTTAATTATGGAAAAGAATAACGATTTTATAGAAAAGCTAGTGCATATAAATAGAATTACCAAAGTGGTTAAAGGTGGAAGAAGATTTGGTTTCTCAGCACTAGTTGTTGTAGGAAATCAAAACGGTAAAATAGGTGTTGCGCATGCCAAAGCAAAACAAGTGCCAGATGCAATTAAAAAAGCAAACGAGCTTGCAAGACGAAACCTAACTCAAATTCCACTTAGAGAAGGTAGAACTATTCACCATGATATTTATGGCAAAGACGGTGCTGGAAAAATTAAAATGAGAGCTGCCCCGAAAGGAACTGGGATTATTGCTGGAGGACCTGTGAGAGCTGTATGCGAGGTACTGGGTATTAAAGATATAGTTGCTAAGTCTCTAGGAACAGCAAATCCACATAATGTTATTAGAGCTTGTATGAAAGCATTATCAAAACAAACTTCACCTAAACAAATTTCTAATATAAGAAATAAAAAAATTTCTGAGATAATTGAAAAAAGAGGGTGATATGTATTTAAATTCAACAAACTCTGTAAAAATAAAAAAAATACGCCCAGGCAGAGGGATAGGTTCAGGAAAAGGAAAAACATCTGGCAGAGGTCATAAAGGACAAAAATCCAGAAGAGGTGTAGCAATTAAAAGTTTTGAGGGTGGACAGATGCCATTATATAGAAGATTGCCAAAAAGAGGTTTTAATCCGATAACAAGAACAAAACTTGCAAAATTAAATTTAAAAAATATTCAAGAATATATTGACAAGAATAGAATTAAGAATACTGAAACAATTAATGTTGACTTACTAAAAAAACTAAAAATTTTGAATAAAAAAGTAAAAAAACTTAAAATCTTAGGAAATGGTGAACTCAAAGATAAAATCATATTAGAAGTCGATTTTGTATCTAGTGCAGTAAAAGAAAAATTGTCAAAAAATGGAAGTACCATTAAAATTAAGAAATAATTAATGAGTTCTACAGCAACTTCTAATGATTTAAGAAACAGGATAATATTCACTATTTTAATATTATCAATCTATAGATTAGGTACTTTTGTACCCTTGCCAGGCATTGATCCCGGGCAACTTCAAAACATGATGGAAGGAAATCAGCAAGGTCTTCTTGGAATGTTCAATGTTTTTGCAGGTGGTGCAATAAGTAGAATGGCAATTTTTGCCTTAGGTATAATGCCCTACATATCATCATCAATTATCGTACAGTTGTTAACTGGTGTATCAGAGTATTTTAAGAATCTTAAAAATCAAGGTGAAATTGGAAGAAAAAAAATTACACAAATTACGAGGTATGGTACTGTGCTTTTGGCAACTATACAAGGGTATGGCTTAGCAGTAGGATTAGAGTCTTCTGCTAATTTAGTTATTAACCCGGGTGCTTTCTTTAAAATATCAACAGTTACTACTATTGTAGCAGGCACAATGTTTTTGATGTGGTTAGGAGAACAAATTACGCAAAGAGGTATAGGAAATGGTATCTCATTAATCATTTTTTCTGGAATAGTAGCTGAAATACCTAGAGCTTTAGTTACCACATTTGAGTTAGGAAAAACTGGCGCAATTTCCGGATTTATGATTTTTCTAATATTAGTTATTTTGATTGGAACTATAATATTTATTGTCTTCATGGAGAGAGCATTAAGAAAAATTTTAATAAATTACCCTAAAAGACAGATGGGTAACAAAATGTATGGTGGTGACTCTTCTCATTTGCCATTAAAAATTAATTCTGCAGGAGTTATACCGGCAATTTTTGCATCAGCACTTCTACTTTTACCTGTCACTTTTTCAAACTTTAATTTTTCAAAGAATGAGACTTTTTTAAATTTCTCATCATACTTTTCGCAAGGACAACCGCTTTATATGTTGCTTTATGCGTCAGGCATTATATTTTTTACTTTTTTTTATACATCAATAGTTTTTAATCCTAATGAGACAGCTGAAAACTTAAGAAAATATGGTGGTTTTGTGCCCGGGATAAGACCTGGTGAAAGCACAGCTATTTATATTGATAATATTTTGACAAAACTAACAACAATTGGAGCTTTATATTTGACACTTGTTTGTTTAATGCCAGAATTTTTAATTGCTAATTATCCTATACCATTCTACTTAGGTGGTACATCAATATTGATCGTTGTTGTTGTTGCGATTGATACAGTTACACAAATTCAAACTAGACTAATGAGTTCACAATACGAGCAATTAATAAAAAAAACAAAGTTTGGTAAATAAGTGAATATAATTATTTTTGGTCCGCCTGGCGCTGGAAAAGGAACTCAGGCCAAATATTTGGTAAAAAAATTAAATAGTTTTCAAGTTTCTACGGGAGACATGTTAAGAGAGGAAATAAAAAGAGATACAGAAATAGGAAAAAAAATTATAAATAATATGAATGATGGAAAATTTGTTGATGATCAAATAGTTAATAAACTACTTGAAAATATAATTTTTGACCCTACTAAAAAAGATAAACTTATTTTTGACGGATATCCAAGAACAACTAATCAAATTAAAAATTTAGAAAATTTGCTAACTAAATCAAATCAAAAAATTAAACATATTTTTTTTCTAAATGTAAATAAAGATGCAATAATAAAAAGAATTGAGAAAAGAAAAATTTTAGAGAAAAGGTCAGATGATGATGACCAAATTATTTTAAAAAGATATGATACTTATATGAAAAACACGAAACCTGTGTTGGATTATTACTCAAAAAATGAAAACTATCATGAGCTTAATGGAGCAATGGAAATTGCTGATATTAGTATCAAAATTGACGAAATTATTGGGGTTTAACACATTGACATTAAATAAACTTCTTATATAAAAGGCTATCTTTTAACACATATTATGGCTCGTATTGCAGGTGTAAACATACCACAAAATAAAATTGTCCAGGTTGGGCTTACATATATACATGGTATAGGTGATAAATTTTCGAACCAAATATGTAAAGATCTTGAAATTCCAAAAGATAAAAGAGTCAATCAATTAACTGATGAGCAGATTTTAAAAATTAGGGAATATATTGATAAAAATTTTACAGTTGAGGGTGACTTAAGAAGAGAAACTTCTCTTAGCATCAAAAGATTAATTGATTTAGCATGTTATCGAGGTTCAAGACATAGAAAAAAACTTCCAGTTAGAGGTCAGAGAACCAGATGTAATGCAAGAACAAGAAAAGGTAAGGCTATTGCGATAGCAGGCAAGAAACTTACTCCGTTAAAGAAATAAATATATGAGTAAAGAAAAATTAGAAAAAAAAGAAAACCAAAAAGATACGGAAACGAAAAGTTCCAAAAAAAGCTCTTATTCGAAGAAAAAAAAAGTTAAAAAAAATATTTTAAACGGTAAAGCATTTGTTCTATCAACATTTAACAATACTATAATATCTATTTCTGATAATAGTGGTAATGTTGTTTCATGGTCATCTGCAGGACAAAAAGGGTTTAAGGGCTCGCGTAAATCAACTCCTTATGCAGCGCAAGTTGCTGCAGACTCTGCTGCTGTAAAAGCTTTGGAATACGGAATGAAAACCTTGACTGTTGAGATTAAAGGTCCTGGATCTGGACGAGAAACTGCATTAAGAGCGCTTCAAGCCAGAGGATTTAAAATCTTATCTATTAAAGACACAACACCCATGCCACACAATGGAACGCGACCACCCAAAAAAAGGAGAGTATAATGGAAAGTACAAATGTAAATACTAAAAACTGGAAATCTTTAATTAAACCACCTAAACTTGAGATTAAATTAAGTGATGATAAATCTTACGCTAAAATAATCGCTGAACCTCTAGAAAAAGGTTATGGATTAACTTTAGGGAATTCACTTAGAAGGATTCTTTTATCATCTATTAGAGGTGCAGCAGTAACTTCAATTCAAATTGATGGTGTTTTACACGAGTTTAGTTCAATTAAAGGAGTTAGAGAAGATGTAACTGATATTGTATTAAATATAAAATCACTTGCATTAAAAAATCATTCAGATGTAAATAAAAAATTAATTTTAGACGCCAAAGGACCTGGGGAAATTAAAGCCTCAAATATAGTACCTGTAACTGATATTGAAATTCTAAATCCAGAATTAGTAATTTGTAACTTAGATGAAAATACTAATTTCCATATGGAAATGAACGTTGGCACTGGTAAAGGATATGTATCAGCAGATATGAATAAACCAGATGATCCTCCACTAGGCTTAATTCCTATCGACTCTTTATTTAGCCCAGTTAAAAGAGTTTCTTATTCAATAAGTACGGCTAGAGAAGGTAAGGCTCTTGACTACGATAAGCTTACTATGGAAATCGAGACAAATGGTTCAATTTCTGCAGAGGACGCCGTTGCTTATGCTGCAAGAATTTTTCAAGACCAACTGGGAATGTTTGTTAATTTTGATGAACCACAAGAGGTTTTAGTTAGAGAACAGCCCACAGAACCTGAATTTAATAAAAATCTTTTAAGAAAAGTTGATGAGTTAGAATTATCAGTAAGATCAATGAATTGTCTTAAAAATGATAATATTATTTATATTGGAGATCTGGTTCAAAAATCAGAAGGAGAAATGCTAAGAACACCAAATTTTGGTAGAAAATCTTTAAATGAGATTAAAGAAGTATTAACTGGCATGTCTTTATATCTAGGAATGGAAATACCAAACTGGCCTCCAGACAATATTGCAGAGTTGTCTAAAAAGCTTGAGGAAGCTATATAAATGCGACATAGATTTGCTAATAAAAAGCTTAACAGAACATCAGAGCATAGAAAAGCATTGATAAAAAATATGCTAAATTCACTTATTAAATATGAGCAAATTAAAACAACCCTTCCCAAAGCAAAAGTTTTAAAACCTGAGGCAGATAAAATTATAACTTTAGGAAAAAAGGATAGTTTAAAAAATAAAAAAATCCTTTTTTCAAAGCTTCAAGATAAAAAATCAACTTCTAAAGTGGTTAAAACTTTATCAAAAAGATATGAAAAAAGAAGTGGTGGGTACACTAGAATTATAAAAGCTGGTTTTAGATATGGGGACAAAGCGCCAGTAGCGATTATTGAATTTGTAGATAGAGATATAGAAGCTAAAAAAGTCGATAAAAAGAAGGACGACGCATCTAAAGCTGCAGTTAAACCAAAAAAAGAAGAGAAGAAAGTAGCCACAGCCTAGAACAGACTTATCATTTTAATGATAAAAATCTTTAAAGTAGACGAGCAATTTTCAGATATGAGAATTGATCGATTTATAAAAAAAACAATCAAGGATATACCACAAGGTTTAATAGAAAAAAATTTAAGGAATGGAAAAATAAAGCTTAATAATAAAAAAATTAAAAGCTCTCAAAGAGTCAAAATTAATGATAAATTAATGTTTTTTAATATTAATTTTCATGAAAATATAACTAAAAATATAAAATCTTATAGGCCCTCTAAAAGAATAATTAAATCAAATGAAAAATTGATAATAGAGGATAATGAAGATTTTGTTGTTATAAATAAAGACTCCGGTATTTCAGTACAAGGTGGAACAAAATCAAAAAAAAATTTAATAGATATATTCAGAGATAGTAAGATTTTTAAAAATACTAAACCATATTCGGTTCATAGATTAGACAAAGATACATCGGGGATATTTTTAATTGCAAAAAATAGAAAATCAGCACAATTACTAACTACACTGTTTAGGCTTAGAAGAGTTCATAAAACATATTTAGCTTTGTGTCATGGATCTATTAACAATAACAAAGGAATACTAAAAAACACTCTAGTTCGTTATGATAATAACAAAAAAATTAATGAAAATGCTGAAACATTATTTAGAGTAATTGATAAAAATGCATTATGTACACTTGTTGAAATGAAACCAATTACTGGTCGCAAACATCAATTGAGAAAGCAACTGTTGATATTAGGACATCCAATAGTTGGTGATAATAAGTATAATCTTGAAAATCAAATTGATTTGAATAAAAATAAAAATTTAATGCTTCATTCAAGCCAAATTAAATTTATGATAAATAAAAAAAAATATACTTTTAAGGCCCCTGTACCCTCATATTTTGAAAAATATCTAAAAATTAAAAGATTAAGATTTTAAATTTTTTAAAAAATTTTTAATGAAAACATTGTTGAAATTTTTATAGTTTTGCTTTTTGATTTCATTAAGGTTAGTCACTCCTCTATTTTTAATACCACACGGGATAATTTTATCGTATTTTTTTAAGTCATTGTTAATATTGATCGAGCAACCATGGTAAGCAATCCACTTTTTAACCCTAATGCCAATCGCTGCTATCTTTTTAATTTTTTTATCTTTTTTTACCCAGATGCCAATATTTTTCTTATCTGAAAATGATTTAATTTTATACTCTTTAAGAGTATCTATAATTGTCTTTTCAATTAAACCTACAAACTTCCGTATATCTTTACCTCTATTTGATAAATTTATTACAAAATAAAATATTTTTTGACCTTCTCCATGCCATGTAATTTTACCACCACGGTTTGTGTTTACAATATTAATACTTTTATCTAATATTTCGTCACTATTAGCGGAGATCCCAGCTGTATATGTGTTTGGATGACTTAATATCCATAATAATTCATCCGCTTTTTGGCCACTTAATGTTTGAACTTTTTTTTCTAGATATCTAATTGCTTTATCATATTCTACAGGTTTTCTTGATATTTTGATCTTAATTCTCATTAAATATTTGTATTATATTAATTATGCATTAATAAGGCATATAATTTAATTATAGAATTTTATGACCATAGTAAAAAAAATTAAAGATAAAAAAGTTAACTTTGAATTTAATAAAGAGTATATCAAAGTAGTAACTGAAAAGATTTCGAATAATGACGCTGTTTTTATAACAAATTCATTTAAAGAAATGCACCCATCTGATGCTGCTGATATTATTGAACATTTAAATGAAACAGATAGGGAAAATTTAATAAAACTCAATAATTTTAAACTTGAACCACAAGTATTTGTTGAACTAAACGAGTCTATTCAAACAGAAATAATTAAATATTTATCAAAAGATACAATAGTAGACATTCTAAAGAATTTAGAGTCTGACGATGCTATTAAGATTTTGGAAAATTTAGAAGAGAAAAATAAAAATGATATACTAGGATCGTTGCCACCAAAAGATAGATTTGTATTATTAGAAAGTTTAAGCTACCCAGAAGACTCAGCTGCTAGAATAATGCAAAGAGAATTCACAGCAATACCGAGTAATTGGTCAGTAGGTCAGACCATCGATTACTTGAGAGAAAATAAAGATTTACCGGAAGAATTTTTAGAAATTTTCATCGTTGATAGTGAATTTAAACCAATTGGAACTGTCCCATCTTCAAAGGTACTTAGAACACCAAGAGATTCAAAAATGATTTCTATAATGAATGAATCACAACTTTTAATACCTGTTGATATGGATAGAGAAGAAGTTGGCCATTTATTTGAAAATTATAATTTAAATTCTGCATGTGTGGTTGATAAAAGCAATAAACTTGTTGGCATGATTACAAGTGATGACGTTTTAACAGTTCTTAAAGAGGAAGCTGAGGAAGATGCGTTAAGACTAGCAGGTGTTGGTGATGAAGAAATTACAGATGGAATTTTAAAAAAAACAAAAAGAAGATTTAATTGGCTTCTATTAAATTTGTTTACTGCAATAATTGCCTCAGTGGTTATAGGTTTTTTTCAGGAAGATATTGAAAAAGTAGTGGCGCTAGCAGTTTTAATGCCAATCGTAGCATCTATGGGTGGTAACGCTGGTATGCAAACATTAGCTGTAACCATCAGAAGTATTGCCACAAATGAATTAACTAAAAATAACTTCAGTCAGAATGTAATAAAAGAGTTTTCCATAGGGATTTTAAATGGAGTCATTTTTGCAATCATTAGTGCGATTGTTGTTCATATATGGTTCAATGACCTTACATTGTCTTTGATTATTTCTATATCAATGGTTTTAAATATGATTGTAGCAGGTCTATTTGGAATTTTAGTACCAATTACCTTAAAAAAGTTCAATATTGATCCAGCTATAGCATCAAGTGTTTTTGTCACAACAATAACTGATGTAATTGGATTTTTATCTTTTTTAGGTGTAGGCGCTTTCTTTTTTTATAATTAAAAATTATCAATAAGTCTTATATTTCCTAAATAATAAGCTATAAAAATTTTAAAATTTTTTTTATTTATATTAGTTGTAAGATTATTTTTATTTCTAATTTCCAAGTATTCAATTTGAGAACAAATATTAGAAATTTTATATCTAATATTTTCAATTTCTTTTATTTTAGAAAAATCTTTAGTTATTTTATAATGAAAATTTTTAATTATTTTTGATATAGCAATTCCATTATTTAAATATTTTTTTGTAAGCAGTTTATTTCTTGAAGAATAAGCAAGTGAATTTTTAAATCTAATAGTTTTACAATTAATTATTTTTGTTTTAAATTTTTTTCCTAAATATTTTTTTACTAGATAAACTTGCTGAAAGTCTTTATTACCTAAAAACATAAATTTTGCTCTAATATTTTTTAAAAAGATTGAAATTACTCCTAAAACGCCTTCAAAATGGCCAGGTCTACATTTTGAGCAAAGAACTTTATCTTTTTTTTTTAGCTTAATTTTCATTTGCTTTTTAGTTTTATAAATATCCTTTATTTTGGGTACCAATACATAATCAACTTTTAATTTTTTTAAGATTTTAAGATCATTATTTAAGTTTCGTGGATACTTTCGATAATCTGTCTTTTTATTAAATTGTGATGGATTTACAAAAATACTAACAAGTGTTTTATTACATCTTTGTTTTGAGATTTTTATTAAAGCAATATGGCCCTTATGAAGCGATCCCATTGTTGGCACAAAGCCAATATTTGCCATAATATTAACTTTTTCTTTTAATTTATTAATACTTTTAAATATTATCATTTATGATAGCCATTAAATATTACAACGCACAATGATTAAACAAGCCATAATACCATTAGCAGGATTAGGCACAAGACTTTTGCCTCTTACTAGTGTTTTTGCAAAAGAACTTCTACCTATGAATGGTAAGCCAGGTGTTGAATATATACTAGATGAATGTATAGAGGCTGGCATTAAAGAAGTAATCTTCATTATATCAAATAAAAAAAAAATTATAAAAAAATATTTTTATAACGATTCTTTTTTTAAAAAAATAATAAAAAAAAAAAAAGATAAAAGGGTAATAGAGGAATATAAAAAAATTAAAAAATATAAAAATATAATAAAATTTGTTTATCAAAATACACCATTAGGAACAGGTGATGCAGTTTACAAAACAAAAAGCAAGATAAAAGATAATTTTTTTTTAATGTTATTACCAGACGACCTTATAATAAAAAAAAATTGTTCAAAAGCTATGATATCAATTCATAAAAAGAAAAATTGTTCTGTTATGGCAAGTATGAAAGTCCAAAGAAAGACAGTTAATAGATGGGGAATTTATATGAAAGAAAAAAATATAGATAAAAAAAACTTTTTTGTCAAAGACGTAGTTGAAAAACCTAATATAAAAGATGCCCCTTCAAATAATGCAGTAATAGGTCGATACATTTTGCCAAAAAAGATTTTTAGTATTTTAAAAAATCAAAAAAAAGGTAAGGGTGGGGAAATTCATATTACAGACGCTATTAGAACTTTGATAAAACAAAATAATAAATTTATCGGCCATAATTTTGAAGGCAAATATTTAGATTGCGGAACAATGCATGGATATATCAAATCTTCATTGGAGATAGCTAAATTATGAAACTTTGTATGATTGGAACTGGCTATGTAGGTCTTGTTAGCGGTGTTTGTTTTGCTGATTTAGGAAACAACGTTATTTGTGTTGATAAAGATCAAAATAAAATTAATTCATTAAAAAAAGGAAAGATACCTATTTATGAACCAGGATTAGAAGAATTGGTGTTAAAAAATTACAGAAATAAAAGACTCAATTTTTCAACTGATCTTAAAGACTCAGTTAAAAAATCTGATATAATTTTTATATGCGTTGGCACCCCTACAAAAAAAGGTGGAAACAACGCTGATCTTAGTCAGGTATATAATGTTGCAAAACAAATTGGAAAATCAATAAATAAATTTAAAATAATAATTACTAAATCAACTGTACCTGTCACAACTGGTGATGAAATTGAAAAAATTATTCGAAAAAAAAATAAAAAAAAAAATTTTTCAATAGTTTCAAATCCTGAATTTTTGAGGGAAGGAGAAGCTATTAGAGATTTTATTTTTCCTGATAGAGTTGTGGTTGGAACTAATGATATTAAATCAAATAAAATACTTAAAGCATTGTATGCGCCATTAATTTCTAAAGGTGCTCAATATCTGAACACATCAAGAAGAGCAGCAGAATTAATCAAATATGCTTCAAATGCTTTTTTAGCAACAAAAATTACATTTATAAATGAACTAGCTAATCTGTGTGAAAAAACAAATATTAATATTGAGGATATATCAATAGGTATGGGACTTGATAAACGTATAGGAGGTCGTTTCTTGAGAGCAGGACCAGCATATGGAGGATCATGTTTCCCAAAGGATACTAAAGCAATAATTAACACCGCAGACAGATTTAAAACAAATCTTTCAGTAATTAAAAGTGTAGTCAAATCAAATAAGAATAGGTCAAATCTATTATTAAATCGAGTAAGCAAGCTACTAAAAAACAGATTTAGGAACAAAACTATATGTTTTTTAGGCGTTACTTTTAAAGCTAATACTGACGATATGAGAGATTCATCAAGTTTAACCATGATACCGGTGTTGAGTAAAAAGGGAGCCAAAATTACTTATTATGATCCTACAGGATTAAAAAAAGAGTTAAGTAAATATAAAAACGTGACTTTCAAAGAAAATATCAAAGATGCTTTAAAAAATTCAGATTTAGTAATTATTCATACTGAATGGAATGATTTTAAATCAATAAATTTTAAATCCTACGCAAAAGGTAAAAAACCAATTATATTTGACATGAGAAATATTTATACGCCTACAAAAATTAATCAACAAGGTTTTAAATATTTTGGTGTTGGTAGATAGATTAAAAACTAATTTAGCTCAAATATAGCATCAACTTCAACTGCTACCCCTAGAGGTAAACTATTTACGCTTACAGCAGCTCTTGTATGCATCCCTGCATCACCAAATATTTTTGATATTGTATCAGATGCACCATTAATAACCTTAGGTTGATCTGTAAACGTATCAACTGAATTTACAAAACCAGTTAGTTTTATACACGATTTTATTTTTGATAGATCTCCGTTAGTAGCTTTTTTTGACTGTGCAACTATACTTAATGCACATCTAATTGCAGCCTGATAACCCTCATCTATGGTTAAATCTTTTCCAACTTTCCCTTTGATGAGTTTACCATCTGCATCAATTGATATTTGTCCCGATATATAAAGTAACTTTCCTACTATCTTAGTTGCAACATATGAGCCAACAGGATCAGCAGCATTAGGAAGCCTAATATTATTTTTTTTTATATTTTCTTCAAAGTTCATTTTTTTTTCTTTTTCTTATTTCTATCGTACTCTTTTCTTTTCTCAATCAAAATTAAAGCTTCCTCCATAGTTAGTTCCGTGGGATCTTTTTCTTCAGGTATAGTTGCGTTTAAAGATTTATATTTAATGTAAGGTCCATACTGACCTTTCATAATCCTTACTGGTTTTTTATCTTCAGGATGTTCACCCAAATCTTTAATTAGTGATGAAGAGATTCTACCTGGTTTAGCTTCAGCTATTAATGTTATAGCTCTATTTAATCCTATAGTAAAAATATCTTCAACATTCTCTAGTCTTGCAGATTTATTTTCACATTTTAGATATGGTCCAAATCTTCCTGAATTTAAAAAAATTTCTTTTTGGTTTTCTGGATTTAAACCAAGATTTTTTGGTAGAGAACATAAATACTTGGCCTTATCTAAATCTATAGTATCAATATCAATACCTTTAGGTATAGATACATTTTTCAAATTGTCATCTTTTTGCTTCTTAAGTTTTTTCTTTTTTTTAGTTTTTTTCTCAACTACATCATTGTCAATTTCATATTGGAGATAAGGACCAAATCTTCCGTTCTTTAAAAATATATCTTTACCATTTTCATGTTTTCCAATTAATTTTGGCTCTGCTAGGTTTAATTGCTCTGCTGCTTTTGTTTTTGAAAGAGGTCTTGTAAATTTACATTCTGGATAATTAGAACAGCCTATAAATGCACCACCTCTAAAACTATTTTTCAAACTTAACATACCTTCGATAGATGATTTGCATGATTTATTGTACAATTTACAACTTCTATCTACTTTTCCCTCTGAGTTTGTATCAAAAACAAGACTCCCCAAGCTTTCGTTAAGCAAATCTAATACCTCTCTAGTTCTTTTTTCTTTTACACTTGTTATATTTTTATTAAAATCTGCCCAAAATTGTTCAAGAACTTTAATCCAGTCTTCTTTACCAGACGTAATATCATCTAGTTGATCTTCTAGTTTAGCTGTAAATCCATAATCAACATATTTAGTGAAAAGTTTTTCCAAAAATGCTGATATTAACTTACCTCTATCTGTAGGAAAAAATCTCTTATTTACGATATCTGCATATCCTCTATTAGCAATAACTGAGATGATGCTGGCATATGTTGATGGTCTACCAATACCTAATTCTTCAAGTTTCTTAACTAAACTAGCTTCTGAGTATCTGGGAGGAGGTTGAGTAAAATGCTGTTCATCAACAAAACTTTCAATATTTATTGGACCTTTGTTTACCTCTGGAAGTATTTTTTCATCATTTTGATCATCTTCAATTTTATAAAGTTTTAAAAAACCATCAAATTTAATCACTGATCCACTTGATCTTAATATATTTTTAGAGTCATCTGATTGTATAGATATAGTTTTTCTATCGAACTTTGCAGATTCCATTTGTGAAGATAAAGCTCTTGACCAAATTAAATTATAAAGTTTATTTTGATCAGAGCTTAAATATTTTTTCATTTTTTCAGGCGAATTTTCGATATTCGTTGGTCTTATAGCTTCATGCGCCTCTTGAGCGTTCTTAGCTTTCTTACCAGAATAATTTAATTGTTGTTCAGGTAAATAATTCTTACCAAAATTATCATTTATATAAGATCTAAATTCATTTACAGCCTCTTTGGAAATGTTCGTTCCATCAGTTCTCATATATGTTATCAAACCTTTTGTATCACCATCAATATCTATACCTTGATATAATCTCTGTGCTATTTGCATAGTTCGTGATGCACCAAAACCTAATTTACTTGACGCTGTTTGTTGTAAAGTAGATGTTGTAAATGGTCCAACAGGATTTCTAGTAAATATTTTAGATGTAATATCAGTAATTTTATAATTATTACTTTTAATTTTTTCGATTGCTAAATTAATATCCTCTTTATTTTTAAAACTAAATTTTTCAATTTTATTTCCATCTATTTTCACTATTGTTGAATTAATTTTTGAATTATCATTTGTATTAAAGTTTACATTTAGTGTCCAAAACTCATCCGGTTTGAATATTTCTATTTCATGCTCTCTTTCCGTTAGTAATTTTAGAGCTACAGATTGAACCCTACCTGCAGATTTTGAACCTGGAAGTTTTGTCCAAAGTATTGGTGAAATGTTAAAACCAACTAGATAGTCTAAGGCTCTTCTTGCCATATAAGCGTCTACTAACTGATCCTCAATTTTTCTTGGATTTTCAATACCTTTAGTGACAGCTGTTTTGGTTATTTCATTAAAAACTACTCTTTCTATTTTTTTATCTTTTAATAGTTTTTTTTCATCTAGAAATTCTTTCACATGCCAGGCAATAGCCTCACCTTCACGATCAGGATCGGTTGCTAGAATTATCTTATCTGAATCTTTCGCAACATCAGTAATTTCTTTTAAATATTTTTTTGAAAAACTATCAACTTCCCATATCATTTTAAATTTATTTTCAGGATCAACAGATCCATTTTTCGATGGCAGATCTCTTATGTGACCATAGCTTGCTAAAACAGTATAATTCTCTCCTAAATATTTATTTATGGTTTTTGCTTTTGCGGGACTTTCAACAATTACAAGATTCATATTGTCTAAAACTACACATAAATTGTACTTTTAGTCAAATTAATAAATTCTTGTCTTAGATTCAGTATTATTTTTTAGGCGTTTTATATTTTTTTTGTGGGTAATCAATATTAGGAAAAATAAAATAATATAAAAATAATAGTTGATATCATTAGTTAAAAAATAACTCGAAAGTGGAACAAAAAATGATGCTACCATTGAAGCAAGTGAAGAATACTTTGATATAACAAACACTACAAGCCAGACAATTATAAAAATGATTGCTAAATAAATATTTATACAAAAAAGTATACCAATATACGTAGCAACTCCTTTTCCACCCTTAAACTTTAACCATATAGGAAAAACATGTCCTAAAAAAACTGCAATTGAAGATGTAAATAAGTATTCTGAAAAATTAAACTTTATTACTAAAAGTAAAATTACTGCTTTACCAATATCTAGGACTAAAGTGCTATAGCCAATTAATTTATTACCTGTTCTTAATGCATTTGTTGCACCAATGTTACCTGATCCAATATCACGTATATCTTTTTTCAAAAATATTTTTGTTAATAAAAATCCAAATGGAATCGAACCTATTAAATAACTAATAAATAAAATTAAGAATAACATATCTAATTCGTTTTATATAACTCTTCACCGTTAACAAATGTTGATAAAACTTTTCCTTGCATCTTTTTATCTTCTATGGATGTATTTTTAGACTTAGAAATCAAATTTTCTTTTTTGATTATCCAAGGTTTATTTATATCTACTATACAAAAATCTGCATTACTTCCTATAGAGAGAGTTCCTTTATTTATTTTAAGTATTTTAGCTGGATTACTCGTTAATAATTCAATTATTTTAAAAAGTTTAATTGAATTATTATGATACTGTTCTAAAGCTAATGGTAAAAGTGTTTCTATGCCTGACGCGCCAGTTGCAGCTTGTGAAAAGGTTAATCTTTTAGACTCCTCATCTTCTGGCTTATGATCTGAAACAATCACATCAATAAGATCTTTATTTATTGCATCTACAAGTGATATCCTATCCTCTTCAGTTCTTAAAGGGGGAGACAGTTTTAAGAAGGTTCTAAAATCACCGATATCATTTTCATTTAAAGACAAATTATTAATTGATACACCAGTAGTAAATTTCACAGCATCTTTCTTTTTTTTAATTACATCAACAGACTTTGATGATGAGATTTGTGAAATATGATACCTACAATTAAAATCTTCTAATAAAGTTAAGTCTCTTTCAATAATTATTCTTTCCGCCAAGTCAGGTATACCCTGCAAGCCCAAACGTGTTGCGACTATGCCGTCATTTACGCTTCCATTTTTAGATAATTCAAAATCTTCTGCATGTTGCATTACTAAGCAATCAAGATCATAAGCTGATCTCATAATTCTGGACATTAATCGAGTATTTTGAATTGTTTGAATACCGTCTGTAAATGCAATAATTCCTTTCTTTTTTAAAAGTCCAAATTCAGTCATGTTTGTACTTTCTAAATTTTTAGTCAGTGATGCAGAGGGATAAATATTTATCTTGGATTTATCTCGACCTCTACGTTTTAAAAAGTCTACAATAGATACATTATCTATAACTGGCGATGTGTTTGGCATTGTAACAACTGATGTTACACCTCCAGATAGAGCAGCATTACTTAACGTTTTAAAATTCTCTTTATATTCAAAACCAGGCTCACCCACAAATACTCTCATATCTACTAGCCCCGGGAATATATGTTTACCATTTAAATCAATAAATTTTTCTCTAGATGGAATATTATTTTTATTTACTTTTTTTCCAACAGCCTCGATTTTACCTTCTTCATTTACTATCAATCCTCCAACTTCATCAATTGCATTATGAGGATCTATTATATTTGCATTTAAAAAAAACTTTTTCTTCATTGTTGTCCAAAAATTTTTAAGCAAGCCATTCGTACAGCTACCCCAAGTTCAACTTGTTCCTTAATAACACTTTTGTTAATATCATCAGCTAGTTTTGTATCTATCTCGATACCTCTATTCATAGGTCCAGGATGCATTATTAGGGCATCATCTTTTGCTAATTTAAGTTTATCTGGTGTTAGTCCGTAATATTCATAATACTCTCTGTTTGATGATAAAAATGAGCTTGTCATTCTTTCATTTTGTAATCTTAACATCATGACAATATCACAATCTTTGACACCATCTTTCATATTAGTAAATTTGTTTATTCCTAATTTTTCAATATCCTTTGGCATTAAATTTGATGGTGCAACAATATTTAATTCAGCACCTAGCATATTTAATAAATAAATATTTGATCTTGCTACTCTTGAATGGAGAATATCACCGCAAATTGCAATTTTTAATCCACTAATTTTTTTCTTTCTATCTATTATTGTTAATGCATCTAATAAAGCTTGAGTTGGATGTTCTCTTCTTCCGTCTCCAGCATTTAATACAGCGCAATTTACTTTTTGTGAAAGTAGATTACATGCTCCAGAATCCTGATGTCTGATAACGATTATATCTGGATGCATCGCATTTAATGTCATTGCAGTATCAATTAAAGTTTCACCTTTTTTAATTGCTGAATTTACAATATTCATTGACATTACATCTGCGCCTAATCTCTTACCTGCTAACTCAAAAGAGCTTTGCGTTCTTGTTGATGGTTCAAAAAAGAGATTAATTTGAGTTTTACCTCTTAAAATATCAATTTTTTTATTTTTGCTCTTATTTAAAGTTATAAATGATTTAGCTTCGTCTAAAATTAAATTTATATCAGAAATAGAGAGGTCTTGTATTCCTAGAAGGTGTTTTTTTGAAATTTTAATAGCTTTTTTATTAATTGCCATTAAAACCAACTCTATAAACTTTTAATGCCACTAAGGCAAGGGTTTAATTATTTAAATAATCAATAGCTCCTTGAAGTATAAATGTAGCCGCTTTTTCGTCAATTTTCTTTTTTTTTTGAGAAAATTTTATGTCGAGATCACTCGATAAACTATAAGCCCCTGATGTCGATAGCCTTTCATCCCACAAACAAACCGGAATAGCAGTTTTTTCTTCAATAATTTTAGCTTTATCTCTGATTGATTGTGAACTTTTACCAAATGACCCGTCCATATTTAACGGATTTCCAACAATTATACCTGAAATGTTATTTTCTTTTATTATATTTGCAAGTTCAGAAGATAAATTTTCTATGTTGGTAAATTGAATAGTTTTATAAGGAGTGGCAATTTTCCTCCTATCATCACAGACAGAAACGCCAATTCTTTTAGATCCCAGGTCTAAACCTAACAATCTTGAATTATTATCTAATTTATCTTTTAGGGCATCGATTGTGATCATATTGTAATTTTCAGATTAAATGATAGTTTTCAATATTCTTATCATATGACTATAGATCTTAAAACAGTAAAGCATATCTCTAAATTGTCCAGAATATCAATAGATGATAATAAAGCTAAAAAATTAAGTGATGATTTAAATTCAATATTTAAATTTATCGAAAAACTAGAAGAGCTAGATACTGAAAAAATTGAACCACTTACATCAATTGCTGAAACAAATTTAAAACTAAGAAAGGACGAAATTAAATCAAAAAATATAAGAGAAGATATACTTAAAAACTCACCTGAAGATAATAAAGATTTTTTTGTAGTCCCAAAGGTTGTTGAATAATGTCTAATATAATTGATTTAAAGCTGTTTGAGTTAGTTGAAAAAATAAAAAAAAAAGAAATTTCATCTACAGAAGTTACTAAAGCATTTATTGACAGGTCACAAAAATCAAAAAAACTAAATTCTTATATTACGGAAAATTTTGAAAACGCATTACAAAAAGCTAAACAATTTGATGAAAAACCAGATTTTAATAAAAAATTACCCGGTATTCCTTTAGCAGTAAAAGATCTTTTTTGTACCAAAAATATTAGAACTACAGCTGGTAGTAAAATTTTAGAAAATTTTATTCCAACATATGAATCGACTGTTACCCAAAATATTTTAAATGAAGGGGGCATTATCATTGGAAAATTGAATTGTGATGAATTTGCAATGGGATCGTCTAATGAAACTAGTTTTTTTGGAAATGTACAAAATCCTATATCTGAAAATTTAGTTCCAGGAGGTTCATCTGGTGGTTCATCTTCAGCTCTTGCTGCAAAGTTAACACCTGCTACAATAGGAACAGACACGGGTGGTTCAATTAGACAACCAGCCTCTTTCACAGGTACAGTTGGACTAAAACCAACATATGGAAGCTGCTCAAGGTATGGCATCGTAGCTTTTGCATCCTCTTTGGACCAGGCCGGTCCAATGACACAAAATGTAAAAGACTGTGCTTTGATGCTAGAAGTTATTAGTTCTTATGACAATAAAGACTCTACATCTGTTGATTTTAAAAGAGGTCAATATCTAAAAGATATTAATGAAAATATTAAAGGAAAAAAAATAGGAATACCTAAGCAATATAGAGTTGATGGAATGGCTAAAGAAATAGAAGAACTCTGGAAAAAAGGTATGAAAATAATCGAGGACAATGGAGGAGAAATAATTGAAATTAATTTACCAAACACTAATTATGCCTTGCCAACTTATTACATTGTAGCTCCTGCAGAAGCTTCGTCAAATTTAGCTAGATACGATGGCGTAAAGTATGGGTTTAGATCAAAGGGAGAAAATCTGATTGACATGTATGAAAAGACGAGATCTGAAGGATTTGGTGATGAAGTAAAGAGACGAATAATGATTGGAACATATGTTCTATCTTCTGGTTATTATGATGCATATTATTTAAAAGCACAAAAAGTAAGAAGATTGATTAAAAATGATTTTGATGAAGCTTATAAAAAGGTTGATGCTATATTAACACCGTCAACTCCGAGCTCAGCTTTTAAGATTGGTGAAAAAACAAATGATCCTGTCTCAATGTATTTAAATGATATATTTACTGTACCGATTAACTTAGCAGGCTTACCAGCTATATCTATACCGGCTGGTCATGATAAATCAGGTTACCCTTTAGGGCTTCAAGTGATAGGCAAAGCTTTTGATGAACAAAATATTCTTAATATAGCTTATTCAATTGAAAAAAATATTAATTTTAAAAATAATATTAATGATTGGTGGATAAATTGAGTAAGGAAAATAAAGAATATTTAATTAAAAGAAACACTAATGAATATGAAGTAGTTATTGGTCTTGAGGTACATGCTCAAGTATTGTCTGAGTCTAAGTTATTTTCAACTTCTCCAACGAAATTTGGTTCAGAACCAAATACACAAGTAAGTTTAGTAGATGCTGCTTTTCCTGGAATGTTACCTGTTATAAATGAGTTTTGCATTAAACAAGCAATTAAAACAGGTATAGGACTTAATGCCAAAATAAATAAAAAATCAATTTTTGATAGGAAGAATTATTTCTATGCCGATTTACCTCAGGGATATCAAATATCACAATACAAAAATCCTATTGTGGGGGAAGGAACAGTCACATTAGATTTACCAAATGGTGAAAAAAAAATTGGAATTGAAAGATTACATCTTGAGCAAGATGCTGGTAAAAGCATTCATGATATAGATCCAAATAATACATTAGTTGACTTAAACAGATCAGGGGTTGCATTGATGGAAATCGTAAGTAAACCCGATTTAAGATCATTAGATGAAGTAAATTCATATATAAAAAAACTAAGATCTATAATGAGATATTTAGGTACATGTGATGGCAATATGCAAGAGGGATCATTAAGAGCTGATGTGAATGTTTCAGTAAGAAAAAAGGGTAGTAAGGAACTTGGAACAAGATGTGAAATAAAGAATGTTAACTCAATCAAATTTATGCAAATGGCCATTGATTATGAAGCAAATAGACAAGTTGATGTTTTAGAAGAGGGTGGATCTATTGATCAAGAAACCAGATTATTTGATACAAAAAAAAATGAAACTAGATCTATGAGATCTAAAGAAGATGCTCACGACTATAGATACTTTCCAGATCCAGATTTGCTTCCTTTGGAGTTAGATGAAAATTTTATTAATGATATTAAAAAAAATATTCCAGAATTACCAGATGAAAAAAAGAAAAGATTTATAGAAAAGTTTAAGCTATCACCTTATGAGGCTAATATTTTAGTATCTGATATAGATACATCAAAATATTTTGAGGAAGTATCAAAAAATTCTGATGTAAAACTCGCTACAAATTGGATTACAGGTGAATTATTTGCATTATTAAATGAAAAAAATTTAGAAATTACCGAAAGTCCTATTTCATCTAAAAATTTATCAAAATTAATAAATCTCATCAAAAAGGGTACAATTTCAGGAAAAATCGCAAAAACAATTTTTGAATTAATGTCTGATGGAGATAAGGATCCAGAAAAAATTGTTGAAGAAAAGGGTCTAAAACAACAAAGTGATCCAAAAGAATTAGAAAAAATTATAGATAAAATAATATCTGAAAATCCAAAAAACGTTGAGTTGTATAAATCTGGAAAAGATAAACTATTTGGCTTTTTTGTTGGCCAGGTTATGAAAAGCTCTGGTGGAAAAGCAAATCCACAATTAGTTAATGAAATACTAAAAAAAAAATTGAACTAAAATGGGTTCAAATCTTCAGTTAAACAGTCAAATTGAAAATTATATTAATAATTATTCAATAGATTTACACCCAGTTCAAAAAGAGATCATAAAATATAATGAAAAACTTGGTGAAATTAAAAAAATGCAAATATCAGTTAGCCAATGTCATTTCTTACACTTTATTATTAAAATCACTAATCCAAAAAATATTTTGGAAATTGGTACATTTACAGGGTTAAGTACTTTAACTATGGCCTTGGCATCAAATGATGATACTTCGATCACAGCTTTAGATAAGAACAAGGAAACCTCTAAAACAGCAAGATCATTTTTTGACAAAGCTAATCTTAGTAAAAAAATTAATTTATTAGTAAATAATGCTAAGAAAAGTTTAGAAGATTTAGTAAATTCAAATAAATATTTTGATATGGTATTTATTGATGCTGATAAAGAGAATTATATAGATTATTTTGAAAAATCTTTAAAAATTACTAATAAGTCGGGAATTATAATTACAGATAATGTATTATGGTATGGTGATGTAGCCAATGAAGATAAGAATGACAGGCTTACGGTAAAGATAAGGGAATTCAATTCATATATAAAAAAAAATAATAAAGTTGAGTCTCTAATCCTTCCTATTGGTGACGGTTTGTCTATATGTAGGAAATTATAATGTATAAGATATTTGGTTTTTATAAGTTTAAGAAGATTAAAAATATAAAATTATTAAAAAAAAATCTCAAAAATTTCATTGAAGAAGAACAGGTTAGGGGTACCATTATAATTTCTATTGAAGGGATAAACGGTACAATTAGTTTCAGGCCTACTAAATATAAAAAAGTCAAGAATAAGATTTTAAATTTACTAAATATCAGAAAGTTAGATAATGAAAATATATCCTATTATAATTATCAAGTTTTTAAAAAAGGTAAAATTAAAATTAAAAAAGAAGTTGTTCCAATAGGAATGAAATTAAATAAAATTGTTACAAAAAACAAAATAGAACCTAAAGATTGGAATAAGTTTATATTAAAAAAAGAAACTGTTCTTATTGATACTAGAAAAAATTTTGAATTTAAAGTTGGAACATTTAAAGGATCTATTAATCCAGAATTAAATAATTTTAGAGATTTTCCACAATATTTTAAAACCTTAAAAAAAGATCAAAACATAGGTATGTTTTGCACGGGTGGTATAAGATGTGAAAAGGCTAGTGCTTATTTAAAAAAAAAAGGTTTTAAAAATGTTTACCAATTAAAAGGTGGAATAATAAATTATTTAGATAATGTTAAGAAAAAGGATAGTTTATGGAGTGGGGACTGCTTCGTATTTGATAATCGTGTATCAATTAAACATGGATTGAAGCCTGGAAATTTAAAAATATGTCCAGGTTGTAGAAATCCAATCAAACTTTCTGAGAGAAAATCTAACTTTTATGAGCAAGGTGTTAGTTGTCCAAATTGTTATAATAACTTAACAAATTCACAAAAACAGAGATTTAGAATGAGACAAAAGCAGATATTAACAGCAAAAAAACATGGAAAAAAATACTTTTTCCAAAGAGAAGCTTAAAATGAATTTACTAAAGGACAACATTCCTCATTTAGTTCGTAAATTAGCACTACCTGCTATGGTGGGGATGTTATTTCAAACCTTGTATAATATTGTTGATACTTTTTATGCTGGAAAAATATCACCCGAGGCATTAGCGGCATTAAGTAAATCATTTCCAATATACTTTATTATTGTAGCAACCTCTATAGGAGTTACTGTAGCAGGAACCTCCTTGATAGGAAATAGTATTGGTGAAAAGAATAAAGAAAATATATTAAATTATTTCACTCACATCATTTATTTTGGAGTCTTGATATCAGTTGTAATTACACTAATAGGTTTAAATTTTTCCGATAAAATTTTTTCTTTAATGGTAACTACGAAAGAAGTTACTGAACTAGGTCTTCAGTATACAGATATAATTTTTTCGGGTTCAATATTATTTATTTTGGTTGTAGCTTTAAATTCTTTGCTACACGCTGAAGGAGATACAAAAACCTATAGAAATGTATTAATTTTATCATTCTTTATAAATTTAATATTGAATCCAATTTTAATATTTGGTCTTTTGTTCTTTCCAGCTTTAGGAGTTAAAGGAATTGCAATATCTACAATATTTTCTCAGTCTGTAGCTTTTTTTATAATTTTATTAAAAATTTTGAAAAATCCTAGAATTAAAGAAATTACTAATAAATTTCTTATTCCAAAATTATTCTATTTTATAAAGATTTTCTTTACATCAATGCCTATTGTAGTTTCAATACTTGCATACTCTATCACAGCAGGAATTGTACTTGCTTATATTGGTCAATCAGGTGAATATGCCGTAGCCGGTTATGGGGCAGGTACAAGGATTGAGCAAGTAGTATTACTTCCGATATTAGGTATTAATACAGCAATTATTTCTATCATTTCTCAAAATTTTGGTGCTAAAAATTTCGAAAGAGTTAAAGAAACATATTTTACCTCTATAAAATATTCTTTTCTTATCATGATTGTATCTGGAATATTTTTGTACACATTGTCAGATCTTATAATTAGTTTTTTTTCTAGCGATCTAATTGTTATCGATTTTGGTTCTAAATACTTAAAAATTTGTGCATTTATTTTGCCTGCATACCCAATATTTTTTCTCTCAAACGGTTTATTTATGGCAATAAAGAAATCGGAAAATGCAATGATTTCAAATTTATTTAGAAATGGCTTTAATCCAATAATGGTATTTCTTTTTGCCAAATATATAAATGCAAGTTTTGAAACCTTTTTTTGGCTCTGGGCAGGAGTAAATTGGATTTTTTCAGGAATTTATTTTAGTATTTTAATATTATATTTAAAATTTAGATTAGAGAAAACGAGCGCTGTCGTTAATCCACAGCCATAAATCTTCAGAAAAAGACCTTCTCACAAATAAATTTAAATTATTATCGTCTATGTTATGTAAAATAACATCAGTATGATTTAACAAAGTTTGAGCCACAGAACCTTTTTTCATTTTAAAGTTTTTAAAATCATATGGTGAAGATTTCGATAATAAATCATAAATTTTAGAACCTTTAAGATTGATCATTACCCAATGATCTGTAACATTAGTGACTGAACCTTGGTTTGTATTAGAAATATTGTTAAACAAATTTTCTTCCAATAGATTTTGTTGTTCATATGAGATTTTGTTATTTGAATAAATTAACCACTCATCAGGGCTCAACCACAAAATAGAATAATCCTCATTACTTGATGAGGTATTTGCTTCTATAGGTGGTATTATTGAAAGAAGTTTGCCTATTTTAGTTGAAAATTCTCTTTTGTTACTTCTTAGGTTAATTTTTAAAATAGGTTCTACCTCAGATAAAGTTAGATCTCCATATGATTTACTATCTTGTACTGTAGTTTCAAAATTAAGCATTTAATCTTTTATTTTCCTTATCAAAAAAAACTGTGTCAGTAACAGTTACGTTAATGTTTTTATTTTCCATTGGTACAAAAAATTTTTTACCTTTTAGTTTTTTTCCACTCTTCATTACTGCTAAAGCAATTGATTTATTTAAATTTGGGCTAAAATAACTTGATGTTACATGCCCTAACATCTCGACAGGCTTTTGATTTAACTTTTCAACAATTTGTGCACCTTCCTCTAAAATCTCCTTAGGATCATCAGTTAAAAGACCTACTAATTGTTTTCTATCATCTCTTATTGTATCGCTTCTATAAAGCGATCTTTTACCAATAAAATCAAATTTTTTCTTACCAATAATCCAATCCATTTGTAAATCTGATGGTGTCATTGTTCCATCCGTATCTTGACCAGTAATTATAAATCCTTTTTCCGCTCTTAATAGGTGCATAGTTTCAGTGCCGTAAGGAGTTATATTATAATTTTTGCCAGCATCCATAAACAATTCCCAAACATGTTTAGCGTAATTTGATTGAATATTAATTTCATAGCTATGTTCACCTGTGAAACTAATTCGCATCACCCTACATTTAATTCCATTTATTATAGAATTTTTGAAAGACATATGAGGAAATTTTTCATCTGATAGATCCAGATCCGGTATGACTTTACTCAATATTTTTTTCGAGTTAGGTCCACAGATACTTATTGTTGAAAAATGATCAGTAACTGTTGTTAAATAAACATCTAGTTCAGGCCACTCTGTTTGAAGATAATCCTCTAGTTTAGTAAGTACATTTGCTGCACCACCAGTTGTAGTCGTCATTATATAGTGATTTTCACCTAATCTTGTAGTTACACCGTCATCATAAACCATTCCATCCTCATTTAACATTAAACCATATCTACATTTGCCTATTGCTAACTTTGACCAAGCATTTGTATATACACGATTTAAAAATTCTGATGCATCAGTGCCTTGAATATCAATCTTTCCAAGCGTAGAAGCATCTAGTATACCAACACTTTCTCTAGCAGCTTTGCATTCTCTTTGAACTGCTTCAAACATTGTCTCACCATTTTTTGGATAATACCAGGCTCTTTTCCATTGACCAACATTTTCAAATTTAGCTTTATTTTGAACATGCCAATTATGCATTGCAGTTTTTCTTGTATGATCAAAAAATTCTCCAACATTTCTTCCAACAATTGCACCGAAGGTAAGAGGAGTGTAGGGAGGTCTAAAAGTTGTTGTACCTAGCTCACCCATATTTGTTCCAGTTGTTTCAGCTATAATACCTAGAGCATGCATATTAGATAATTTTCCTTGATCAGTCCCCATTCCAGTTGTTGTATATCTTTTTACATGTTCAATAGATTTAAATCCCTCACGCAATGCAAGTTTGACATCTTTTGCTGTAGAGTCGTTTTGGAAATCTAAAAAGGGTTTTGTTTTTCCGATCGGTTTATCTGAAGGTAGCAACCAAATATTTCTCTTCATTTCCTCTTTTGATGACTCAACTTTTAGATTATCAAAGGATGAATTTTCTATACCTAAAAATGTTTTAACATCTTTATTAGAGTTTAAAATTATATCTTTAATATCAAAATCTCCATTACATGATCCTATACTTATTTGATCCGATGGGGTTTTATTCTTGTCTGGTAAAAAAAACATTATCATCTGATCTAAATTTTAATTTCCCACCAGATTGTGTGAATAAATGAACCATTGGTGTCCAACCACCTGAAATCCCCAAACAATCTGTTTTTAATTTAATTTTTTTTCCTATTACACCAGACCCATCATCTGATAGCTGCATAATTTCTATAAAACTAATTCTTCTATAACCTTCAGTATTTACAATTGTATGTTTCCAATAAATTTTTATATTATGTTTCTCTACTTCTTTAACAATTTTTGATGATGATTTATCTCTAATATCAATAATAGATACAATATTTACTCCACTTTTCTTCAATGAAATTGCTGTTTCATAAGCGCTATCATTATTAGTAAATAATGTGATTTCTTTTCCTGCTTTTACACCATAAAAATCGATAAATTTCTTAATTGCAGATGAAAGCATAATACCAGGTCTGTCGTTATTATTAAAAATTAATGGCCTTTCTATAGAACCTGTTGCAATTATAACTTTTTTAGCTCTTATTTTCCAAAGTCTTTGTCTTATTTTACCCTTTCTTTCATCTGGGCTTAAATGATCAGTTAGATTTTCCTTAGCCAATAAATAATTATATCCATGATAAGCCGCTAAACTTGTTCTTGTTTTAATAGTTAAATTTTTAATATTTTTAATGTTCTTAATTTCTTTTTCTAACCAATAATTTGTATGAGTGCTGTCAATTTGAAAACAATCATTATTTTGATAAATTGTTGCACCTCCCAAAATATTTTTATCATCAAGTAGCAATGTCTCATTATTATTTTCAGCTGATAATTTTGCAGCCATTATACCTGAAATACCTCCACCAACAACTAAGACATCACAGTGATAATACTTATGATCGTATATATCTGGATCAGGTTTTGTTGGTGATTTACCCAGTCCTGCAGAATGACGAATAAAGAATTCGTATTTTTCCCAAAAACTAGCAGGCCACATAAAAGTTTTATAATAAAATCCAGCAGGAAGAAGAGGGGACAAAAGATTGTTTATACCACCAATATCAAATTTTACATTAGGCCAACAATTTTGACTGAATGCTTCTAAACCCTCGTAAAGTTCTATTTCAGTAGCTCTAACGTTTGGGTCTGTAAGTGACGGATCGTTTCCAATTTGAACAATTGCATTTGGCTCTTCAGATCCACATGTCATTATACCTCTTGGTCTATGATATTTGAAACTTCTACCTACCAAATGTATATTATTTGCTAATAATGCAGAGGCTAAGGTATCTCCTTTGTAACCATATAATTTTTCACCATTAAATTTAAAAGATAATCTAGTTGTCTGATCAATGAATTTGTTACTATTTATTCTTAACTCTTTGGACATTATTTATTTACCGGAGGTTTTTCACCCATTTTATAAACTGCATGAATTTTATCATTAGAAGTGTCTCTAACAACGTTAAACCACTTTCTACAGCCATGACTGTGGTTCCATCTTTCAAATTGAATTCCTTTTATATTTTTTCTCATGAATAAAAACTTGGCCCACTCATCGTCACTTAGTTCTGTTGGCTGTTTTGGTCTTACAATATGTGCTTCACCACCTGATGAAAATTCTGTTTGATCTCTTTCTCCACAATAAGGGCAATTAATTATAAACATCTTTAGTGTGCAACTGCTGCTGCCCCATGTTCGTCTACAAGATCGCCACTTACAAATCTATTTATGTTAAATGCTGCATTTAGTTTATGGGGTTCATCATTTGCAATAGTATGAGCAAAAAGATCACCAGAGCCTGGTGTTGCTTTAAAACCACCGGTACCCCAGCCACAATTGAAATAAAGACCTTTGACTTGTGTTTTACTTATTATTGGACTTGCATCAGGACAAATGTCAACTATACCTCCCCATTGCCTTAACATTTTCATTCTACTAAAAATTGGATACAGCTCTAATATTGCTCTCAAAGTCTCCTCTACAATATTATGACTTCCTTTTTGAGTATAAGATACATATGAGTCTGTTCCAGCACCTATAACTAATTCACCTTTATCAGATTGACTAACATAAGCATGAACAGCATTTGACATAACAACAGTATCAATAATTGGTTTAACTGGCTCTGATACTAAAGCTTGAAGTGGTTTACTTTCCAATGGTAATTTTAAACCCGCCATATTTGCTAACACACTTGAATGACCTGCAGCAACTACTCCAATTTTTTTAGATTTGATATAGCCTTTAGATGTTTCAATGCCAATAACTTGATCACTATCTCTTTTAATTCCTTTAACTTCACAGTTCTGAATTATATCAACTCCTAACTGATCCGCTCCTCTAGCATATCCCCAAGCAACTGCATCGTGACGCGCTGTGCCAGCTCTTCTTTGTAATGTACCACCTAAAACTGGATACCTAATATCCGGAGATGTATTTATTATTGGACAGAATTTTTTTACTTCATCAGTATTCAACCAAACAGCATCTATTCCGTTTAATCTATTTGCATGAGTTCTTCTTTTAAGATCTCTTACATCTTGAAGGTTATGTGCTAAATTCATAACACCCCTTTGACTGAACATTACATTATAATTAAGTTCTTGAGATAATCCTTCCCAAATTTTAAGCGCATGATCATATAATCCAGCACTAGCATCCCATAAATAATTTGATCTTATAATCGTTGTATTTCTTCCAGTGTTTCCTC
>CACHWQ010000001.1 GCA_902583645.1 uncultured Pelagibacteraceae bacterium | reverse complement strand
TTTTTGAACATTTTTTGGTTTTATTACAAAATAACTTTTTATACTATTCATTTAAATAAAATTAATTGTTTAAAAATAGGGCGAATGGCGGAACTGGTAGACGCGCACGACTCAAAATCGTGTTTCGTAAGAAGTGAGAGTTCGATTCTCTCTTCGCCCACCAAAATATGAAAATATCAAAAATAAACAGTCTTGTTGAATTATTTTTTAAAAAATTAAGTGAAGTGGATAGTACTAAATCTTTTTTAAATTCGTTGAAAACTGAAAAAACAATTTATAGCTGGAATGATGTATCTGAACGTATTCATAAGCTTTCAAATAAATTAAGAACATTAATAAAATTTGGTGACAAGTGTTTAATCCTTTCAGAAAATAATCCAAATTGGTTAATATCGGATATTTCAATAATGAATGCGGGTGGAATATCTGTACCAATATTTACAACTTACTCAGAAAATGATTACAAATATATTCTAGAAGATTGCAAGCCAACTTTAATAATTGTTTCAAATAACTCTCAATTTAAAAAAATTAAAGATTTTATAAATCATAGTGAAATTAAAATAATTTCTTTTGAAAAAATAGATGTGAACAGTTTATTAATAACAGATATTTTCAATGAAAATTTGAATGATAAAATAATTAACAATGAATTAAAAAGAAATACACCAGCCTGTATAATTTATACCTCTGGAACATCTGGAAATCCTAAAGGAGTTATATTAAGTCATGGTGGAATTTTAGCAAACTGTGAAGGAGCCTATGATTTACTTTTGCCTTTAATAAAAAAAAAAGACCCGGTATTTCTCACTTGGCTTCCATTGTCGCATTCTTATGAGCATACAGTTCAGTTTGTTCAGATTTTAATTGGAGCTAAAGTATTTTATGCAGAGAGTTTAGAGAAATTACTAACTAATATGTCAGAAGCAAAACCAACAATCATGACAGCTGTTCCCAGATTCTATCAAAATTTATTTAATAAAATTTATATTAATTTTAATAAGCAGAAAGGTATTAAAAAAAAATTAATAAATCTCACAATTGAATTTGGCACAAAAAAACTTAAAAAAATTAAACTAAAATATCATGAAAAGTTAATAGATTTTTTCTGCGAAGCATTAGTCAGAAAAAAAGTTAAAAAACAGTTCGGGGGAAACTTGCAAGCTTTCGTATCTGGCGGCGGTGCACTTGATAGAAAAATTGGAGAATTTTTAAATTCTATTGGTCTTCCAACACTACAGGGTTATGGTTTAACGGAAGCATCGCCAGTAGTTAGTTGTAATATTCCAGGCCAAATTCAGGTCGAGACAGTGGGTCCTCCTTTCAAGACAAACTTAGTCAAAATTGCAGAGGACGGGGAAATTTTAATAAAAGGAGAAAATGTAATGCTTGGTTATTTGAATAAAAAAAAAGAGACAGATGAAATAATAAAAAATGGATGGCTATATACAGGAGATATTGGTGAAATCAATAAAGAGGGAAATTTAAAAATTACAGATAGAAAAAAGGAATTAATTGTTAGCTTGGGTGGGGATAATATTTCTCCAACAAAAATAGAAAATCTTCTTTGTTTAAATGAAAATATTAAACAAAGTTTTGTTTATGGTGACAAAAAAAATTATCTTGTTGCACTAATTGTTGTGGAAAAAAATATAAATGAAGATGAAATTATAAAATTTATTGAAAATACCAATAAAAACTTGTCTTTAATTGAAAAAATAAAAAAATTTATAATAATTTATAATGAATTTACAATTGAAAATAGAATGTTAACGCCAACTTTAAAGTTAAAAAGAAAAGTTATCCTAGAAAATTATAAAAAAGATTTAGATAAACTTTATAAAACTAATTAAAAATATTTGCATATTATTCGCATAAACTCTTATCTTTTTAACAATCATATTATAAAAAAAAATTTATAGTTTTTTTTTCAATACTAAAATTTTTGTAATTAATTAAACGTTTGACATAAGTTCATTAAAAAAATAAATTGTAACAAACAGCGAATCAAATGATTCGCGTAACAATAAGGGAGCTAAAGATGGCTAAAAGAAGAAAAAAAGCTAAAAAGAAAAAAGCTAAAAAAAGAAGAAAAAAAAGAAGATAGTTTTTTCTTGAATTAAAACGCTTCTCATAACGCACGTGTGAGAAGCGTTTTTTTTTATCCTTGGTTATCCTCTGTTATTTCAGAATCCTCATTAGAATTGTCATCTTCAGAATTTTCGCTAGAGGTTTGTTTATTTGTAGATGCAGGTAAAGCTTTAGCCTGGTTTTCTAAATTTCTTTTAAGCGCTTTATTTAATTTTTTTTGAATTTCATCATACGATAAATTTAGTACAATCTGGAACTCAGAAAGTATTCTTTCATAAGCTTTTTCAAAAAGCTGTCTTTCACTATATGACTGGTCAACCATTATATCGTCTCCTTTATTAAGATCTCTTACTACTTCTGCCAACTCATATATTTTACCAGATGTAATTTTTTGTTCATATTCTTGAGCTCTTCTGCTCCACATTGATCTTTTTATTTTTGGCTTACTTTTTAGTATCGATATAGATTTATTAATTTGATTTACGGTTGATAAAGGTCTTAAATGAGATTGTTTATTAATTGGCAAAAGTCCTACTGCTTTATCTTTTTCAAATTTTACATCATAACACTGCACCTCAATCCCTCCTATCATTTTTGTACTTATCGACAGAACCTGACCAACACCGTGCTTTGGATAAACAATGTAATCTTTTGGCTTAAACTCTTTTTTCTCAGTTTCTTGTTTTTTAATTTTTTTAATTTCAGGTTTTTGTTCATTTTGTTTGAGAATTCTTAAATTTGGGTTTGCTGATTTTTCAGTTGCCTTTTTTACAGGTAATTTTTTTTTAACTTTATCCTTTTGGATCTTAATATTTTTTAAAATTTTTTTAACGACTTTTTTTTTCGTTTTTTTTTTAAGAATTTTGCTCTTTTTTTTCTTAGGAGCTTTATCTTTTTTAAAGGTTTTCTTTAAAATACTTTTCAAATTTATTTTCTTCATTTTCAAATTTTTTATGATCTTTTGGTGGATCTTTTTTTTTGTTTATGTTTGGCCAAATTTCTGAATATTTTGTATTTATCTCTAACCATTTCTCTGTGCCTTCGTTAGTATCTGGAACTATAGCGTCAACAGGACATTCTGGTTCGCAAACGCCACAATCTATACACTCATCAGGTTTAATTACAAGCATATTTTTTCCCTCATAAAAACAATCAACTGGGCAAACATCAACACAGTCGGTTAGTTTACACTTAATACATTTGTCGTTAACTAAGTATGTCATTTATCAAAACTTGTTTTAACTTTATTTTTAATATCCCCTACTATTTTAGAATCTATGTAAAGCAAACCAGTTAATCGTCGCATTAGACTTGCTTCATACATATCAGAAATATTATCTGCGTAAATAATTTTCCATAACGCCTCTACTATTTTAATTTTAAAAGCCTCATCTTTATTTTTTACTTCTTTAGTAAATTCAAGGATTTGATTAGAATTTTTTTCAACTTCCTCTGATTTTTTGAAAATATTTTCTAAATCATCATTGGATAACCCAAGTTCTAATAGTGTTTTTTTGATTATTTTTTTTTCTTTTTCCGAATAATTTTCATCAATTTTGGCAACGTGTATTAAAAGAGCACCAATATTTATAAATAAATTATTATCTTTTTTTCCTTCTTTTTTATTTTTATCAAATATATCAAACATTATTTAATCCTTATTTCTTTTAAAATATTGAAGGGATTATCATCATTACTATTTTTATTTTTCTCAATTTTTTTGAAACTTTTTTTCAAATTATATTTAAAGTAAGTTTCTTGATTTTTGAAAGATGAAATATAATTCATTTTTTCCATCAATTTAAGGAAATTTTCTTTATTGCAACCCAACAAGTTTAACATATCTGGAACTAGTTTGATTTCTTTAATATCTTTTTTATTTGTTTCTATAATCATTAAAAATAGTCTTTCAAGTATATCTATTCTTACATAATAACTATCAAATTTTTCAAATCCACACATCAGCATAAAGTCTTTATTTAATTTTTTAACCTCGTTGATGAAATTTAACCCAAATTGCGGTGGTTCTAAATCTAGATATTTTTGGTTAAAATTTTTCCAAAGTAATATCCTTAAAGAGACAGCTTTAGGTTTAAAAAGCTTAAATAGAAATATATGATATCTTCCAAATCTAACCCCTTTTGACCTTAATAGTTTACGGTCATTTTGTTCAAGCTTGTTAATAAAGTTTTTAACTTCCTCCCTTTTTACAACACCGCTACTTTCATAAATTCTATATGCTAAAGCTCTTATATGTGGATTTTGATTTTTTAAATTTTTTAGTTCTATTAAATTAGTTAATTCATCATTAATTTTTTTATTTATCCAGGATACTAAATATTTATATAGCTCTAATTGATCATTGCTCTCAATCATATCATCTATTATTAATCTTACATCTGGATTAAGATAATCCTTACCCACTGCTAGTTGCGCTATAGGGAATCCATTCCAATAAATTTTTAAGTCATTTTTTAGCTCTACATTATTTTCTATTATTATAGTTTTAATTCTACTGATAATTTCAGGCCCAACATTTTGTCTGGCAGCTTTTTTTAATGATTTAATATCCGTGTCAAATGCTCCAACTTTATAATCTAACTCTAGTTTTAAACCCTTTAGCTGTCCAATAAATTGGTTATTAATCATTACTTTTTTTCCCTCTAAAATTTTTGTATCAAGCGTGATATCTTGTTTTAAACCTTTAGCTAATACACTCGCCCTTTTATCTATAAAACTTTTGATCAATTCGTCGTGAAGTCTATCAGATAACTTGTCTTCAAGGCTCTTTGTTCTTTCAACCCAGTAGTCTTGGTTTTCAACCCAATTTATTTTATTTGATACATACGACCAAGTTCTAACATTCGCTATTCTATTTGAAATAGAATCTACATTTCCTTCGAGCTTATCCAAACTTGATAGTTGTTGTTTCATATAAGTATTAGAAATTCTTCCCGGTTTTTCTCTTAAAAAATTGAAAACTTTTCCAACAACCTCTAAATGATTTCCATAAGTTTTTTTTACAAAATCAGGTATTTGGCAACATTCCCAAAGTAACTTAAGTTCATTTTCATTATTATAAATTTCTAATTTTTCGATATCTTTTAAAATATGTTTTAAGACTTTTTCGTCTTCACACTCAGGTATTCTTTTAAGCCATGTTTTATTTGGTCTCTCTTCAAGAGATTTAATTAAGTTATTTGCTTTTTTAAAATTTAAGTTTGTATTTCTCCAGTAAATTGTATGGATATTATCGAATTTATGATTTTCTAGTAGTTCTACTTCCTCCGCACTGATTTCACCACAATCACCAGTAATACCAAAATAACCATCATTTAAATATCTTCCTGCTCTACCTGAAATCTGTCCTATTTCAGAAACTTTTAATCTTCTAAGTTTTTTTCCATCGAATTTTTTTAAATTTGAAAAATAAACATTATCCAAATCCATGTTTATTCCCATTCCAATAGCGTCAGTAGCAACTAAATAATCCACATCTCCTGATTGATAAAGTTCTACTTGTGAATTTCTAGTTTTAGGACTTAATGAACCCATTACAATTGCTGCTCCGCCCTTTTGTCTCCTGATTAATTCAGCAATTGCGTAAACTTCTTCAGCAGAAAAAGCAATTATTGCACTTTTTCTCTCTATTCTGGAAATTTTTTTATGCCCAGAGTATGTAAGTTTTGAAAGTCTTTTTCTATCAATATATTCAACATCCTCTTCAAGCTTATCAATGATATTCTTCATAGAACTTGATCCCATGAACATTGTAGTTTTTTCTCCTCTTAAATTTAATAATCTATCAGTAAATATGTGACCTCTTTCATGATCACTTGCCATTTGAATTTCATCTATCGCAACAAATTCTAATCTCTTATCTATTGGCATTGACTCTACAGTACAGAAAAAATATTTTGCATTAGAAGGTATTATTTTTTCTTCCCCAGTTATTAAAGCAACCTTGCTAGGATTAATTTTTTTTACTACCTTGTCATACACTTCTCTAGCTAGAAGTCTTAACGGAAACCCCATCATTCCACTGTCGAACGACAACATAGTTTCAATAGCAAGAAATGTTTTTCCTGTATTTGTAGGACCAAGGACTGCAACTATTTTGTTTTTACTCATTTCTATAATTTGTATATGATTGTAATTGACTACTATATGTTGTTACCTCTTTAGAACAAAAATGGACTAAAACAAGTCCGAATCGGTCTATAAAAAGTTCTCATTTTAAGAATTTATAAAAATTATTTTAGCAGAATTAAAATTAATAGCTACCCTTACTTAGGAAAGGATTTATTCCTCAAAATTTTCCATACTCCCGAGGCTGTGGCTGTTACTTTGCCATCACATTCTAAATTACAAATTAAAAAAATCATTGATTTTGTTTTTTTTGAAATAGTTGCTTTACCTAAAATTTCATCCCCATCTTTCGTTGGAGCTATAAATTTAATATCTAAAGATATCGTAACACACGGAATATTTTCGACTGATCTATGTGCTGCCGAACCACAACCAGCATCAATTATTGAAGCTATATATCCACCATGAGTTATTCCAGCTCTATTGAGGTGATTTGAAGTGACTTTAGCTTTAAATTGGAATTCATTTTCAGATACTTTTTTTACCAACAATCCACCATTGTGTTTCATAAAACCAGATTTAGTGCTTATTTGTTCAAAATTATCTGACATAAATTAAATTATAAAAGTAGTTAATAATAAGAATAGCAAAACGATAAAAAAAAATAAAAAAACAGATTTTTGTAAAGATATTTTCATATTTAATCTTTTGGTGCGCCTGCTAGGAGTTGAACCCAGAACCTCCTGGTCCGTAGCCAAGCGCTCTATCCAATTGAGCTACAGGCGCAAGTTAACATTTTTTTTTTAAAATATATATAAATATTTAATATTTTAAAGATGTTAAGTATTTTTTTAATAATGAGGATTGTATCCAAAATCTACCATCCAAATTTTGGTCTTTATTCAAGAGTATTATTCTATTAAACATTTTTAATATCATGATATAATTTTACATTGAAAAATGACCAAAAATAGATCTAATTATGTCGATAAAATTGAAGTCTTGAACGAAGGACTCAAAGTATTTTTTTCAAACAAATCCGAGGATATTTTTCCTAATATATGGCTAAGAGATCATGCAAAAGACGAAAGCAATTGGGATGAACGAAGCAATCAAAGAAAAACGTTTACTGCGAAATTAAATCCAAAAATAAAAATTAAAAATGCAAACGTTTCTAATGAAGGTGAATACATTGATATTATTTGGTCTGATAACTCTAATAATATTCAATATTCATCAGAATTTTTATACAAAAACTCTAAAAATTATTCATATGATAAAAATCAAATTAAAATTTGGGAAAATAAAGAAATTAAAAAGGATATATTTATAAATTATAAAAATATTATGAGTGTTGAAGGTTTTAAAAATTTACTAACAAAATTGCATTCTTTTGGATTTGCAGTGATAAAAGATTGTCAAAAAGATATGTCCTCAGTTGAGTTTTTAGCAAATAAAATTGGTTATGTTAGAAATTCAATTTTTGGAGGTTTATGGAGTTTTGAGTCAAATGCTGACATGGCTGATAGTGCATATACTAACGAGGAATTAAGACCACACACAGACTCAACATATAGCAATGATGCTCCGGGCCTACAACTACTTTTGTGTTGTGAATATGATGCAAGAGGTGGAGATTCGATTATGGTTGATGGACTCAAGATTGCAGAAACTATCAAGGCGAAAAATAATGTACTATACAATGCATTAACAAAAATTGAGGTGCCTGGAAATTATACTGGTGACGGAGTTATTTTAGAGGCTAAAAGACCTATAATAAAATTAGATGATAAAAATCAAATAACTCAAATTAGTTTTAATAATTATGACAGAGCTCCTTTTAGATTAAACACAGAACTTACTAAAATTTTTTATGAAGCAATAAGTTTGTTTGACAATTTAGCTAATTCAAAACAATACCAGTGGAGACATATTTTAAATCCCGGTGAGCTATTGATATTCAATAATTGGAGAGTTTTGCACGGCAGAGGATCATTTAATGGTAAGAGAAAAATGAAAGGCTGCTACATAAACAAGGAAGACTTTGATAGTGTGTGCAAAATTAATGGATTAATCTAATCTTAATTTTTTAATCAAATGAAAAAATCATTTTCAATGTTCTGCGCCTTAATCACAACTTTTATTTGGGGAACAGCATTTATAGCTCAGGACACTGGAATGGATAATATAGGTCCACTGACTTTTAATTCCTCAAGATTTTTTGTTGGCTTTTTAACAATACTGCCTTTCGCAATTTTAATAGAAAAAAATAAGATTAAAAAAGAAATAAAAAATAATTCAAAATTGTTTTTTAAATATTTAATTTTTATGGGAGTTTCTCTTTTTTTAGGAACTTTCTTACAGCAAGCTGCACTACAGTATACTAATATTGCAAATGCTGCTTTTTTTACTGTTTTTTATGTGCCTTTTGTGCCTATTATTTTATTCATTATCTACAAAGAAAAAGTCCATTGGAGTATATGGCCTTCAATAGCACTTTGTATAGTTGGTGTTTATCTCCTGACAGATTTTTCTGATGCAAAAATAATGTTAGGTGACGCTCTTGTAATATTGTGTTCAATTTTTTGGGCTTTACATATAATCTTTGCAGGCAAATTTATGCAAAACTTCAATATACCAGTTTTTTATGCAGCATTACAGGCTGCATTTGTTTTTTCATTATCAATTTTTTTCGCATTTATATTTGAAGAAGTAATTTTATCGAACATATTGCTCGAGCTAAGCTCTATATTGTATGCGGGAGCATTATCAGGTGGTATTGCATTTACTTTACAGATGTATGCACAAAAAAATATTGAAGAGGCTCCTGCTGCTATTATTTATTCTCTAGAGGGTGTTTTTGCAGCTATAGCTGGATGGATAATCTTGGATCAATTTTTGAAATTTAATAATATAATTGGATGTTTTTTAATTTTATTTGCAGTGATATTATCCCAAATTTTACCGACATCAAAAATAAACAATACTAAATAGTAAAATAGATAACAAAATTCTGTAAACGACAAAAAATTTAAGATCAAACTTTTTAATAAATATTAAAAAGTATTTAATTGTAAAATACGAAAACAAATAAGAAAGGAGCACAGTGAATAAAATTATAGCGTTGAAATCTACAGTTTCTTTATATAAATCTTTTAATCCAAGAAAACTAGCTCCAGCAATTACTGGAATAGAAAGATAAAATGAAATTTTTGTAGAGTCATATCTATCAAACCTTAGAAATCTACCTGCTGTTATAACAATACCAGATCTACTTACACCTGGAACAAGAGCTAATATTTGAAAGCAACCAATTATGAAAATAGTCTTTAAATCTAATTTTTTTGCATTTAATTTTTTATCTACCTTAACTTTATCAGCAAAATATAATAAAATTGCAAAAATTAATGTTGTCCAAGCTATAATTTCAATATTTCTTAAATATGAGATTAAATTTGTCTGGTAAAGTATTGCTCCAATAATAATAACTGGCACTGAACCAAATATCATTAGGAAAAGTAAATTTTTGTTTTTAAAAATATTTCTTAAATCTGAGTGAAAGTAAGTAATTATCGCTAATAACGAACCTAAATGTAAGCCTATATCTGTAAGCAAAGATTGGACATTAAAATTATAGATATCAGAAATTAGAAATAAATGAGCTGATGAACTCACAGGAATAAATTCAGATATACCCTGAATTGCTGAAAGTAGAAAAATCTCAAAAAAATCAAAAAACATTAAATTTCTTGTATTCTATATATTCTTGAAATGAAGCAATAACTTGAGCAAATATGTGGTATGCAAAAAACGAATTTTATCAATAAATATGAAGTTTTTTTGATAAAATAGGTAAAACATGCTGTCCTATTTAACGTTTATAAATAGTTTATGTTAGTATATAAGCCATCAAATTATGCCAGATAAAATGCTTAAATTTGTTAAAATAGGTCAGCAAAATCCACCTAAAAGAGAAGTCGATTTAAGAAAAGATGACTTTAATGAGATATATGATGAGTTTATAAGCAATAAGGCAAAAGAGCAATCAAGCAGGTGTTCTCAATGTGGAGTTCCTTTTTGCCAGGTTCATTGTCCGTTAAGCAATAATATCCCAGATTGGCTAAAACTCACTGCAGAAGGAAGATTGGAAGAGGCATATCAATTATCACAAAGTACAAATAATATGCCAGAAGTCTGTGGAAGAATATGTCCTCAGGATAGGTTGTGTGAAGGGAATTGCGTTATAGAACAATCTGGACACGGCACAGTAACAATAGGCTCAGTAGAAAAATTTATAACAGAAAATGCCTGGGCAAATGGATGGGTTAAACCTATAAATGTAAAATCTGAGTTAGAACAAAGTGTTGGAATTGTTGGATCAGGCCCCGCAGGTTTAGCATGCGGTGAGCAACTAAGAAAGTTAGGATATCAAGTAACAATATATGATCGTTATGATAGAGCTGGTGGATTATTAATTTATGGAATACCAAATTTTAAATTAGAAAAATTTGTAGTTGAAAGACGTACAGAGCTTCTTAAAAAAAGTGGAATAAATTTTGTCCAAAATTTTGAAGTTGGTAAGGATGCAACTCTAGATCAATTAAGGGAAAAGCATGATGCAATATTAATTGCTACTGGAGTTTATAAACCTCGAGAAATAAATATTCCTGGTAGTGATTTAAATAATATTTTTCCTGCCATGGAATTTTTAACCGCTTCAAACAAAAAAGGTTTAGGTGACAAAGTTGAAAAATTTGATGATGGTACTTTAAATGCTGAGGGAAAAAATATAGTTGTCATTGGAGGCGGTGATACAGCAATGGACTGTGTTCGAACTGCTGTTAGACAGAATGCAAAATCTGTAAAGTGTTTATATAGAAGAGACAAAGAAAATATGCCAGGATCCTCTAGAGAAGTTGCTAACGCTGAGGAAGAGGGTGTAGAGTTTGTATGGTTATCGAGCCCTAAAGAGTTTCATGGAAGCAACAAAATAGAAAAAATAAGTGTTAATAAAATTAAGCTAGGTGAACCAGATGATACTGGAAGAAGAAAACCCGAGATACAGAATGATGGCAGCTTTAATTTAGATGCTGATATGGTTATAAAATCATTAGGATTTGACCCAGAAGATCTTCCAAAACTTTTTGATAATAATAATCTTCAAGTTTCAAAATGGGGAACAATTAAAACTGATTTTGCAACTTTAGAAACTAATGTTCCAGGAGTTTTTGCAGCAGGTGATATTGTGAGGGGAGCATCTTTAGTAGTGTGGGCTATTAAAGATGGAAGAGATGCTGCTGAATCAATTATTAAATATTTAAAACAAAAGGAAATTTCAAAAATCAAAGTTGCATAATGAAAAGATATTTTAAAAATAAAAAACTACTTGAAAAAAATAATGTTTATTCAAAGAATATGGAACATGATGCATGTGGAGTAGGTTTAGTTGCATCGACTGAAGGTAAGAAATCAAGAAAAGTAGTTGAATATGGAATTCAAGCCTTAAAAGCAGTATGGCACAGAGGTGCTGTGGATGCTGATGGTAAAACTGGGGATGGAGCAGGCATTCACGTTGAAATCCCAAAAGAATTCTTCAAGGAAAAAATAGAAGTAACCGGACATTTCTATGATAATTCAGAAATTTGTGTTGGTATGATATTTTTACCAAGAAACAATTATCAGGCTCAAGAAAGTTGTCGAACATTAGTTGAAAAAGAGCTGACTCAAAATGATTTTAATATTTATGGTTGGAGACAAGTTCCTGTTAGTACAAAAGTTTTAGGAGAAAAAGCAGAACAAACTAGACCTGAAATTACCCAAGTTCTATTTAGACATAACAATCAAAAATTATCAGGCAAGGCTTTAGAAATAAAACTTTATGAGACAAGAAGAAAAATAGAGAATAATGTAAGGAAAGATCATTTAGATAATTTTTATATTTGTTCCTTCAGCTCTAAATCCATCATTTATAAAGGTATGTTTTTAGCAGAGGCATTATCTGATTTTTATCCTGATTTAGCAGACGAAAGATTTGTTTCAAGGTATGCAATTTTTCACCAAAGATTTTCAACAAATACAGCTCCAAGTTGGGATCTTGCTCAACCTTTTAGATCCTTAGCTCACAATGGAGAAATAAATACTCTTAAAGGAAATGTAAATTGGATGAAAGTTCATGAACAAGAAATGTCTAGCGAAATATTTGAGGACGTTGAAAATTTAAAACCTGTAATTTTACCAGGAAATTCAGACTCAGCATCTCTGGATAATGTATTTGAATTATTAAATATTTCTGGACAACCTGCTCCTTTGGCAAAACTTATGTTGATACCTGACGCATGGTCAAAAAAAAGCGAAGTTCTTCCAAAAGATCATCAAAGATTGTTTAATTTTCTAAACAGTACTATGGAGCCGTGGGACGGACCTGCAGCAATTGCAGCCACAGATAATGAATGGGTCATTGCAGCTACCGACAGAAATGGTCTAAGACCATTAAGATATACTGTTACCAAAGATAATTTTTTATTTGCAGGTTCAGAGACAGGAATGATAGATATTGATGAAAAGAAAATTGTAACCAAAGGAAGATTAGGACCTGGTGAAATAATAGGAGTAAGAATTGAAAAAGGCAAATTATTTACAAACGAAAAAATTAAAAACTATTTAGCTAAAGATTACAAACATTTTAATAATCAAATTGTTGACCTAGATAAAAAATTGGCTATGGGTGAGGAAAAACCATTTTTTAAAGGAGACGAACTCAAAAAAAGACAGTATGCGTTTGGAGTAAGTCTTGAGGATTTAGAATTAATTTTACACCCAATGGCAGAAGACTCAAAAGAGGCAACAGGTTCTATGGGTGATGACACACCATTAGCAGTGCTATCAGATAAATATAGACCTTTATATCACTTCTTTAGACAAAATTTTAGTCAAGTAACAAATCCTCCAATTGACTCTTTAAGAGAAAATAAAGTTATGAGTCTAAAAACTAGATTTGGAAATTTGGGTAATATTTTAAATTTTGATAATTTAACTAAAGATAATATTTATGTATTAAACAGTCCTATATTATCAAACTCTCAATTCTTAAAATTTAATAATTTTTTTAAGAAAAAAATCAAATCTGTAGATTGCACTTTTAAAAAAGAAGAAAGTATAGATATCGTTTTAGAAAGAATAAGAAAGGATTCAGAGATTGCTGTAAGACAAGGGTCAACGCAAATAGTACTATCAGATAAAAATATATCAGATGACAGGTTGCCAGTTCCTATGTTGTTAGCAGTGGGTGCAGTGAACACTTATTTGATAAAACATAAATTAAGGGGATATGTATCAATAAATGTTCAAACAGGGGAAGCAATGGATACTCATTCTTTTGCAACACTAATTGGGGTAGGTGCCACCACTGTCAATCCTTATTTGGCGTTAGATGGCCTATACCAAAGATTTGAAAAAAAACTTTTTGGTAAATTTGAATACGAGGAATGTGTTAGTAGATATATAAAGTCTGTAAATAGTGGACTTCTAAAAATAATGTCGAAAATGGGTATCTCAGTAATCAGTTCTTATAGAGGAGGATGCAACTTTGAAACAGTTGGTTTAAGTAGAACAATTGTTTCGGAGTATTTCCCAGGAGTTATTTCAAAAATTTCAGGAATTGGTTTAAGTGGTATTGAAAAGAAACTAAGGTCAATCCATGAAAAAGCATTTAGCAATGAAGATAAAGTATTACCTATTGGAGGTATTTATCGTTACAGAAAAAATGGTGAAACACATCAGTACCAAGGTAAATTAATACATTTATTACAAAGCGCTGTCACTTCAGGTTCATATGAAGCTTACAAAAAGTACGCTGAAGGAATATATAACTTGCCACCGATAAATTTAAGAGATCTTATTGATTTTAGAAAAAGATATTTAAAACATCCAATAGATATTTCAGAAGTAGAACCAGTAGAAAATATACTTAAAAGATTTGGAAGCGGAAGCATGTCTCATGGAGCTCTGTCAAAAGAAGCGCATGAAACGCTAGCAATAGGAATGAATCGTATTAAGGGTGCCTCATGTAGCGGTGAGGGTGGCGAAGATGAGGTAAGATTTAAAAAAATGGATAATGGAGATAGTGCGAACTCTAGAGTAAAACAAATAGCTTCTGCAAGATTTGGTGTAACAATAAATTACTTAAATAATTGTAACGAAATTGAGATCAAAATTGCCCAGGGTGCTAAACCAGGAGAGGGAGGTCAATTACCAGGATTTAAAGTATCAAAAGAAATAGCAAGATTGAGACATTCGACTCCAGGTGTAACCTTGATTTCTCCTCCACCACACCATGATATTTATTCAATTGAAGATCTCGCGCAATTAATTTATGATTTAAAACAAATTAATCCGAAAGCAAGAGTTGGTGTAAAACTCGTAGCATCATCAGGAATAGGAACAATCGCAGCCGGTGTAGCTAAAGCAAAAGCTGATATAATTTTAATTTCTGGTCACAATGGAGGTACTGGAGCATCTCCGCAAACAAGTGTTAAATACGTAGGAATACCATGGGAAATGGGATTAACTGAAGCTAATCAGGTATTAACACTAAATAATTTGAGAGACACGGTAACATTAAGAACTGATGGAGGAATTAAAACTGGAAAAGATATTGTAATTGCAGCCATGATGGGAGCTGAGGAATATGGCGTAGCAACTACTGCTTTGGTGGCAATGGGTTGTATCATGGTACGTCAATGTCATTCTAATACTTGTCCGGTAGGTGTTTGCACTCAGGATGACAAATTAAGAGAAAAATTTAGTGGTACGCCTGACAAAGTAGTAAATTTGTTTACTTTTATAGCTAATGAGGTCCGAGAGATTTTAGCTGAATTAGGCTTTAAATCGATTAATGAAATAATTGGAAGAACTGATTTGTTGAGACAAGTAAGCAAAGGATCACCAAATTTAGATGATTTGGATTTAAACCCTTTGTTTGTTCAAGCAGATAGTGGAAAAAATAAACGTTATTGCGAAAATCAACTAATAAATTTTGTTCCTGATACTCTTGATCAAGAAATATGGCCATCAATTGAAAAGAAAATTCATAAAAATGAGAAAATAGACGAAGTATTTAAAATTAAAAATACCAATAGGGCTGTAGGTACAAGAATTTCTCATAATTTATATAAAAAGTTTGGTTATGAAAAGTTAGAAGATGATTTCTTAAATCTGAATTTTGCTGGATCTGCTGGACAATCCTTTGGAGCATTTGGAGGAAAAGGCTTAACTTTAAATTTGCAAGGTGATGCAAATGATTATGTTGGCAAGGGTTTATCTGGAGCAATAGTCTCAATTAAACTTTCTGATGAGAGCAACTTAAAGTCTTATGAAAACACCATTATAGGAAATACTGTATTATATGGAGCTACCTCTGGTAAATTGTATGCTTCCGGTAAAGCAGGAGAAAGATTTGCAGTTAGAAATTCTGGAGCAATTTCTGTAATTGAAGGATGTGACTCCAATGGTTGTGAGTATATGACTGGTGGAACCGTTGTAATTTTAGGTGACGTAGGTGATAATTTTGCTGCAGGCATGACAGGGGGAATGGGTTTTGTCTATGACAAGAATAAATTATTTAGTAAAAAAGTTAATTCTGAAACAGTGGTATGGCAAATTCCAGAAACAGATTACTGGAAAAATTATTTAAAATCGTTAATTAAAGAGCATGTGAAATATACTGGATCTGAAATTTCAAAAAATATCTTAAACAACTTCGAAAATGAATTAACTAATTTCCTACAAGTTTGTCCTAAAGAGATGTTGGATAAATTAGAAAATCCTATTTCTTCAAAATCAATGGTAAAAGAAGTAAGTTAAATTGAAAGTACTCAATATCTTTTTTTTTGGATTTGGACAAGTTGCTAAAGAATTTATTAAAAAGCTAATATCAGAAAATTATAAATTGAATATTTCAATAACTACTAGACAGGCAAGTGGTGATATTGATTTTTTAGGTCAAAAAATTTCAAATTTCGAATTTAATAACGAAAAGATAGACAAAAATATATTTAAAGAATTAGATAATTCTGACCATTTCTTAATATCCATACCTCCAAAGGATAAAAACGATTTAGTTTTAAAATATTTTTCAAAAGAGTTTCTTAGTCAAAATATTAAGTGGATAACATATTTGTCTGCAACAAGTGTTTATGGAGATCATATGGGAGAGTGGGTAGATGAAAAAAGTGAAACTTTACCAAAATCCAAAAATGGCATTGAAAGATTGGCAGTAGAGAATGGTTGGCTTAAAATGTATGAAGAACATAAAATACCACTTCAAATTTTTAGATTGTCAGGAATCTATTCAAATAAGAATAATGTATTAGAAAGAATTAAATCAGGTAATGGAAGTATTATAAGAAAAAAAAATCAATTTTTTTCAAGAATACATGTTGAGGATATTGCAAACTTATTATTTATATCACTAAATAAATTTAAAAAAGGTGAAGTTTATAATGTCTCAGATGACAAACCTACATCCTCCGAAGACGTAATGAAATATGGTGCAAAAATTTTAAATTTACCTGAACCAAAAGAAATAAAGTTAGAGGACATTGAAAGCGAAATGTTAAAAGCTTTCTACAATGACTCCAAAAAGGTAAGCAACAAGAAAGTAAAAGAGTTTTTTAATTATGACTTTAAATTTCCCACATATGTTGAAGGTTTAAATCATATTAATAAAATAATTACTTAGTTAGAATTTTTATAATTTTTAATAATATTTTTTAATTCTTTTAAAATTTTCAACTTAAACTGCTTTTTAAATAAGCTGTGATCACCATTTTTTATTATGACTATTTTTTTTTGTGCAAATTTAAAAACTTTAAGGAGTTTCTGTGAGTAAACTACTGGAACTGTATCATCTTTTTTACCATGGAATAAAGTAACTGGAATTTTTAAACTTATTCTTTTGTGCAATACTTTATTTTTTCTTCCGTCCTTAATGAGTTGAAAAGTAATAGGATACTCATATTCACCATGTTTTAAATGATAAACTCCATTTTTGATGGTTTCTCTTTTCATTTTCTTCGAAAATTTTTTCCACATAACTCTCTCTAAAAACTCAGGGGCAGAACCAATACCAATAAATCCTTTTATTTGTTTTGAGAAAAATTTGAATTGGTTTGTAGATATCCAAGAACCCATGCTTGAACCTATTAATATAAAATTGTTTTTTTTAACTAATCTTTTGATAGCTAATCTGGTATCATTAGTCCATTTACTAATATTTCCTCTCGTAAACTTGCCAGATGATTTTCCATGCCCAGAATATTCAACTGCTATAAATCCAATTTTATTTTTTTTGCAGAACCTTAAAAAAGTTTTTGGTTTTTCTCCCTCAACATCAGACATAAAACCGTGCAAGAAAACAACATAAAGATTATTTGTATAATTATTACTTAAATATCTTATTTTCTGATTATTCTTTATTTTGAGGTATTTATATTTTGTCATAAAAGTTTATTAGAGTAATTTCTTAATATATAACATTAGACAATGTCTTCTAAAATAAAAGTTTTACAAGTTATACCAAAATTGGGCTTTGGTGGCGCAGAAACTGGATGTTATGACTTAGCGCATTATTTGTATGAACAAAATTGCAAGTCATATATAGCTACGAGCGGTGGAGAACTTTTAAAGTATGTAGACAAAAAAAAAGTAAAAATAATTAAGCTACCTGTTCACTCGAAAAATCCAATTTTAATATTATTAAACAGTATTATTTTAACTTTAATTATATTATTCCTTAATATAAATATTGTTCATGCTAGAAGTAGAGCGCCAGCCTGGTCATGTTTAATTGCAACAAAGCTCACATTTAGAAAACTTGTTACAACTTTTCATGGGACTTATAATTTTAGTACTAACATTAAAAAATTTTATAATTCTGTCATGGTAAGGTCAGACTTATTAATTGCTGGATCAAATTTTATTTTTTCACATATAAACGAAAATTATCTTAAGTTCCTGAATTCAAAAAAAAAATTTCTTGTTATTTTTAGAGGTATAAATATTGAATATTTTGATCAAGAAAATCTAAAAAAAAATAGTGTTAGTAAATTGAGAACCCTTTGGCAAATAGAAGATAATAGTAAGGTAATTCTTTTACCAGGTAGGTTGACATCATGGAAAGGCCAAGAGTTATTTATTGAGGCAATCAACAAATTCAAAAATTTAAATTCAGATGTGAACTTTACAGCAGTTATCTTAGGCAACGACCAAGGCAGAACAGTCTATAAAAAAAAACTTGAAAGATTAGTTGAACAGTACAATCTAACTAATGATTTTAGGTTCATTGAAAATTGTGAATATATGCCAGCTGCTTATATGTTAGCAGATATTGTAATCTCATCCTCTATAGAACCAGAGGCTTTTGGAAGAGTTTCTGTAGAGGCTCAATCAATGAAAAAACCTATAATTGCTAGTAACATTGGGGGTTCAAATGAAACTATAATCGACAATAAAACTGGAATATTATTTGAGAGTGGAAATGTAGAATCATTGTCAAAAAAAATTAATGAGATTATAAATCTTGACACTTTAACTCTGGAATTAATGGGTAAAGAAGGTAGAAAGAATGTTATAAATAGATTTAATATTGAAAAAATGTGTTTAAATACTTATTCAGAATACAAAAAATTATTTAATTAATGGCAAATATCACACTACCGGATGGAAAAACAATAAAGTTTGATAAACCTGTAACTGGTTCTGAGGTTGCGGAAAAAATAAGTAAATCACTGGCAAAGCAAGCTCTAATAATGAGTGTAAATGGAGAACTAAGAGATTTATACCATACTATTAAAGAGGATAGTTCTGTAAAAATTTTTACATCTAAGGATCCTGAGGGATTAGAAGTTATCAGACATGACACCGCTCATATAATGGCTATGGCTGTACAAGAATTATATCCAGGAACACAGGTAACTATCGGTCCAGTAATTGAAAACGGTTTTTACTATGATTTTGCGAGGAAGGAACCTTTTACAAGTGAGGATTTGAGTAAAATTGAAAAGAGAATGTCAGACATAGTTGACAAAGATGTGAAAACAAAAAGAGAAGTATGGGAAAGAGAAAAAGCAATTAGTCATTTTAAAAAAATTGGTGAAAAATATAAAGCTGAAATAATTGAAAGTATACCTAAAAATGAGGAACTTACAATTTATCATCATGGTGATACTTGGCATGATTTATGTAGAGGCCCACACTTAGAATCCTCTGGAAAAATTGGCAAAGCTTTTAAATTGACAAAAGTTTCAGGAGCATACTGGCGTGGCGACTCAAAAAATGAAATGCTTCAAAGAATTTATGGAACTGGCTGGGCCAATCGAAAAGACTTAGAAACATATCTTAAAAGAATAGAAGAGGCTGAAAAAAGAGATCACAGAAAGCTTGGAAAAGAAATGAATCTTTTTCATTTCAGAGAAGAAAGTCCAGGATCAGTTTTCTGGCATGAAAGAGGATGGAGTTTATTTCAAAAGCTTATTGATTATATGAGAGATAGGCAGAAAAAAGCTGGATATAAAGAAATAAATACACCAGAAATTTTAGATAGATCTCTTTGGGAGAAGTCTGGTCACTGGGATAAATTTGGAGAACACATGTATACTTCAATTACTCCAGATGAAAAAGTATTTGCAATTAAACCAATGAATTGCCCCGGATGTGTACAAGTTTTTAATCAAGGATTAAAGAGTTATAGAGATTTACCTTTAAAAATGTCTGAATTTGGAAAAGTGCACAGATATGAACCCTCAGGAGCTTTACATGGGCTAATGAGAGTCAGGGCATTTACCCAAGACGATGCTCATATTTTTTGTACAGAGGAACAAATTACAGAAGAGTCTTTAAGTGTAACAAACTTGATATTAGATATTTACAAAGATTTAGGTTTTAAAAACGTAATATTAAAATATTCAGATAGACCCGAGGTGAGGGTTGGGGACGATAAAGTATGGGATAAATCTGAAGCAGCTTTACTAGACGCTGTGAAGGCAACTAAGTTAGAATACACGATTAATAAAGGCGAAGGGGCATTTTATGGTCCAAAAATTGAATTTGTATTAAGAGACGCAATAGGAAGAGATTGGCAATGTGGAACTTTACAAGTAGATTTAAACTTACCTGAAAGATTGGGCGCTTCATTTGTTGACAAAGATGGAACAAAAAAAGTTCCAGTAATGCTTCATAGGGCGCTTTTTGGATCATTAGAAAGATTCATTGGAATTCTGATTGAAAACTATGCAGGTAAACTTCCATTTTGGATTAGTCCTCTTCAAATAGTTGTAATACCAGTCTCAGATGAATTTGATAAATACTCTACAGATGTAGCCAACAAACTTAGAGATGAAGGATTAAATTGTGAAGTAGATTTAAAAAATCATAATCTTAATTACAAAATTAGAGAACATTCTTTGACTAAAGTGCCAGTTTTACTAATTTGTGGTAAAAAAGAAGTTGACAGTGACAGTGTAACTATAAGACAATTAGATAATAAAAAACAAGAAAACATGAAACTCAAAGACTTTATTAAAAAATATTCTGCATTAAATCAAGTATCCCCAAATTAAGTGGCAGATCATAAAAAAAATTATTTCCAGAGAAGAACTAAAGATAGAGGCCCAAGGTCTAATAATAGAATTTATTCTTCAGAAGTTCAGGTAATTTCTAGTGATGGTGAAAACTTAGGAATCTTAAATACAACTGAAGCAATTTCAATTGCAAGAGAAGAGGGATTGGACTTAATAGAGATTTCACCTAATGCCAAACCTCCAGTTTGCAAAATCATGGATATGGGTAAATTTAAATATGATGCGCAAAAAAAAGCAAATAAAGCAAAAAAAAAACAAAAAAAAGTAGATTTAAAAGAAATTAAATTAAGACCTGTCACAGAAGTTCACGATTATTCATTTAAAATAAAAAACGCTCAAAAGTTTCTCACTAAAGGGGACAAAGTAAAATTTACAATTAGATTTAAAGGAAGAGAACTGCAGCATACCCATCTTGGAAATGAGCTAATGGAAAAAATTAAAACAGACATGTCTTCTGTTGGAAAAATAGAACTTCAGCCTAAATTTGATGGAAAGCAGATGATAATGGTAATCCAGCCATTATAACCAATAATTTATGTTGTAAATTAATTATAATATTTGTATAAAATCGCCCACGTATGCCAAAATTAAAAACTAAAAGCTCAGCAAAAAAAAGATTTAAGATAACAGCAAGGGGAAAGGTAGTAATGCCGCAAGCTGGTAAAAGACACGGTATGATAAAAAGAACAAATTCACAAATAAGAAAACAAAGAGGTACAACTATAATGGCAAAACAAGATGGTAAAATTGTAAAATCTTATATGCCATATAATTTAAGAGGATAAGTATGGCTAGAGTAAAAAGAGGTGTAACAAGTAGAGCTAAGCATAAGAAAGTTTTTAAAGCAGTAAAAGGTCAGTGGGGAAGAAGAAAAAATACTATCAGAGTTGCGAGACAGGCAATGGAAAAAGCAATGCAATATGCTTACAGAGATCGAAGAAATAAAAAAAGAGAATTTAAGTCTTTGTGGATACAGAGAATTAATGCAGGAGTTAGATCTGAAGGCTTAACTTATTCAAAATTTATCAATGGACTTAATAAATCCGGTATTAAACTTGATAGAAAAATTCTAGCAGAAATAGCATATGATAACCCAGAGGCTTTTAAAACTATAGTTAAAAAGGCTCAAGCAGCATTAAACTAATCTTCTCTATTGTTTTTCTTAGACTAAGAAATATTCTACATTAATGTCTGATATTTTAAAAATCAAAGAAGAGTATCTTAAAAAACTTAAAGAAAATAAAAGTCTTGATTATTTAAATCAAATTAAGTCAGAATTATTCGGTAAAAATGGAAAAATTACAAATGAATTTAAAAAAATATCGAATATTTCATCAGATGAAAGAAAAAAATTTGCATCTGAACTGAACTCAGCAAAGGACGAAATTCAAACTGTAATTGAAAAAAAAATTAAGGATTTTGAAGTTGAACAAATTAATTCAAGACTTCAAAATGAAAAAGTTGATGTAACCTTGCCAGAAAGAAGTTTTGTTCAAGGTAAAATACACCCAGTGTCACAAGTTATTGATGAAATATCGTCAATATTTTCAGAAATAGGTTTCAGTGTCGAGGAAGGTCCTGATGTTGAGAATGAATATAATAATTTTACCGCACTCAATACACCAGATAACCATCCAGCAAGAGACATGCACGATACTTTTTATTTAGATCATAAAAAAGAATTTTTATTGAGGACTCATACTTCCCCAGTGCAAGTAAGAACTATGATGAAAGGTAAACCTCCATTTAAAATAATTGCACCAGGCAGAACTTATAGATCTGACAGTGATCAAACACACGCTCCAATGTTTCATCAAGTAGAAGGTCTTCACATTGATAAAAATATTAATATGGGACATTTAAAAGGATGTCTAAATCATTTTATAAAAGAATTCTTTGAAGTAGACAAAATTAAAATGAGGTTTAGACCAAGTCATTTCCCATTTACAGAACCATCGGCAGAGGTCGATATAGGTTACCAATTAAAAGATGGAAAAATAATTATTGGAGAGGGCGATAAATGGTTAGAAATTTTAGGCTGTGGAATGGTCCATCCAAATGTTTTAAAAAACGTAAAAGTAGATGCTTCGAAGTATCAAGGTTATGCATTTGGCATAGGTATAGATAGATTGGCAATGCTAAAATATGGAATAAATGATTTGAGAGCTTTCTTCGAAACAGATTATAGGTGGATAAGTCATTTTGGATTTGATCCTCTTGATGTTCCTTCGAACTATAGGGGATTGAGTAGATGAAATTTGCGGTTGATTGGTTGAAAGATCATTTAGATACAAAGTTAAACGATCATAAGATTATTGATAAATTAACAAACATAGGTTTAGAAGTTGAAAGTTTTGAAAATCAGACATCTGAATTTGATGATTTTATTGTAGCTAAAATTGTAAATGCAGAAAAACACCCAAATGCAGATAGATTAAGATTATGTGACGTTGATATAGGAAAAAGTGAAACAGTAAAAGTTGTTTGCGGTGCACCAAATGCAAAAAATAATTTATATACTGTATATGCTCCACCAGGAACAATCATTCCTAAAAATCAATTGAAATTATCAGTTAGCAAGATTAGAGGAGTAACCTCATATGGAATGCTTTGTTCTGAGTCAGAATTAAATATATCAAATGAGAGTGAAGGGATAATAGATTTAAATGTAAAAAAATATGGCAACCAGATAGGAAAAAAATATTTTAAAAATAGTGGCCCTAAAGTTATAGATCTTTCAATAACTCCAAATAGAGCTGATTGTCTTGGAGTAAAAGGTGTAGCGAGGGATTTAGCAGCAGCTGGTGCTGGCAAACTTAAACAAAAAAAATTATATAAAATTAAATTCTCAGGTCCACAGAAAATCAAGGTAAAAATTACAAAAGAGAAAAATCAAGGATGCACTTCATTTGGTAGTTGTTTAATTAAAGGAATAAAGAATACAGAAAGTCCAAAATGGCTTAAAGATAAAATATTATCTTTAGGCCAAAAGCCCATCTCAGCGGTAGTCGATATAACTAATTATGTAATGATAGACCTAAATAGGCCACTTCATGCATATGATGCAGATAAAATTGATAAGGGTATTATTGTAAGAAATTCTAAAAAAGGCGAAAAATTAGATGCTTTAGATAATAAAAAATACATATTAGACGAAGGCATGTGTGTTATATCTGATAATTTAGGTGTTTTAGGTCTTGGAGGAATTATTGGTGGCACTAAGTCTGGAACAGAATTAGGAACAACAAATATTCTTTTAGAATCAGCATATTTTGAACCAAAATCAATAAGATCAACATCTAAAAGGCTTGGACTTGATACGGATGCTAAATTTAGATTTGAAAGAGGAATAGATCCTAATTCAATAGAGGAGGGACTTATTAAAGCTGCAGAATTAATTCAAAAAATCTGTGGCGGAACTGTTAGTAAAATAGATGTTGTAAAAAATGAAAAATTTAAAAATATAAATGTAAAGTTTCCACTAAATTTGTTTAAACAAATTACTGGATTTGAAATTAAAAGTAATGAAATGATTAAAATATTAAAAGATTTAGGTTTTTTGGTAAAACCAAATAGAGAACATCTAAATCTTACAGTGCCGTCCTGGAGGCATGATATAGCTCAAGCAATAGATATTGTGGAGGAAATAGTAAGAATTAAAGGTTACGATAAAATCAAAACGGAGATACCTGAGAAAACTAGAAAAAAACCAACACTTAATAAACAACAAAAATTATTCCATCTTTTACAAAGATCTGTAGCCTCTAAAGGCTATTATGAAACTATAACTTGGTCATTTACAGATTCACGTATAAACGACATGCTTAAAGAAGAAAAACAAGGTGTGGAAATAGTAAATCCAATAAGTTCTGATTTGAATGTCTTGAGAAGCTCAATTTTTTCAAACTTGTTGTTTTATTTAAAGAAAAATCTCGATAGAGATATAAAGGATATATCATTATTTGAAATTGGACCCGCATTTTATGGAAATAAACCTGGTCAACAAGAGATAGTAATCGGTGCATTGAGATCAGGACTAGTATCTAGACTTAATTGGATAGAAAAAGACAGAAAATTAGATGTTTTTGACGCCAAGAGAGATACAATTCAAAGCTTAGGTGAAATAGGGCTTGATCAAAATAAATTTAACATAACATCTAAGGCGCCAAGCTATTATCATCCAGGTAAATCAGGATCTATAAATCAAAACCTTGATGAAAGAATCCCGATTGCTTACTTTGGGGAACTTCATCCAAATATTTTACAAAAATTAGAAATCAAAACAGAAGCACTTGTATTATTCGAAATATATCTTGATAGAATTAAAATGAGTAAAGACAAACTAAAAGATCAAAAAATGAAATATCAATTTTCAGATTTTCAAAAATCAGAAAGAGATTTTGCATTTATCATAGATAAAAATTTTAAAGTTCAAGAATTAGTTAAAATTATTTCAGAGATAGATAATAGTTTAATAAGAGATGTAAAAGTTTTTGATTTATATGAGGGAGAAAATATTCCATCTGGTAAAAAATCGATTGCTTTAAATGTTACGATTCAATCTATGGAAAAATCATTAAATGATCATGATTTAGAAAAAATTAATAAATTAATTATTTCAACAGTTGAGACAAAATCTGGTGCAAAAGTAAGATCGTAAACAATGTCTACAATTGATAATATAAGAAATTTTGCAATTATCGCGCATATCGATCATGGAAAATCTACAATAGCAGACAGAATAATTCATAGGTGTGGAGGATTAACAGAACGAGAGATGAAAGAACAAGTTCTTGACTCCATGGATATTGAGAGAGAAAGAGGCATTACTATTAAAGCTCAAACCGTGAAATTAAATTATAAATCAAAAGAGGGAAAAAATTTTATTTTAAATATTATAGATACACCAGGACATGTAGACTTCAGTTATGAGGTAAGCAGATCTCTCTATGCATGTGAAGGATCAATATTAATTGTAGATAGTACTCAAGGAGTAGAAGCACAAACACTTGCAAATGTTTACCAAGCAATGGAAATTGATCATGAGATAATTCCAGTTCTCAATAAAATTGATTTACCAGCTTCAGAAATAGACAAAACAAAAAATCAAATAGAAGATGTAATTGGTATTGAAACATTAAATGCTGTGCCATGTTCAGGAAAAACTGGTGAAGGCATAGACGAAATTTTAGAGAAAATTATTAAAATCTTACCTCCCCCAAAGGGCAACAAAAATGATGATCTTAAATGTCTTTTGGTAGATAGTTGGTACGACTCCTATTTAGGAGTTGTTACTCTTGTAAGAGTTATAGACGGAAAAATTACTAAAAATATGAAAATTAAAATGATGTCAACAGATCAAGAATATGTTGTTGAAAAAGTAGGCGTTTTTACCCCAAAACCCAAAGATGTAGAGGAGTTAAACTCTGGTGAGATAGGTTTTATAATCACAGGTATCAAAAACTTATCTGAAACTAAAGTAGGTGATACAATTTGCGAAACATCCAAACCCTTAAAACAAGCTTTACCAGGATTTAAGCCAAGCAAACCAGTTGTATTTTGTGGCCTATTTCCAGTGGACAGCTCTGAATATCAGAAATTAAAAGATGGTTTAGCTAAACTTAAGCTAAACGACTCAAGTTTTTCTTATGAGCCAGAATCTTCCTCGGCTTTAGGCTTAGGTTTTCGGTGTGGATTTCTCGGGCTTTTACATTTAGAAATTATAACTGAAAGACTGGAGAGGGAATTTGATATAAATCTTTTAACAACTACTCCAGGAGTTGTTTATAAAGTTCATTTAAATAATGGTAAAATTACTGACTTACAAAATCCATCAAATTTACCAAATCCTACATCGATTAAATTAATAGAGGAGCCATGGATAAAAGCTACAATAATAACTCCAGACCAGTATCTTGGATCAATTATAAAAATATGCCAAAGTAAAAGAGGTGTACAAACAAATTTAAATTATTCAGGAAATAGAGCGGTTTTAAATTATGAAATACCTCTAAATGAAGTTGTCTTTGATTTTAATGACAGACTTAAATCAATTACAAGTGGATACGCTAGCTTTGACTACGAGATAATTGACCATAAAGAGGGAGATTTAGTTAAATTGTCAATATTGGTAAACACAGAGCCTGTAGATGCATTAGCAATGATGGTGCACAAAGATTTTGCCCAAACTATTGGCAGAGAAGTATGTGAAAAACTGAAAGATCTAATACCAAGACACAATTTTATGATACCTATTCAAGCAGCGATAGGGGGAAAAATTATTGCTAGAGAAACAATAAAAGGTTTTAAAAAAGATGTATTGACTAAAATACATGGAGGAGGAGCGCGTGATAGAAAGCGAAAATTGTTGGATAAACAAAAAAAAGGTAAAGCAAGATCAAAGCAGTTTGGAAAAGTAGAAATACCTCAAGAAGCATTTATAGGTGTTTTAAAAATTAATAAAGAATAGAAATGGAAAAAATAAGCTGGGGAGTGCTAGGACTAGGCAATATTGCAGAAAGTTTTATCGAAGGATTTAAAAGCGTGGGAAATGCAAAATTGAAAGGCATCGCCAGTAAAAACAATGACAAACTAGATAAATTTAAAAAAAGATTTAATTTAGATAAAAAATATTGTTTTTCAAATTATAATGATTTAATTGAATGTAGTGATATAGATATTATTTATATTACCCTTCCACATTCTATGCATTATGAATATATTTCAAAATGCTTTAAAAGTAACAAAAATGTCATTACAGAAAAACCTGCTGTAATAAGTCTAGAAGAGATAAAAAATTTAAAAAATAATTTTAATAATAAAATATTTTTTGCTGAAGCATTTATGTATAGGTATCATCCTCAGTTGGCTAAAGTGATTGAACTAATAAAGAATAATTATATTGGTAATTTGATTGAAATGAAATCGTACTATGGAATTAATCTAATGAAAAAAAAATTTTTATTTTTTTTTACAAAAAAAAAAACAATTAATAAAAACAATAGATTATTTAATAAAAATCTTGGGGGTGGCGCTATATTAGACCTTGGTTGTTATCCGTCTTCTATGAGTATTTTAATAGCATCTTTAAAATCTAATTTTAAAAAAGTTGAAGTAAAAGACAAAAAATTAGATTATTATAAAACTGGCGTTGATATAAATTCATTTGCTACACTTAATTTTGATAATGGTTTTGTATCTTATATCGGAACATCTTTTCAAAATAATCTAGGAAAAAAAACGATCATAAAAGGTGAGGAAGGAACCATAAAAATAGAAGATACTTGGCATGGTGAACCATCAAAAATATTTTTAGAAGGAAAGCATAATGAGGTGTTTAATATAAGTTCTAACAAAAGCATTTATGCTTATGAAATTGAAAAATTTTCCGAAAATATTTTAGAAAAAAACTTTAAGGTTAAATATCCAGGTATGAATTTTGAAGAAACGTTTATAAATACAAAAATAATGAATGAATGGCTTAATTAATGAAAAGTAGAATTATTGATTGCATAACTTTTTTTGATAATAATTTTATGTTTGATCTTCGATATAATATTTTAAATGATTTTGTAGACTTTTTTATTATATGCGAGTCTAAATACGATCATAGAAATAGAAAAAAAAAAAGTAATTTTATAAATCAAAACTATTTTAACAAAGACAAAGTAAAATATTTTTTATTAGAGGAACCATTCCCAGAAAAGAATAATATTTGGCAAAATCAAGCTTTTCAAAGAGAATATCTATTAAAAAAATTAAGTAGTTTTGAGGATAATGACTATATTTTTTTTTCGGATCCTGACGAAATACCCAGCCCTTACTTGTTAAAAAATTTTTATTTAAAAAAAAAATACGGAATTTTTCTCCAAAATTGTTTTAATTATAAATTTAATTTATTTAATAAATATGAGTCTCCCTGGGAGGGTACTAGAGTTTGTATGAAAAAAAATCTTAAATCTATCGATTTTATGAGACAAAAAATAAAATCAAAAAATATGAGTTATTCTTTTTTACGGTTTGATAAGGAGAAAAGCATTCAAATTTTCAAAGATGGTGGGTGGCATTTCAACAACGTAATGTCCCCTGAAAAAATTTCATTAAAATTAAGAACCTTTGCTCACTCAGAATTTGCAGACAGCAAATACTCATCAGTTGACATTATAAAAAAAAAAATTGAAAAAAAAATAGATCTTTTTGAAAGAGGGCACGAATATGAAAAAGTTTCTTTAGATAAAAATCTTCCTAAATATTTAATCGATAACAAGTTTAAGTATAAAGACTATATTTTAGATTAATCTTTCAAGAGAATTTCAATATTTTTTTTTACACAAACAAGGTTTTCATTTATTGGAAATAATCGAAAATTTTCTTTCTCTAGGTTATTAACTAATGTTTTTAAAATTTTATTTTCAATATGAATAAATTCAAAAACAATTATTTTACAATTAATGGAGCAGTTTAAGAAACTTAAAATAATTTGTCCATCGTATCCTTCTGCATCACAAAAAAATAGGTCAACTTTATCTAATTTGTATTTTTCAATTAATCTTTTAATAGAGCTTGTATTAATCTCAACTTTTTCAATATGTTTTTTTTTTATTCCATGTTTAGTAAGATGATTAAAGTCAAATGAGCTTATCGCTTTTGCATGAGACCCATAAATTTGTCTCACCTCTTTTTTAACTGAATAAAGATATTTTTTTTTATCATCTTCAGAAATTGCTACTTTTTCTAAGAGTACATTGTTTAAAGATGAATATACGTTTTTAAGTTTTTGAAAGTGCTCATCTATCGGCTCAACAAGAATTGAATTAATCTGGTATTTTTTAATAAATGTTGATAATTCATCAAAACTTTCACCATCATTAGCGCCAATTTGTATTAAAGATGAAATTTCTTTTTTTTCAAAAAAAAATTTAAGTATTTCTCTAATATTTAAGGATGAGTATTGGTTTATTAATCTACTATTTTCTACATAGTTTTTATCAAAAAGTTTATAACCTGCAGCACCCACAATTTTTTTGAGTAATTTTGAAGCCATCTATAAATAGAATTATTATGAAAATTTAGTTTTATCTACAACAAAATATATGTAATAAAATAATTTATGAATAATCTTGATATTTATTGTGTAACTAATAAAAGAATTCAGTTTTTAGAGAACTCAAGTTATAAATTGTGTTCTGTTGGAAAAAATTTCTCGCACGAAAATTATCAAAAATCTGATATTAAACAAAATATATTTGATAAAGAAAAATATTATTCTGAACTGACCTTTCATTACTGGTATTGGAAAAACTTGTTAAATTTAAATGATGATAAGTGGATTGGCTTTTGTCAAAAAAGAAGATATTGGATTAAACAAGAGTCAGCAGGTGTTGAAATTAATAGAGATAACCTAAAGTCGCATATGCTTGTTGAAGCTGATCCTTCTTGGACAGATTTTGATGCTATACTATGTAAGCCAATTAAAGTTTCGGGAGCTAAAAAAATGAAAATAATAAAAAGAGGTTGGAGAAATATACTTCAAAACCCAAGTTTATTATTTAATGAAAATAAAGAGACAATAAAAATACATTTTGATATGCACCACGGCTATGGAAGATTAGAAAAAGCAATAGAATTAGTTAAACATGATCAAGTAAACGATTTTAAAAATTATGTGAATAACAACAATGAATATAATCCCCATATAATGGTTATTTCAAAAAATCATATATTGAACGAATGGTTTAAAGATTTGTTTGATTGGCTTTTTGCTTGTGAGAAAACTTTTGGATTTAAAAATCTCTATGGCTACGACTCAGAAAGGCTATATGCTTATTTAGCTGAAAGATATTTATCTTTTTGGTTCAGAAAAAAAACTAAGTTTCTAGAATGGCCTTGGAGATTTATAGATAATTAATATTTTTATAAATTATATGTATAATAAAAATAAAATTCTTATAACCGGTGGTGCTGGTTATATTGGAAGTCATATTGTGGAATTATTAATCAAAAATAATAAAAAAGTATTTATTTTTGATAATTTGATCACAGGATATAAAAAACTTATAAATAAAAAAGCTAAATTTATAAGAGGAGATATAAAAAACTTAAGCAAATTATCAAAAACGATTAAAGAAAATAATATAAATTCGGTGATACATTTGGCAGCATATTTAAATATTAATGAAAGTGAAAAATATAAAAAAAAATATTATAAAAATAACGTAGGTGGTACTTTAAATTTAGTTAAAGCTTGCAGGGGTACAAATGTAAAAAATATAGTTTTTTCATCATCTTGCTCAATTTACGGAAACACCAAAGGTTCAGTAGATGAGAGAAAAAAACCTAATCCTAAAAGTTATTATGCATTTACAAAATATAAAAGCGAAGAGATAATAAAAAAATATTCAAAAAAATATAATTTTAGATATGGAATTTTACGATATTTCAATGTTGCTGGAGCTAGCAAATCAGGAAAAATTGGAGAAATTGAAAAATCACACGGCCATTTAATTAAAAATTTAGCTATACAATCAACAAAGTTAAATCCAAAAGTAAATATATTTGGAAATAATTATAATACAAGAGATGGCACCTGTATTAGAGACTATATACATGTATCTGATCTAGCTGAAATACATATTCTTGCATTAAAAAAAATATCTAATAATAAAAAATCTTTAATTCTTAATTGCGGATATGGAAAAGGATACTCTGTTAAAGAAATTGTAGATATTTTTCTTAAAATTAAAAAAAACGTAGTCATTAGATATCAAAAAAAAAGACGTAATGATATTGCCCATATTTACGCAAATATAACTAAATTAAAAAAAATACTAAAATGGAAGCCCAAGTATAATAACATTTATCTAATTTTAAAAAGTGCAATAAAATGGGAAAAAAAAATCAATAAGAAATTTTTAAATGTATAAAAATAAAATTATCTTATTTGCTTTTGCAAGCTCAGATTTGAAAAGAAGCGCTAACCGTTTAAAAACTCAAGCAACAGAATCAAAATTTTACGATGATGTAAGAGTAATATCATTTGAAAATTTAGATAAAAATACCAAAGAAACTATTTATAGATTTGTAAAAAAAAATAAAAAAAGAGGTTTTGGCTATTGGGTATGGAAACCACTTATAATTCGAAATATTTTAAATCAAATGAGTTATGGTGATGTTATAAATTATATGGATGTAGGTTGTCATATTTTAAAAAAAAACATCAAGAAGTTTAATAATTATATAAGATTGATCGAACAAAAAGATCGATGGCTATTACCTTTTCAATATCATTCAAAATTAAAATGCAATTTAGAGAATATAAATTTTCCAATTCGCGAAGAACAAAAATATACTAAAGCTGATTTACTTAAACATTATAATTTTTTAAATGATAGAAATATTATCAAATCTTCTCAGTATTGGGCAGGATGTTTTTTTATAAAAAAAACTGATGAGTCACTACACTTCCTAAATGAATGGCTTGAAGTATTTTATAATCAGTTTGAGTTAATAGATGATTCTCCCTCAAAAATTCAAAATTTAGAGGGATTTATAGAAAACAGACATGATCAAAGTGTTTTTTCTCTGTTGTGTAAAAAGCATAACTTGGATTCCATATCCGCATATGAATGTGATTGGGCAATCTTAAATAATGAAAGAACTTGGTTACATAATATAGATAGTCCTATTTTAGCTAAGAGAGATTTAAAATATAACCCATTTAAAAGGTTCATTAATAAACAAAAAAAAAATATTAAAAGACGATTAAGTAAAATTAAAAAAATTATAAGTTGATTAAAAATTTGATGAAAAAAAATAAAAATTTTCTTTTAGTAGTATCCAGTTTATTTTTTATACTCGTTGTTTTGGAAATATCTTTAAGTTTTATGTTACCAAAACATTATGTGAATAAATATTACAAAGTAATATATAGACTTTGGGATCAAGGAAAAATATTCAAAAATATAGATAACTTCTTTAAATTTGAACCTAATTTATCAGTCAGGCATGAAGTTTTTTTTGATTTAAATAATGAGTTTATTAAAGAATATTCCTACAAAATAAAGACTAATAACTTTGGATTAGTACAGGATAATGATATTTATTCAGGCAAACCTTCAATTTTATTTTTAGGTGACTCATTTACTGAAGGTATGGGGGCACCTAGTTGGGTAAATTATTTTGGAGGTAAAGTAAATAATTACCAAGTTATTAACGGTGGAATTTTCGGAACAGGTCCGCAACAATTTGAACTTTTAGAAAAACATATAGATCAGCATTATGATATTGAAAAAGTAATTGTATTATATATAGGTGGAGATATAACCAGAGATCCATTTAATTTTTCTAAACAAAATTTAAAATGTTTAGAAAATCATAACTACTGCAAAGGACCTGAAAATTTTTATGGTTTTCCACTAGAGGAAAAAGATCCAACCAATTTTCTTAAAAAATTAAAAAAATATAGAGACGATAAAAAAAGCAAATTAACATGGAAAAAAATAAGAAGAAAAATTAAAAATTCATTAGCAAATCTTTATATTATAAGAATTCCAAGAGATTTTTTACAAAACAAATTCTATAAATCACAAAATGAAAAAATTACTAAAAATTTCAATTCAATAAGAAATTTAGTAAATAAATATGGTAAAGATATTATATTTATCCAGATACAGACATTGGATGAAATTCATAATAAAGGAAAAAATTATAATTCAGTCTATGCAGAAAAATTTATCACTGGTTTAACGGATAAACATTTTCATTGTGGCTTCGAAAATAATCCGAATTTATTCTATAAATATGATGGACACCCCAATAGAAAGGGATATAGAAGATTATATAAATGTGTAGCTGAGATAATAGATAAATTAAATTTTGGAAATTAATACTTTATCTACTGGAGAGATGGCCGAGCGGTTTAAGGCGCACGCTTGGAAAGCGTGTTAAGGGGCAACTCTTTCGTGGGTTCGAATCCCACTCTCTCCGCCAAAATACAGTGACATAAATTCTTGTTTATTGTCAATATCTACAAAGTACAAAATTTTTATTTTTATGCTTAAATCAGCATTGATTTTAATGGTATCTGAGGGGTATGTAGGCCAATAGATTTGTCAAAAATAATAAGATGATATAAGAAATAAGAAAATTTCAATGTCATTAGAAAATAAAAAAAGCTATCAGGCAGACTCTATCAAAGTGCTTAAAGGCTTAGAGGCTGTAAGAAAAAGACCTGGCATGTATATTGGGGATACTGATGATGGGACCGGTCTCCATCATATGGTTTACGAGGTTGTAGATAACTCAATAGATGAAGCTCTTGCAGGACATTGCAAAAATATCAAAATTACAATTAATGCTAATTCAAGCATAACCGTAATTGATGATGGAAGAGGTATTCCAGTAGACATTCATAAAACAGAAAAAAAATCTGCAGCAGAAGTGATTATGACACAGCTTCATGCTGGAGGAAAATTTGATCATGATTCTTATAAAGTATCGGGAGGTCTGCACGGTGTTGGGGTTTCTGTAGTAAATGCGTTATCTGAAAAACTGAAGTTAGAGATATTTAGAGACGGCAAGAAATATTTTATGGAATTTCAAAATGGAGACTCATTAGCTCCACTCAAAAAAGTAGGCAGTTCTAAAGATACAGGTACGAAAATAACTTTTTTTCCATCAAAAGAAATTTTTTCGTCAGTAAAGTTTAGTCCTAAAGTTATTCAAAAAAGAATGAGAGAACTAGCATTTTTGAATAAAGGTATTAAAATTTCCGTAGAGGACTTAATTTCTAAAAAAAATATTACTACTGTTTTTAAATATGATGGAGGTATTCAAGAATTTGTTAACTATTTAGATGAGAAAAAAGAAAAATTACTCAATAAAAATAGCAATATTTTATTTAAAAAACCGATCTATGTTCAAGGTAATAAAGGTAACATACAAATTGAGAGCGCTCTTCAATGGAATGCTTTATATGGAGAAGATACTTACTCTTACACAAACAACATTTATCAAAAGGATGGAGGTACACATCTTTTAGGATTTAGAAGTGCACTTACAAGAGTTATAAATAAATATGCCAGTGAATTGAATTTGTTTAAAAAAAACAAATTTTCGATTACCGGAGATGATATCAAAGAAGGACTAACTTGTGTTTTATCTATTAAAATCCCAGATCCCAAATTTTCTTCACAAACCAAAGATAAACTTGTTTCATCGGAGGTAAGAAATATAGTCGAAACTATTGTTAACGAAAAACTATCTTTATGGTTTGATCAAAATCCATCTCTTTCAAAAGTTATACTCTCTAAAATAATCCAGGCCGCACAGGCTAGAGACGTTGCAAGAAAAGCTAGAGAAAGTGTTAGAAGAAAAGGAGCCTTAGAGCTTACAGGACTTCCTGGAAAACTTGCAGATTGTCAATCATCAAATAAAGATGGAACAGAACTTTTTATAGTAGAGGGGGACTCAGCAGGGGGATCTGCGAAACAAGGACGAGATAGAGAATTCCAAGCTGTCTTACCTCTTAGAGGGAAAATTCTAAATACTTATGTAGATACAAACGGTAGTAAGAAAAAAATTAATGAAAGTGATATTAGAACAAAAACACTTTCAAAAATGATTTCTTCAAATGAAATTGTAACTTTAATTAATGCACTTGGACTTGACCCAAAAGATGAGGAAATTGATCTAAAAAATTTGCGATATGGAAAAATAATTATAATGACAGATGCCGATGTAGATGGATCACATATTAGAGCATTACTATTAACTTTTTTTAATAATAAACCATTCAATAAACTAATCCAGAATGGAAATATATATTTAGCACAACCACCTCTCTTTAAAATTAATAAACAAGGTAAGGTAAATTATATAAAAGATGAAAAACAACTAGAAAAATTTGTTTTAAAAATTTCAAAAGATTTACAAAGATTTAAAAAAGGCTCAAAAGAATATGAGAAGTGCTACTCCAATGAAAAATCAAAATTAAATATTCAAAGATTCAAAGGTCTTGGAGAAATGAATCCAGATGAATTATGGAATACTACATTGAATCCCGAAACCAGAAGTCTGCTAAAAGTAGAATATTCTAAAGACATTAAAAAAGATTTAAGTATTATTCATACATTAATGGGTAATGATGTCTCCTTAAGGAAGGATTTTATAGTTTCAAATGCGATAAATGTTCTTAATCTTGACATTTAGTAATGAAATTTTTTGATAATTCTGAAATTTATACATTAAATAAATCTACATATGTAAATCTAAGGTGGATAGCATTTATTGGTCAAATTTTGTCAATTTTTATAGTACAATTCATTTTAAATTTTAAATTTAATTATCTCCCTTGTCTTAGTATTATTTGTATTGGTGTTTTAACAAATATATTCTTACAGTTTAAAGTAAAACAAAATCAGATAAGTAATAATTTATCATTAATTTATTTGATATACGATATTTTGCAGCTTGGTTTTTTATTTTATTTGACTGGAGGAATAACAAATCCTTTCATTTTTTTAATAATAATTCCAGCAGTATTTTCATCTCAATATCTTAAAATAAAAAGTTCAGTAGTTTTAGTTTTTTTAACAATTACTCTGTTAACTATATTAACCTTTTTTCACTTCAAGCTTCCCCATCCAGGTGAAATTCATTTTCATGTTCCAAATTATTATTTATACGCGATACCAATTTCGATTTTAATAGGATTATTATTTTTAGTATATTTTGCTGTCCAGTTTGGAGAACAAAATAGAAAAAGAAAAAAGGCTTTTGACAAATTACAACAAATTATGTCTAAGGAAAACGAGTTATTATCTTTGGGAGGACAAGCTGCAGCTGCAGCACATTCATTAGGAACTCCTTTATCAACAATCCTTTTGACTGTTAAAGAAATGCAAAAAGATTTTAAGGATAATAAAAAAATTAAAAAGGATTTAGATTTATTAATCTCACAAAGTATAAGATGTCGTGAAATATTAAAAAAATTATCTTTAAATCCAAAAGTTGAAGATGAATTTTTAAATACCAATTTAAATATTGGTGATTACATTAATGAAATAGTTAGATCTTTCGAAAAAATTAGTAATAAAAAATTTGAAGTAAATTTAGAAAAATTTAGTGATAAAATAATTTTTAGTAAGTCCATTGAAATAATTTATGGTTTAAGAAATTTCATTGGTAATGCAAATAAGTTTTCTAGAAAAAAAATTCATATTTCTGTTGCAAACACTGAAGGTAAAACAAAAATAGTAATTGCAGATGATGGAGATGGATTTCCGAAAGATTTGATCGATAAAGACAAACTGGGTGAACCGTACATAAGGACTTTAGATACTGCGAATTCTTCAAAACAAGGACTAGGATTGGGCACTTTTATAGGAAAAACTTTACTAGAAAAAAATTTTGCATTGGTAAAATTTAAAAATTCACAATTTCTTGGAGGAGCAAAAGTTGTTATTGAATGGAAAAATAAAGATCTAAAAAAAATTTAATCAGTGTATTGTATTTTTATTTATGAATAATCCACTAAGTTGTTCTATCATAACATCTCCTAACTCCTGTACATCACTTATCTTAATTGCTTTAGAGTAATATCTAGATACATCATGACCTATTCCAATTGCTAAAATTTCTATATCACTTTTCGTCTCTATATATTTTACAGTTTTTTTAAGATGTTTTTCCAGAAAATCCCCAGAATTTACAGACAATGTTGAGTCATCTACTGGTGCACCATCAGAAATAACCATTAAAATTTTTCTTTCTTCTCTTCTTTTTTTCAATCTATTAAAAGCCCAGTTTATGGCTTCGCCGTCTATATTTTCTTTGAGCAATCCTTCTTTTAACATAAGTCCTAAATTATTTTTACTTATTCTCCACTGTATATCAGCACTTTTATAAATTATATGTCTAAGGTCGTTTAGTCTCCCAGGTGATTTAGGTTTTTTATTTCTGTTCCAATACTCTCTAGATTGACCACCTTTCCAATTTTTTGTTGTAAAACCTAAAATTTCCACTTTTACAGAGCATCTTTCTAAAGTTCTTGATAAAATATCTGCACATAAAGCTGCAATTGTAATTGGTCTCCCCCTCATTGAACCAGAATTATCAATTAGTAAAGTTACAACAGTATCTTTAAATTCATAATCCTTTTCTTTTTTAAATGATAAAGAGCTATATGGATCTATTATCACCCTTGTAAGCTTAGATGTATCCAATAAACCCTCTTCAAGATCAAACTCCCATGCCCTCTTTTGACTGGCAAGCAATTGTCTTTGCAACTTATTTGCTAATTTCGTTATCAAATCTTGAAAACTTACTAGTTGCTGATCTAAATTTTTTCTTAATTTTATAATTTCATCTAAATTCTCGAGATTTTCTGCTTTTGCAATCTCGTCAAATTTTGAAGTAAAAATTTTATATTCTAAGTCTGAATTTTCACTTTTCATCTTTTGCATTAAATTCTCAGAATTTTCTTTTTCACTATCTGTGTCCACCAAATTTTCCTCAAGCTGATGTTCCGTAAAATCATACTCAGTATCTTTACCCTGGCTATCCGCTTGATCTTCATGAGAATTTTGATCCTGATCTGAATTTTGTTCCTGACTATCATTATTATTCTCCGATTTCTGCTCATTATCTTGATTATCAGCATTATTTTGAGTTTCATCACTATTATCGAAGAGATCCATATCTTTAAGAATTTCAGATATTTTTAAATTGTATTTTTTCTGGTTATTTAAATTTTCTTTAAAAAACTGAATATATTTATCGAAAGCTAACTTTAAATCTTTATCCCAAAAGCTTAAAATTTTTTCAGAATTTTTACTCAATTTTAGCTCAAAAAGATTCTTTAGCATGTAAATCTCAAAAGCGTCAGATATTTTTACATCCTCTTTATTTTGAACATATTCAGCTTTTACTTTTGATAAGTAATTTTCATAGTTTTCCAAAAAATTTAATTTGGTCCCTCTAAGCATTTCAGAACCAAGTAATTCACATCGAATTTTTTCTGAAAATTCGTATAGTGATCTACATGATGAATTTCTTGGATAATTTAAATTTAAAATATCTTCATCAGAAAATTTTTTTAATAAGGCCCTGCTATCACTCTCAGCTCTGTATTTAATAAATTCTTCCTTAGTATTTAACGTATCAATTTCAAAATAATTTAAATCTTTTGAGACTTTTTTGTTTTTAAGAGTTTTTTTTAAATAATCATCAGAAATTGCTTTTTCTGTCGAGGCCAATGCAATTTTGAATTTTTCTTTAATGTTATTTTCTTTACTCATCAGGTATGAATATTAACCAGAGATTCAGGCAATTCTTCACCGAAACATCTTTGGTAGTACTCAGATATAATGTTCTTCTCAACCTCGTCACATTTATTAAGAAACGTAACTCTAAATGCATAACCAACATCTTTAAAAATATCTGTATTTTCAACCCAATGCAGCACCGTTCTAGGGCTCATAACTGTAGAGATATCTCCTGCAACAAACCCTTTTCTTGTAAGTGACGCTACTTTAATCATGTTTGCTATTTTTTCTTTTCCCTTGCTGTTATTAAGATTTTTATTTTTTGCTAGAACTATTTCCATTTCTTTTTCTAAACTTAAATAATTCAAAGTGCTTACTATATTCCATCTATCCATTTGGCCTTGGTTAATTTGTTGAGTACCATGATATAGACCTGTTGTGTCACCTAGACCAACAGTATTTGTGGTAGCAAAAAGTCTAAAATATTTATTTTGTTTAATAACTTTATTTTTATCAAGTAGGGTAAAATTTCCATCTGCTTCTAATACTCTTTGAATTACAAACATCACATCTGGTCTACCAGCGTCATATTCATCAAATACTAGAGCAATTGAGTTTTGAATAGCCCAAGGCAATATACCTTCTTTAAACTCTGTTATCTGTTTTCCATCTTTAAGTGTGATTGCATCTTTTCCGATTAGATCAATTCTACTTACATGACTATCTAAATTTATTCTTACACATGGCCAATTCAATCTGGCTGCTATTTGTTCGATATGAGTTGATTTTCCAGTCCCGTGGTATCCTTGAATTAAAACTCGCTTATTAAATGCAAAGCCAGATAAAATTGCCAAGGTTGTATCTTTATCAAATATATAATTTTTATCTATTTCGGGAACATAATCATTTCTTTTTGAAAACGCCTCTATTTCCATATCACTATCAATCCCAAAAGTTTGATTTACTGATATTTTTATATCTGGTTTTATATTTAAATTATTTTCCAATTTTTTGCCTATATGTGTTTTTTAATTGCGTGTAAGCCAGAGTAATTAACTTTAATTTTTCTTCAAAGCTTTTGTCTCCAGCATTAATATCAGGGTGAAATTTTTTGACAAGTTTTTTAAACTTTTCTTGAATTTTATCCCATTTTAATCCCACTTTAACTCCTAAAATACCAAAGGCTTTGATATCGTTATGGTTAAAATTAATTTTGTTATTTTTAATAAATTGATCTTTTAGACTTGTTTTTTCTATCCCATCATTTAATACATTATTCCATAAAACCTTAAAAAAGTTATCTGATGAACTAAAACTTTGAGTTTTTTTATGCCATGTCATGTCAGATTTTAAAAAATCTATTACCTCGGTATCCGACATTCCTGCAAAATAGTTCCAATTTCGATTAAACTCTTTGACATGCTTAAGACAAAGAAGTCTATAGTTTTTGGAATTATCTTTTTCTATAGGAGCACGGTATTCTCCAGGCTCAAAACAATTGTTCCAATCGCATATAGTTTTCATGATATAATAATACATATATTTTTATGAATATAAATAAACTTAATGACACAATTAAAAAAAAAATTTCATCTCGTTTAGCAATAGATGAAATAGTTATTGAGGACGAAACTTATTTACATTTAAAACATAAAAATTTCCAAAAAAATAAATTTCATCTTAAGCTTTTTATTAAATCAAAAGAACTTACTAACATGAGTAAAATCAATTCAACTAAAACAATTTATAAGATTTTAGAATTGGAATTGAAAAACTATATTCATTCTATTCAAATTGTTCTAAAATAATTAAGAAAAAACTTTTCTATTTTTTTTAAGCTAAATTTATACTTAAAATTTACATTTCCAATTTTTTTAATTAAGATTAAGTTAATTTTATCATCAAAGTTTTTTTTATCAGTGGCCATAAATTTTACTATTTTTTTTATATTTGTTTTTTTAAAAAAATTTCTCAAAGAAAATTTACTACTTATTCTATCAATATGTTTAAAAATTAATTTAGCATCATTATTATTTAAAATTTTGTTATCCTGGCTAAACGTAGCTGCACTAGATATACCTAGTATCACCGCCTCGCCATGATTAAGTTTCGATGAATATCCCAAGGAAGCTTCGTAAGCATGCCCAAACGTATGACCAAAATTTAAAATTTTTCTTAAGTTCTTTTCTTTAAAATCTTTCTCAACTATCTTTTTTTTAATTATACAACTTTTATAAATTGATTTTTCAATATAAGGACTTTTAAATTTTAAAATCTCTTTAATATTTTTGTTCAAAAAATTAAAAAAAGATCTATTTGAAATTAATGAATGTTTGAAAATCTCCGCATAACCACAAATAATTTCTCTTTTTGGTAGCGATTTAAGAAAAGAAATATCTGATATAACAAGCTTGGGTTGATAAAAAGTACCAATAAGATTTTTTCCAAATTTTGAGTTAATTCCGGTTTTGCCTCCGATAGAAGAGTCTACTTGAGCAAGCAATGTGGTTGGTATGTTTACATAAATAAGTCCCCTTTTGAATATGCTTGCACTAAATGCTGATAGATCTCCTATAATCCCACCACCTATTGATATTAGACAATCATTTCGATTAAAATTTTCTTTTAATAGTACACTTAAAATCTTATCAACGTTACTCTGTGATTTATTTTTTTCATTAGATTTTAAATATATTAAGTTTTTTTTTTCTTTTATTGATTTTTTTATTTTTTTTATCATCTCAAGTGGAACTTTTTTATCAACAACCAACAAAACTTTTGATGAAAAAATCTTATTTTTTTTTAAAAGATTTCCAGTGTTTGAGCTAATATTTTTTCCAATTAATATTGGGTATTTTCCCTCGAAAGTACTAATCGTTATTTTTTTTGTTTTCATAAATTTTTAAAACTTTTCTTGATATTTGAAATTTATTTAAATTATCACAATTAACTTTAAAATCCGCTTTAAAATATATCTTTGATCTAAAATTAATTAATCTCAAAATGTCTTTATTACTTAAAAAGTCCAATTTCGGTCTTTTTTTACTTTTCATTATTCTTTGCAAAATAATATCATTTTTCCAATTTAACCAAATTGAAATATTGTTTCTCAAAACTTCCAATCTTATTTTTTTATTTAAAAATGAACCACCCCCAAGAGCGATTACTTGATCAGTCAATTTCAAAGTTTTTAAAACTATTTTTTCTTCAATAGACCTAAAAAAAAACTCTCCCTTCTCATCAAAAATATCTCTTATCTTCATTTTTTGATTATTTTCTATTAATTGATCAGTATCTTTGAATTTAAGGGTGCTTTTTTTGGAAATTTCTTTTCCTATTGTTGATTTACCGGAACCCATCATTCCTATTAATACTAGGTTTTTTTTCATAGTATAATTTCAGTGTTGAAAAAACACAAATTTGTCTTAATTTGAAATTAATAAACGTTATATGCATTTTTATAAAAAAACAAGTATTGGCAAGTCTAATAATTATATTAAATTATCAATTAAAGTTATTTTATTTTTTTTAGTTTTTTGTCTTATATTAATAATGTTAGATCAAATTAATTTTCCTGCACCAAATAAAAAAATTGAAAAATTAATACCTAATGAGACTTTTAAAGTTATCAAATAAAAAGTTACTTAATTTATTTTTATTTGTCTTATTTATTTCTAATAGCTCATATTCAGATGAGCCAATTGATATTTGGGACTTAGAGAATATAAAGAATAAAGATAAAATTGAAAAAGAAAATAAATTAATTAAAGAAAATAATAATAAATTATCAAATATCAAAAACGATACTCCAAATTTACTTTATGTAGAAGAGGAGGAAAAATTAGAAGCTTATGATTTGAAGTTAGTTGGTCTTTACGATCCAGCTGATAATGATTTGAATCTTAATATGTGGGAGCTCTCTGATGGTGATAAAATAATTAAGCTTATTGAAAAAATTCATAAAATTAAATTATCCAATGATGCTAAAAATATTTATAAAAAGCTGATACTCACAAATGCTTTCCCTCCGTCAAATAATATTGACACTGGTGAATTTATTGATTTAAAAATCAAATGGTTAATTAAAAATGATGATTTAAATCTAATTAAAGATTTTATTATTAAAAATAACACAGGAGAATTTAACAATAAACTTGCTGAATACTACTTAGATAAGAACTTATCTCTTGGAAAAATTAATAAGTCTTGTGAATTATTTTCTATCATGAAAATTGTTCCAAACATCGATTATATTTTAAAGTATAAAATTTATTGTTTAATACATAAAGATCAGAAAGAAATAGCCCAACTCCAATATGATCTACTTAAAGAAAGTGGCTTCAAGGATGATTTTTTTGATAAAAGTTTCAATTATTTAATGGGATATACTGATGATCCAGAGATAACTATATCCGAGCAAAGTATGTTAAATTTTCACCTGTCATATTTATCAATAAAAGATTTTTTGTTCGAACCAGACAAAAACACAAAAAAAATAATTTGGCGGTACCTTTCATCGAATAATCTTTTAACAAAGGTAAGTGATATTGATTTAGAAGATCGAGAAAAAATAAAATCATTTGAAAAAGCTACTAATGATGGGAGTTATAAAGAGACTGATTTATTAGATTTATATACCAGATTCCAATTCAATATTTATCAAATAATATCAGCTACTGACGCATATAAACTTTTACCCAATTATGAGGCAAGAGCACTAATATATCAAGCTTTCTTAGTTTCTAAAGACCCAGATAACCAAATTAAACTACTTGAAATACTAAAAAAAGAATTTGATGACGATAATTTAAACAATGCTTTTGATAAAGAGCTTAGTAGACTAGTACAAACCATTGATGAAGATAAAATTTCCTCTAAATATTCTGAATTTTATGAGCTGCAATTAGCTAAATCAGGAGGTGAGAAACTTAAAATTAAATATAATAATAAAATCTTACATCAATCTAAATTGATAAATTATTTCTATGGAGAAATTTCTAAAGAAAAAACTGAAAAAGATTTGGATAAAATGTTAAAAAAAATAAAAAAAAATAAGAAATATTTCTTTTCAATCAAGGACAATATTTTAATAGAGTCTTTGATCTCTGACGGCATTAAGGTTTCCGAAAAATATGAGAGCATGCTGGAGTTAAATAAATCAAATATACCTACTGACATAGAAGTAATGATAAATGACCGGGAAATCGCTATGATTTTACTTAGATTAGTTGAGATTATTGGCGAGGATAATTTAAAAGATCTTGGCACGGAAACATTATATTTTATCATAAGTACCTTAAATAAGTTAAATATTGATAAAATTAGAAATGATATTATTCTTCAAGTTATTCCTGTAAAAGTATAATAATCTTAAATCATGACAGTCAAAAAATTAATTACAGTTCCAGATGAAGCACTACGAAAAAAATCTCAAGATATTCAAAAGATTGGTAGAGAAGAAAAAAAATTAATTCAAAATTTATTTGAAACAATGTACCATCATAAAGGAATAGGGTTAGCTGCTATTCAAATAGGTATACCAAAAAGAATTATTGTATTGGATGTTATGCAAAAAGATGATCAGAGAAAACCATTATGTTTTATCAACCCAGTAATTAAAAATTTAAGTAATGAAAAATCTAAATATGAAGAAGGTTGTCTATCTATACCTAATACATTTATTGAGATTGAGCGACCAAAAACATGTCTTATTGAATACATAGACATTGACGGAAAAAAAAAAAATATGAATTGTGATAATCTTCTGTCTACATGTATTCAGCATGAGATCAATCATCTAGATGGAAAATTAATTATAGATTTTTTATCAAAATTAAAAAAAGACCTTATTATAAAAAAACTTTCAAAAACAAGACAAAATACGGATAGAATTGTAGTTTAAATGTTAAAAAAAATTTTATTTATGGGATCCCCAATCTTTGCTGTTCCCATTTTAAAATCTTTGTATCAAAATGGATATCCAGTATCTGTCGTTTACACTCAGCCTCCAAAGAAATCTAATAGGGGAATGAGAATTCAAAAATCACCTGTTCATCTTATGGCCGAGACTTTAAATATCGAAGTTAGAACACCTGAAACTTTAAAAGGTAATTTAGTAGAATATAATTTTATCGAGGAATTAAATGCAGATCTTGCAATTGTAGTTGCCTACGGGAAGATATTACCTGAAAATTTTCTGAGTTTAACGAAAAAAGGATTTATAAATATTCATGCATCTCTTTTGCCTAAGTGGAGAGGTGCTGCACCAATTCAGAGAGCTTTAATGAACCTAGATAACAAAACTGGAATAAGTATTATGAAAATAATTAATAAGCTAGATGCTGGTCCCGTAACTAAAAGGTATGAAACTGATATCAAAAAACAAGACAATGCTGAGGTCATATCTGAAAGACTGTCACTAATAGCTTCAGAAAAAATACTTGATGATATAGATGATATAATTGATGATAAAGCAAACTTTGTTGAACAAGAACATAACAAAGCAACTTATGCAAAAAAAATTGAAAAGGCGGAGGGAATGATAAATTGGAGTCTTAGTGCAGATGAAATATTAGGATTAGTAAACGGGCTATTTCCAACACCAGGAGCATGGTTTATCTATAAAGGAGAAAGATATAAAATTCTTAAAGCTGAGATAGGAAATTCAAAGGGTGAGCCAGGAACTGTTTTAAGCCAAAATCTAGAGATAGGATGTAAGGAAAGATCATTAAAAATAGTTGAAATTCAGAGAGAGGGAAAAAAAGTTCAAAAAATAAGAGAATTTTTACTTGGATCTAAAATTTTAAAAGGGTCAAATCTAAATAATGTTTAGATATCAGATTCTTATTGAGTATGTTGGAACAGGTTTTATTGGTTGGCAATCTCAACCAAAAGGTAAATCAGTTCAGAAAACCATTGAAAATTCCTTAAAAAAAATCCTGGAAGAAAAAATATTTGTTGTAGGTCAAGGAAGATTAGATGCTGGTGTTCATGCAATTTCACAGTCTGCTCACTTTGATACGAAATATAAAATATTAGATATTAATAAATTCCTAAACAGATTAAATTTTTTGCTAAATAAAAATTTTATTTCCATATTAAATATAAAAAAAAGAAATGAAAATTTTCATTCTAGATTTTCAGCTAAAGCTAGAATTTATCAATATATAATTTTTAATAGAGAAAGCATACCAATTATTAACAAAAATAGAGGTTGGCATATAAAAAAAAAAATTAATTTAGAAAATGTTAAAAAAGGTGCAAAATTTTTAATGGGAAAAAGAGATTTTTCAACTTTTAGAGCCTCATCATGTTCGGCAAAAAGCCCTATAAGAACTTTAGAGAAGGTAAATATATTAAAAAAAAAAAATCAAATATCTATCGAATTTAAATCTAAATCATTTCTTCAAACTCAGGTCAGATCAATGGTGGGTTGTCTTAAATATCTAGGAGAAGGAAAATGGGATTTTAAGAAATTTAAAGATATAACTTTATCAAAAAAAAGAGCATTATGTGCTCCCCCAGCACCACCTTATGGTTTATTTCTCAAAAAGGTTATTTATTAATTCTAAAGGTTTTTCTAAATTTTTTATTTATTCTCCATCGACTTTCTGATCGAACTATATAACCACAACAATTTTTTGCGCGACATTTGCACGGAAACTGTTTATAATCCTCGTCATATGAAAATCCATAATCATAAGTAAGTTCTTCACTTTTTTTAATATCTTTAATTGAAGTTATATAGATTTTATATCCTGTACCATCAACCTCACAGTTTGGATTGCAACTATGATTAATATTTTTAGCCACATTCCAAGAATAATCCCCATCTAGTGAATATCTTTTATTAATATCAAATAAATATATATCTTTGTCATTATCGTATTTAGGGTTTCGCTCAACTTCACTATTAGTTATAATTTTTCCTTTATATTGAATTATTCTAGTACCAGCTTTAATATTTTTCGTAGCGTAAAGACCTTTTTTATCAATATTTGATTTTTTTATTTTATATAACTTCATGTTTTATTTTCAGTTAAAGCGTTTACATGATTAAAGGCACTTTCTGCAAGAGCATTAAGGTCATATCCACCTTCTAATACTGATATTACTTTACCATTTGTAAATTCATTGGTTGCTTTAAGAGTTCTTTTTGTTATTTCATAAAAATCCTCAGATTGTAATTCAAATTGAGCAAGTGGATCAGCAATATTTGCATCAAAACCCATACTAAAAATTAAAAATTCTGGCTTAAATTTTACTAATTTATCCAAAACTTTATCTAATGCATTCATGTACTTCTCGCTATTAGTTCCGGCTGGTAGAGGAACATTAAAAATATTATTATGATTTCCTTTTTCTTTGTCGCTACCGGTTCCAGGGTAAAATGGATATTGGTGAGTTGATAAGTATAAAACATTTTTATTATCATAAAAAATATCTTGTGTTCCGTTTCCATGATGAACATCTGGGTCAAATATAGCTATTCTTTTATAATTAAATTTCTCAATAAGATAATGTGCTGCAACTGCACAATTATTATAAATGCAAAAACCCATCGCTTTATCTTTTTCTGCATGATGACCTGGAGGACGTACTGCACAAAAAGCATTTTTAAATTTTTTAGTTTCAACACCATCAATTGCTTTAATTACAGATCCTACAGCATCTATTGTAGCATCTTTACTTCCCGGGGAGATAATTGTATCACCATCTAAAAATTTAATTCCCTCACTTGGGAAGCTTTTTTGAATCATATTGATATAATTTTCATCATGAGCTTTTTTTAAAATATTATGATTAAAATTACTTGGCGTATCCCAAATTAAATTTTTTTGTTTTTTTAGTTTTTCAGTGATTGCCAAAACTCTTTTTGGTTGCTCTGGATGACCATCACCTGTTAAATGATTTATAGACGTGTCTGATGAAATTATTGCAGTTTTCACAAAAAATACTTATCTAAAATTAAAGAATAAATTTTTGTTAATTTTTTCAAATCACTTAAAGATACTGCTTCATCAACTTTGTGCATAGTCTTTCCAACTAATCCAAATTCTAAACATGGAGATATACTTTTTATGAATCTTGCATCTGAAGTTCCACCAGTCGTAGAAAGTTTTGGTTTTATTTTGGTTATTTTTTTTACAATATTTTGAATCATAAATGTTGTAGCGTTTGGTTTTGTTAAAAATGCTTCGCCAGATACTCTATATTGTATTTTAAATTTAGATTTATTTTTTTTACTAATTTTATAGAAGATTTTATTAAGTTTTTTTTTCAAAGAACTTGATGAATGTTTATCATTATATCTAATATTAAAAGTTGCTTCAGCTTGCCCTGGAATAACATTGTCAGCATGATTATTTATATTTATTTTCGTAACTTCTAAGTTTGATGGTTGAAAATTTTTTGTACCTTTATCAAATCTAATATTTTTTAATTCATTTAAAATTTTTATTAATGTTGTTGAAGGATTATTTGCTCTATGTGGATAAGCAACATGTCCTTGAATACCAAGTATTGTGAGTATCCCAGTTAAACTACCTCTACGACCTATTTTAATCATTTGACCTAATCTATTTGGATTAGTAGGCTCACCCACTAAACAAAAATTAATTTTTTCCTTTTTCTTTTTAAGATAGTCTATAACTTTTTTTGTTCCATTAATTGCATCACCTTCCTCGTCCCCAGTAATTAAAAAACTAATTGATCCTTTAAACTTTTTTTTATTATTTAAAAATATACTCACAGCAGAAACAAAAGCTGCAACAGAACTTTTCATATCATTTGCACCTCTGCCGATAAGATGACCTGCTTTAATCGATGGCCTAAAAGGATTAACAGTCCAGTCTTTAATATTACCTGGAGGCACAATATCTAAATGTCCTGCAAAGCAAAAATTTGGAGTTTTATTTCCCAACCTGGCATATAAATTTTTTACTGGTTTAGATTTCTTTTCTCTAAATTCTAATATTTTTGTTCTAAAACCAAGTTTTTTTAATTTCTTTTCTAAAAATCTCATCACACCAGCATCCGTTGGTGTTATAGATGGAAACCTTATTAGCTCTTTAGCTAATTGAAGCTCATTAATTTTTTGCATTTTTACTCTCTTAAAAGATCATTAATTGATGTTTTTGATCTAGTTTTTTCATCAACTTGTTTAATTATTACCGCACAACTTAGTGATGGTGCAGTTGGATTATTCTTATCAGGTAAAGATCCAGGAACAACTACAGAATAAGGAGGAATTTTTCCATAAGATATTTCACCAGTTTTTCTATTAACAATTTTTGTTGATTGACCTATATACATTCCCATACTTAAAACTGATCCTTCTCCAACTATTACACCTTCAACAACCTCAGACATTGCTCCAACAAAAACGTTATCTTCAATTATAGTTGGAAGAGCTTGAGCTGGTTCTAAAACTCCACCAATACCTGATCCAGCTGATATATGACAATGTTCTCCAATCTGACAGCAGCTCCCAGCACGGCTGAAGGTATCCATCATTGTTCCTGCTCCAACGTACGCACCTATGTTTACATAACAAGGCATAAGAACGGCATTCTTTCCAATAAAAGACCCAGGACGTACGGGACTATTTGGCGTCATACGAAAGCCCGCAGCTTCATGTTGCTCTTTTGTCCAGCCTGCAGTTTTACCTTTTAATAAATGAGCTTTATCATACCAACTACTGTATGGACCATTTAAATTTTCCATGGGATAAATCTTGAAACTCAACATAATTGCTTTTTTAAGATGTTGATGAGTTTTCCATTCACCATTAATCTTTTCTGCAACACGAGATTTACCACTATCTAAATCACTTATAACCTGGTTAATTGCATCTTTTAAAGATTGATCTGAATCTTGATTTACTTGATCTTTATTTTCCCAAGCTTCATTTATAATTTTTTCAATAGTCATATTTTATTTACTTTTTAATAACCTTATTTCTTTTAAAAATAAAGATAGATTTTCAATTTTATAATCAATGTAATCCTTATCGGACTCCATTTTACCCCACTGCTCATCATTTATTAACCAAACAGTTGTGCAACCTCTTTCTTTGCCTATTGATAAGTTTTTAGCAATATCTTCTACATAAATTGTATTATTTGGATCTATCCCAAATTTTTTTACCATCAAATCAAATGCTTTCGGTTCGGGTTTAGGTCTATATTCTGCATCGCTGATATCAAATATTCCCTCAAATAAATCTTCAATACCCAAATGGCTAAGCACATTTTTTGCATGATCAGTACTTCCATTTGTAAAAATTAACTTTCTCATATCTAAATTCTCTAATTGTTCTCTTAAAACTGTATCTTTCTTCATAAAGGAAAGATCTATATTATGAACATATTTTAGGAATTCTTTTGGCGGAATATCGTGATGTATCATCAATCCATTGAGACTAGTATTATATTTGTAAAAATAATTGGTTTGTAATTCTTTGGCTTTAGTTAAGTCTATATTTAATTTTTCAGAAATATATTTTGTCATTAATCTAGAAACCTGTCCAAAAACAGCCTCTAAATCTTGATAAACAGTCCCATCTAAATCTAATAATAAATTTTTTTTAGTTTTAAGCTCTTCCATTTTAAATAATTATCTAATTAAAGTTCCTGAACCTTTATCTGAGAAAATTTCAAATAGAACGGAGTGCTTTTTTCTTCCATCAATAATAGCAACAGCAGTAACACCATTATTTATTGCATCTAAACATGTATTTATTTTAGGTATCATGCCTTCAGTGATAGTTCCATTTTTAATCATTTCTAAAATTTCAGATGTGGATATTTCTTGTATCAGTTTTTTATTTTTATCCAATACTCCTTCAACATTTGTCATTAACAATAACCTTCGTGACTTAAGAGACTTTGCTATAGCCCCAGCAGCATTATCCCCATTTATATTATATGCTTGGTTATTAGTTCCAAGTCCAAGTGGAGATACTATTGGAATTAAATTATTTTCAATTTTGTCCTTAATTATATGAACATTAATTTTGTCTGGTATTCCAACAAATCCCAGCTCCTTATCCTCTGGAATTATTTCAATTACACAGTTCTGCTTTGTATTTAAAGATATAGCTTTAACACCTTTTTCTTTTAAAGAGGAAACTATATCTTCATTAAATTCGATTAATACTTTTTCAACAATATTTATTACTTTTGCATCTGTAACACGCAAACCCCTGATAAACTTAGAAGTTATATTTGATTTATCCAGCTCCCTTTTAATTCGAGGACCACCACCATGGATTACTACAATTGATAAACCTAACTTATTTAAAATACTAATGTCTTCGATAAAATTATTAAAAATATTTCTATCAATAAAAACATTTCCTCCGTATTTAATAACTATCAAATCATTTTTATATTTTTCAATATATTTAGAAACCTGATCTATTGGCGGACCATTTTCAGGTAAAATTTTTTTAAGGTCCATCAATTCTAGGTAGTTTTTACTTTAGTCTGCTTCATGATCACAACTTGTTGAGCCATAGTTAATACGTTGTTTATTGTCCAATAGATAACTAGACCAGATGGAAACGGCGCCAAGATAATTGTTAAAAATAAAGGAAAAAACATAAAGATTTTTTGCTGTATTGGATCTGGTGGCGTAGGATTTAATTTTTGTTGTAAATACATTGTCAAACCCATAAGACAAGGCCAAACACCAATAATCAAAAATGATGGAGGATCCCAGGGTATTAAACCAAAAAGATTAAAAATTGATGTTGGATCTCTTTCTGACAAATCCTCAATCCAACCATAAAATGGTTGGTGTCTCATTTCTAAAGTGACGAAAAGAACTTTATAAATTGCAAAGAAGAATGGTATTTGTATAAAAATTGGCAAACAACCAGAGACTGGGTTTACTTTTTCTTTTTTATATAATGCCATCATCTCTTGCTGTAGTTTCATTTTGTCATCCTTGTGCAATTCTTTAAGTCTTGTCATTTCAGGTTGCAAAACTTTCATTTTAGCCATGGATCTAAAAGAATAATTTGCTAATGGAAAAAATAATATTCTTATACAAATTGTAATTAAAATTATAGCAATTCCAAAGTTTCCAGTAAGTTTAAAAAAATAATCTATTGCAAAGAAAAAGTTTTTTGTGAAAAAATAAAACCAGCCCCAGTCAATCGCCAGGTCAAATTTTGCAATGTTTGAACTTTCCGCATATCCATCAATTACATCTACTTCTTTTGCTGCAACTATAACTCTTACATTACTTGAAACAGTTGCATTTGGACTCAGTTCAAGAGGTTTCGTCTCAATAAAGTTCGCCCTAAATTTATCTTTGAAATCGAAATCTGCTCTAAAAGACTTATTCTCATCTGGAATAAGCGTTGTTATCCAGTACTTATCTGTGATTCCAAGCCAACCAGTGTTTGCGTTTTTAGAGAATTTTTTTTCCTTAATATCTTCATAATCTTCTTCCACTAATTGTTCGTCAAAAACACCGATAAGTCCCTCATGAAGAATATAAAAATTAGTTATTTCAGGTGCTTTATTACGAATAATCTGACCGTAAGAATAAAAATCATAAGATTTATCAGTTTTGTTAATAACTGTTTGATCAATAGAAAATAAAAATTTTTCATCTATTTTAATTTTTTTTTTAAAATTAATACCTTGTTTGTTGCTCCAAGTTAAGGTTACTGGTTGATTAGGAGCAAGTTTTTCATTGCCTTCAACTTTCCAAACAGTTTGAGAACTCGGCAAATCAATATTTTTACTACTACTGACCCATCCTGTTTCAACATAGTAACCTTGACCAAATTTTTTTGGATGCAGTAGTGTGATTTTATTTTTACCGTCTAAAGTTTCTGTGTAATTTTTAAAAACTAAATCATCGATTGTTCCACCTAATAAGGAAATTGAACCTTTAATATTTTCATTTTCAAATTTTACTCTTTCACTTTCTTTAACTGCCTCTTCTCTTGAAATTTCTATAAATTTATCACTACTATCAAGTTCTGGTGCCTCTGAGTTTAAAACAGTCTTTTCTTGATTTAAATTATTTATTTCTTTTGGCGGTGGTGCAAAAAATAAACCATATAATATTATTACTGCTGCGCTTAATGATATAGCTGCAATTACATTCTTGGTATCCATGTTTCTATTTATCCTTTTTTTTTAAAACTGGATCAAACCCATCACCACCACCTAGAAATTTTATTGGATGACACGATAAAATTCTTTTTATACCCATTAAGCTTCCCTTAAATATCCCGTACTCATTTAAGCTGTCTATAAAGTAATCTGAGCATGTTGGTAAATATCTACAACTATTTCCTAAGTATGGCGATAATAAGCGTTTATAAATTTTTATTATGAATATTAAGATACTTTTCATTAATTATTTAATTTTTTTAAAATTTAAAAATAACTCAGTCTTTATATCTTCAAATCTATCATTAAAAACATTTTTTTTTGCAATAATTAAGTAGGAATATTCACTATTTATTTTTACATTTTGAGCTACATAGCGCATAATATTCTTAATTCTTCTTTTTATTTTATTCCTAATGATTGCGTTACCTAATTTTTTCTTTGCAATAACACTCAAATTTAATTTTTTTGAATTCAAATGATCTAATTTTTTGAAAAAAATTGTAGAATATTTGTTGTTTATTTTTTTTCCATTAAGAATAGATCTGAAATCCTCATTTTTAGATAATGAGCTAATTCTTAACTTCATTAAACTGTAAGTTTCTTTCTCCCTTTTGCTCTTCTTCTTGCAAGTAACTTTCTTCCACCTCCGGTTTTCATTTTTGATCTAAATCCGTGACGTCTTTTTCTAACTAGTCTACTTGGCTGATATGTTCTTTTCATAAAATATGGTTTAATTTTCTAATAAATTTCGCCCTTTATAATAATTAAATATATAAATAGCAAATAGAACATTTTACAATTACGATTAAAATTTATGGAAAAAGTAAAAAAAATTAAAATATATATTGGTTTATTTTATTTGACCGTGGTAGGAATATTTCTATATTACCTATTTTCTAAATTTAGTTTGCAAGATCTTTCTTCCTATGAATTTATAAAAGAAAATATTGAATATTTTTCAAAAATAAAAACAAAAAACATATTTTTATTATCTCTATTTTTTTTGATCTTCACAATATTATGGGTTTTTCCATTCTTAGGATTTGGGTCTCCTGTTGCTTTATTAGCAGGATTCATTTTAGGAAAATGGGTTGGTTCACTTGTTGTTGTTATAGGTTTAAGTGTTGGTGCATCCTTTCTGTATATTTTTGCAAATTTTTTTTTAAAAGATTTTGTTAGAGAAAAATTTTTAAATAAATTTGAAAATTTAGATGAAAAGTTTAAAAAATCCGAATTTGTTTATCTTTTAATATATAGGTTTATTGGAGGCATTCCATGGCAATTAAGCTGTGTATTGCCAACCTTATTTAACGTAAAAGTAACAAATTTTTTTATAGCAACCTTAATAGGTATTATTCCACAAGTGTTTCTAGTCGTCTCTATAGGAAGTGGTTTAGAAACAATTATTGGTCAAAATTTAAAACCACCTGGAGTAATGGACATTATATTCTCTCCTGAAATTTATTTTCCTTTAGGTGCTTTTTTTATTTTGATAATTACTACAATTTTTTTAAGAAGAATATTTTATAAAAAGTAAGTATGGTGCCCCTTGCCCGACTTGCACGGACGACTTTTTCATTACCATTGAAATACTCTACTACCTGAGTTAAAGGGGCATTACACAATTATAAATAGTGTATAAATAAATTTTTTTCAAATTATTGCCTTAATTTTTTCTGAAAATAAGTTATATTTAAATACAGGTAATGTCATGGGAATTCACTACGATTATAAATCTACAAGAGGCGCGAAGGCTATGGAAAAGCAAGCTAAAAGAGAGAAAAAACTTGCAGAGCGAAGAGCAAAAAGAGCTGCCAAAGATGGATTGATTAAAGAGAAAGAAGAGACAAAAATGCATGACATCTCTAAAACGATTACTCTTGAAGACCTAACGAATCCTAAAAAAGACAAATGATCAAAAAATATAAATTTCTTAAACTTGAACAAGCACTTAAAAAAAATCTAAAAAAAAGAAAGCTTTTTCAAAAAAAAATAAAAAAAAAAAGTAAATAATGCCAGTCCAGTCTGATAAGTGGATTAAAAAAATGGCAATAGATCATAAAATGATTGAACCATTTGAAGATAAACAAGTAAGAGGTAACAGTATATCTTATGGTGTATCATCATATGGTTATGATGCACGTGTGGGAAATGAATTTAAAATATTTACAAATGTAAATACAGAAATTGTTGATCCAAAAAATTTCAAAGCAACTAGTTTTGTTACAAAAAAGGGTACTGAGTGTATAATTCCACCAAACTCTTTTGTTCTTGCTAGTACAGTAGAATATTTTAGAATTCCCAATGATGTTTTGGTGATTTGTCTAGGAAAATCGACATATGCTAGATGTGGAATAATAGTAAATGTAACACCCCTAGAACCATCCTGGTGTGGAAATGTTACTCTAGAATTTTCGAACACAACACCTTTACCAGCAAAGATTTATGCTGATGAAGGGGCATGCCAATTTATCTTTTTAAAGGGAAATGAAAAACCTGAGACCACCTACTCAGACCGTGAGGGTAAATATATGGATCAAAAAGGAGTTACTTTACCTAAAGTCTAGTTATGGACAGATTTTTTATAAATGGTCCCTGCAAAATTAAGGGAACGGTAAAGCTTTCGGGAAGCAAGAATGCTTCACTGCCAATTTTAGCAGCCACAATTCTTTTTGATGAGCCTGTAGAAATTGAAAATTTACCCAACGTAAAAGATATCTCAACAATGTTAGATTTAATAAAATCTCTTGGTTTTAGTATTAAAAAAAATAAAGTTAAAAATTCTGTAATAATAAAAAAAAAAAATATTAAAACAATTGCCTCTTATTCTCTTGTAAAAACTATGAGAGCTGGAATTCTGGTTCTTGGTCCTCTTATATCTAAATACAGAAAAGCAATCACTTCTCTCCCTGGGGGTTGTTTAATTGGAGCTAGACCAGTTAATTTTCATTTAAATGCTTTAGGAAAACTTGGAATGAAACATAAGATTAAAAAAGGATATATTTATGCAAACGCGAAAAAAGGTTTAAAAGGATCAGTAATTAAGTTTCCGCAAATTTCAGTAGGTGCGACAGAAAATGCGATTCTTGCAGCAACATTAGCCGAGGGAAAAACAATATTAAAAAATTGTGCAATCGAACCAGAAATTAAGATTGATCTAACAAATTTTTTAAACAAAGCTGGTGCAAAAATTAAATGGGTAGGAAAAAGATCTGTTGAAATTGAAGGAGTAAAAAAATTAAAAAGTGTTAGCTATTCAGTTATGGCAGATCGAATAGAATGTGGTACTTTTTGTGTTATAGCCGCAATATCAAAAGGAGAACTTAAAATAAATGGTTTAAACCCAAAAATAATTAGAACAGAAATAAACCTTTTGAAAAAAATTGGAGCAAAAATAAAAACCTTTGATGAATCTATTTTCATTAAAGGACCAAAGAAAATAAAAAATATAAAATTTTTAGAAACCAAAGAATACGATGGATTTCCAACTGACCTTCAAGCACAATTTATGGCGTTATTATGTAAAGCCAATGGAAAATCAGTTATCCAAGAAAAAATATTTGAAAATAGATTTACTCATATTGGAGAGCTAAAAAGGCTAGGAGCCAAAATATCAATTATAAAAAATAAAGCTATAATTAAAGGAAATTCAAATTTTGAAGGCGCTGAGCTAATGTCTAGTGATCTAAGAGCTTCCGTGGCATTAGTCATAGCTGCGATTGTTGCAAAAGGAAATTCAATTATTAATAGGATATACCATCTAGATAGAGGTTATGAACATATAGAAAATAAACTTAAAAAAGTAGGCGCTAATATCAAAAGACTATCTTAATGGTTAAAAAATATCTTAAAAAAATTATTGCCCAATCACCACAAGATTTACAAGTGATTTCAGCATGTTGTGCGGGGGGAAAAGTAAAAATTAATGAAATTAAATATTTACCCAAAAATAAAATTTTTTTGTTTTTAGTTGAAAGAATTGCAAGAGAAAAAGAAAATTCAAAGGAAAAGGTAAAAAGTATAGTTAAATTTGAATATATAGAAAAATCAAAATCAAAAAATATTGATCGAAGTAAAGTTGACTCTTATGTGGAATTAGCTGCAATCAACCTTTTTAAAAATAATAAAAATTATGAAATAACACTATTATTTTCAAATAATGGAATTATAACATTAAGTGCAGAAATAGTTGAGGCAGTATTAGAGGATCAAAATAAAATAAATGATTAAAATTATAAAATATAGTAATAGATCAGGACATAATAAATTGATTAGTTTTCTAGATCAAAGGAGAAATTCTAATAATACTGATGTTGATCTTGTTAATAAGATTATTAATGATGTAAAAAAAAATAAGTTTAAAGCTCTCAAAAAATATGAGAATAAATTTTCAGAGAATAAGGAGATTAACCTTTCAAAAAAAAAAATTATTAATTCAATAAAACATTTAGACAAAGATGTTAAAAAAGCAATCGATTATGCTTACGAAAGAATTTTTAAATTTCATAAACTTCAAGTCAAAAATTCTAAAAAGATAAAATTTGTAGATAAATACAATAATAAATTGGAATATAAATCTGTTCCGATTGATTCAATTGGAGTGTACGTTCCTGGAAACTTACCTTCAACCTTATTAATGAATTGTATTCCTGCCAAAATAGCAGGCGTAAGAAGAATAGTCTTAGCGACCCCAAAAATAAATAATAAAATAAACCCTGCAGTTCTTTATGCTGCAAAAAAATTAGGTATCAAAGAAATTTTATCAATGGGTGGAGCGCAAGCGATTGCGAGTTTAGCATTTATTCAAAAGGTAAATAAAGTTGTTGGACCAGGTAACAAGTATGTAGCAGAAGCTAAAAGGCAATTATCTGGAAAGATCTTGGGTACAGAAACAATGTATGCTGGAGCATCTGAAATATGCGTTCTTGCTGATAAAAATTCAGATTTATATCAAGTTGCAACATCTTTAGTTTCTCAAGCGGAACATGACCCAGATAGTCAATGTATACTAGTCACTAAAGACAAAAATTTGATAAAGAAAGTTTTTATAGAAATAAAAAAAATTTTAACTAACCTACCAAGAAAAATAATAGCCTCAAAGTCATTAAAAAAAAATGGTTTATTTGTTCTAGTGCAGAACGATAGACAGATAATCGAAACAATAAATGAAATAGCCCCAGAACATCTTGAGCTTAACGTAAAAAATTTTAAAAAGTATGAAAACAAGATTAAAAATGCTGGAAGTATTTGTAATGGACCAAATACTCCAATGAGCGCATCAGACTATACAGTTGGAACCAATCATGTTTTGCCAACTGCGGGGTCTTCAAAATTTAGCTCAGGTTTAAATTTAAATGAATTTACTAAAAAAATATCAATTGTAACTTTGAGTAAATTAGGGGTAGAAAAAATTGCAAATCCAGCTATAACTCTTTCCGAGTTTGAACAATTACATGGTCATACTCAAAGTATAAAATCTAGAATAAGGAGAAACTAAGTTTGTCAAAACAAGATTTGTTGGAATTTAAAGGAAAAGTTATTGACCTGCTTCCAAATGCTATGTTCAGAGTTAAGCTAGAGAACAATCATATAGTCACAGCTCACACGGCCGGCAAGCTTAGGAAAAACCGAATTAGAGTTCTTCAAGGTGATAATGTAACTGTAGAGGTCACACCTTACGATCTAACTAAGGGAAGAATAATTTTTAGATTTTAATCTATGGGTCTCTGGTGTAGCTGGTGCGCACGAACGCCTGAAAAGCGTTAGGACCTGGTTCGTTTCCAGGGGGACCCACCTTAAATAATAATAATTAAACACTTGCATTAAATTTTAAAATCTAATAATTAGTCTTCAGCTAATTTAGCTATAAGTAAACAATAAGAAGAAAGAGTAAAATAAGTATGAGTACATTAAACGGGAAGGTCAAGTGGTTCAACGGTAAAAAGGGCTACGGCTTTATTGAAAGAGAAGACAAAGAAAAAGATGTGTTTGTTCATGCAAGCGCAGTCAGAGATGCAGGACTTCGTTTCCTAAATGAAGGTGACGAACTACAATTTGAAATAGAAGATGGACCTAAAGGACCTTCGGCTGTTAAACTTCAAAAGAAATCTTAATTTTCTAGAATATCAATAATTGTAATAGGGATGAGTGGTTAAATTCCATATCCCTATACAATTAATTGTTGCATTTAAAGTTTTTTCAGGTAATTAACTCAAATATGATTAATACGATTTACAAAATCGCAAATACACACAGACATCATTTCCATGCTGGCTGCACGCTAGCAATTTAATCATATTATAAATTTAAAATTAACTAAAATAGTATAAAATAAAGAAAGGCCCTGGTGGTGAAATGGTTATCACGAAAGTTTGTGGAACTTTAGTTTTTGGTTCGATCCCAAGCCAGGGTACCAAAAAATGGAAAAAAACAAAAAACTCATACCTGGACTACCTTCAGGTTTTGAAGATAGATGGGACAAAAGATTATACCTCAAAAAGAAACTTCTTAGGTTAATTGAGGAAAATTTTATAAAATATGGTTTTGAACCATTGGAAACACCATCTTTTGAAATTAGTGAAAACATCGGATCATTTCTTGCAGATGATGATAGCAATCCTATGTCTGATGTATTTACTTTTAACGATGGAGAAAGAAATATTACACTTAGATATGACTTATCAAGTCCTCTAGCGAGATTTGTTGCGCAGAACAATCAACAACTTCCCCTACCTTATAAACGTTATGCTATTCAAAATGTTTTTAGAAACGAAAAAGCTGGCAACGCTCGTTATAGGGAATTTACTCAAGCAGATTGCGATATAGTAGGAAACGTAAATTCAGCACAATCAAATGCAGAATTATGCAATTTAATAGCAAGCACTTTAATAAATTGTGGGCTTAAAAAAGATCAATTTATCATTAACGTGAGTAATAGAAAAATAATCCAGGGTTTAATACAAGACTTAAAAATTCCAGAGGAAAAACAAGTTAAAGTTATGAGAGCAATAGATAAGCTTGATAAACCAGGTTTTGGATTAAAAGGTGTTGAGGATTTATTGAAAAAAGAAAGAAAAGATAAAAGCGGTGCAGTTACAAAAGGTGCAAATTTAAGCGATGATCAAGCATCTCAAATAATCGATTTCTTAAAAATTAAAGACCTTAAAGAACTAAAGAAAAATTTTCAAAGTTCACTCACCTTAGAGGGCATCAACGAAATTGAGCAATTATACGAGATTTTAAGTTATGGAGATTATATCGATCAAGTAAAAACTAATTTCACAATTGTAAGAGGTCTCGCATATTATGACGGATTCTGTGTTGAAACTAATCTGAAATTTAAAATTACTAATAATAAGGGCAAGGAGGTTGATATCGGCAGCATTTGTTCAGGTGGTCAGTACAACAAGCTAATATCAAGGTTTAAAGGGGTAGACATTCCAGGCACTGGATTTAGCGTTGGAGTAGATAGATTATTATTTGCAATTTTGCAGCTAGGACAAATAGAAGTAGATAGAAAGAAACCAGCAATTGTTTGCGTAATGGATAAAAAATACCTCAAGAACTATTATGAAATACTCAAAATTCTCAGAGATAACGGAATAAACTCTGAAATTTTTTTAGATAGTGAAAAAAATCTTGGAAAGCAACTAACTTATGCAAATAAAAGAGGATGTCCGGTAGCGGTAATTTGTGGAGAAAACGAGTTTAAAGAGAATACTATTACACTAAAAAATTTGCTTGGCGCAAAAGGGGAAAACAATCAAATTACAATCCCAAAAGAAAACTTTATCAATGAAATCAAAAAATTCGTCTAACAAAATCCTTGCATTAATTAAATCGCAGGGATTTAACAAAATTGAACTCGACTCTGTTTTGGAAACCAAATACATTTTGCAAAGATCGGGGGAAAATTTTAGAAAGTATCTATTTTCATTTTATAACTCAAACGGCGATGAGTTATGTTTAAGACCAGATTTAACAATTTCCTCAGTATTGCGATATGCTCAAGGAAACAGATTTAATAAGGAAAAAGTGTTTTATATGGGCAGTGCATTTAGAAAATCTTATAACAAGAAAAATATTTTAATAAAACAAATAGGAATGGAAATTTTTTCATCTAAAGATGAAAATAAAGATGATAGAGAAATAATAGATACATCTATAAAAGTTTTAAAAAAAACAGGTTTTAAAAAAGCTAAGGTTGAAATTGGTAATTTCAAGCTATTCGAATTATTAATTCAAAAACTTTCTATACCCCAAAGATGGAAGGATCGTCTTATCAAATTTTATTGGAATAAAGAATATTTTTCACAGTTACTAAAAAGGTTAGATAGTAATTCAGATATAGACCCCTTCATTGTTGCTGGAGATCACAAAACATATTTGAAAATGAAAAAGGAATATCCAAAAAAAATGATTGCTGGAAGAACATATGAGGAAATAATTGAACGATATGAAAGAAAAATCAACGATCCAAGATTGACAAAAACAGGAAAAACAAGTTCGAAGATAATTAAAGAATTTTTAAAAATTAAGTGTTCTTTAAAAGATGCACCAAAAAAACTAAACGCTTTTTATAAAAAATATAATTTAAACATTTCTGTTTCAAAGGAATTTTTTCCTATTTCAACACCCAACCAAAAAGATCTTAAATTTGAATTTTCGACATCTAGCGGCAGAGGTAGAGAAGTAGAGTTTTACAGTTCGTTTATATTTTCAATAGATGTAAAAATAAAAGGTAAGACAAAAACATTTATTGCAGGCGGAAGATATAACGAATTGTCCTCAAAAAATTTAGGTCTTAGAAAAATACCAGCAGTTGGAGCGGCAGTAAATTTAGGAGTTTATGAATAAAGATATTATTAATATAGGTATTGTTTCAAAAGGAAGACTTAAAGAAGAGTCTGAAAAAATTTTCAGAAAAAATAATTTAAAAATTTATACAGAAGATGGTGAAAGAGGGTTGGTAGCCAAAGTTAAGGGTAGAAAAAATATAAGAGTATTATTTCTTCATGCTAGAGAAATTATTGATCAATTATCTTTAGGAAATATTGATTTAGGAATAAGTGGTTTTGATCTACTGATGGAGTCTGAGATAAATATTCAAAAAAATATAAGAGTTGAAAAGAAACTTAAATTTGGCTTTGCTACTTTGCAGCTAGCTGTTCGAAAAGAATTTATCGATGTTTTCACAACTTTAGATTTAGATGAAGTTGCAGAAGATTATAGAAAAAAAAACAAAAAACTAATTCGTATTGGTACGAAGTATCCAAATCTTACACGTGATGCTTTGTATAAGCGAGGAGTAACAAATTTCACTATTGTAAAGTCTTTAGGAAGTACAGAATTAATGCCCGCAATGGATACTGCTATGTTAGTAAGCGATATTTCCAGTACAGGAACTACAATGAAAAAAAATCACCTTAGACCTTTAAGTGATGGTGAAATACTTAAGTCACAAGCTTGCTTAATTAGCTCAAAAAAATCAAAAAGTAAAAAAGGGTTACAGGGTTTAATAAAGTTATTTTCTAAACAATAAGTCTTTAAAATATATTAATATTATTTTTAAGACATCAAAATTACGTATCAATACATATAAAGCTAATATTAAACTTATTAACACAAATAATTTAATTACTAATTCCATTTTATTCTATATTATCTCATATAATAGAATCATGGATATATTAATAATTATTTTATTAGTGGCTGTATTGTTTTTTAACGTTTACTTATTTTTTAAACTTCAAAAACACTCTAATAAAGAAGATTTTACAGAACTGTCAAAAATTAAGGATGACATCACAGGATTAAAAGTTTCACTTAACGAGTCTTTTAGTAATATGAGCAAAGAAGTTGCAAAAGATATGACGGGAACTTTATCAAGGGTAGATGAAAAAGTGGCCTCCTTTAATAAACAAGTTGAAGACATACAAACAAGTCAAAATAATTTTAGTAGAATTCTTGCTGGAGTAAAACAATATGGTGGGTTAAGTGAGTTTAGCTTAGCCACGCTACTGCAAGACTTACTCCCGGCATCTCAATATATAGCCAATGCAAAAATGAAACCTGATGAAACAAGAGATCTAGTGGAGTTTGCAGTAAAACTTCAAAATGATGTCCTTTGTCCTATTGATAGTCATTGGCCAATTGAAAAATATAAAGCGGTTGATGAAGCATTTCAAAATAAAGATAAAGAGGCTCTTTCATCTGCGCGGCACGATCTTGCATCAGCATTTAGATCCAAATCAAAAACTGTTAACCAGAAATATATTAATCCTCCAGTAACATGTGATTTTGCAATTATTTTTGTACCTACAGAGGGTTTATATGCAGAACTTGTGAGTTATAGGGATCCTAAAACAAAGGAACTGCTAATTGAGGAATTAAGAAAAAAATATAAAGTTACGATTGCCGGTCCTAATACGATATGTGCACTTATCCAATCATTTCATTTAGGGTTCACAAGTTTAAAATTACAGAAAAATGCTACACAAATTTTTAAAGACCTTAATACTATCTCTACTCGATTTTCAAGACATTTTGATAATGTAATTATATTAAGAAAAAAATTAGAGGAATCTATGTCGGTAGTTGATAGTTTTGGAAAAGATGCACGATCAATTTATAGATCACTAGAAAACATAAAAAATAAAGATGAAGATGATGATCCGGATCCAGATACACCGTCACCGGTAAGTGCATATGCACAAGTAGATAAAAGAAAAATATCCTGATAAAATATTAAGGATGAAGTGGAATAATAAGTTTAATTATCCGAAATCCTCAAGATCAAATGAAGGTGGTTTTAGAAAATACTTATTTGGAGACGATAAACTCCCAAGCGTGACATCTATACTTTCGGCTACTAAATCAGAAGAGGATAAAGCATCACTTGAATTGTGGAAACAGCGAGTTGGTTATAAAGAAGCAAATAGAATTAAAACCGAAGCATCTTCAAGAGGCTCATCTATGCATTCATATATTGAAGATTATTTAAAGGGCAGGGTGAATGAAAGTTTTTTTGAAAGTAACGAGCAATACAAAATTATGGCTAGAGAAATAATTGAGAAAGGAATTAAGGGGAAATTGGAAGAAATTTATGGAATTGAAGAAACTGTTTTTTATCCAAAAAAATATGCCGGAACAGCTGACCTAATTGGAAAATTTATGGGTCAAGAAGTATGTATTGACTTCAAGCAAAGTAATAAACCAAAAAAATCAGACTATATTCAGGATTACTTTTTACAACTTGGTGCATACACGCTGGCCCACGATATTGTTCACGGAACAAAAATGAAAGCAGGAGTAATCCTATTATGTACTGTGGATAACTTGTATCAAGAATTTAAAATTGAAGGAGCAGAATTAGAAATGTATCAAAACCTATTTTTAGGAAGAGTAAAAAAGTTCTATGAAATAAGCAATATTTCTTGACTTTATTCAATCAAGTTATAGAAGTATTTAAGTTAACTAGAAGCTACTTGTTTAGATGCAAAAAGTTAAATTCTTTTTACAATCCTAAAAATATCAAAAACTTCTAGAAAAAATTATGAAGATAGCAATATACGATATAGAATCCACTGGAGCCATTACAGAATGGTCCTCAATAATTGAAATAGGTGGAGTTCTAATTGATGAAAATTTTAATGAAATTGACAGATTTAATTTAAGGGGAAGGATTCCCGAGGGAGAAATCCCACAAGCTAAAGCCTTATTAGTAAATGGAACTACAATTGATCAATTAACTAAATCAAATCTTTCAAACTATATGTTGCTTGATCAAGTCGAAAAGATTTTTAAGAAGTGGTCGCCTGCAATTTTTATGGGCTTTTCCAATATAAATTTCGATTGTGAACTTATAAGAAAGTCTTTCTTTAAAAATCTCAGGTATCCATACATAACTAATGCTTCACCTAATAAACGTCATGATGCCTTGAATATTATAAGGGCTGCATATGGTATTAATCCTAAAATATTGAAAACAGAGCTCAATGAAAAAGGCAACGTCAGTATGAAGCTTGAATCTCTTAGCAGGCTCCAAGGCTTTGATGTATCAGCTGCCCATACGGCCCAAGTGGATGCAATTAATACCTATAAAATTCTAAAACTTGTGAAAGAAAAAAGTAAACCAGAACTATGGCCATCACTTTTAAGAACCTACAGTAAAGCAGATACAGAGACAATTTTTAAAAAGGAGCAAATGATTACTTTGGTAGAATACTACTATGGAAAAAATAAATTTCATTTATGTGCACCTTTACATCCTAAATATTGTATTCATCCAGTTTATCAGTGGGGTCAAGCTGTAGACTTAAGAGTTGATCCAGTTCCATTACTTAATATGTCAATAAATGAGCTTAAGATTGAAATGAAAAAATCACCTAAATTTTTAAGGACAATTAGATCTAATAAAGCGCCAGTGATTTTAGATGCTGAAGAAGGTATGAAGTTTGAACCATATAATGTAATGACAACGGATTTATTAAAAAAAAGAGCAGAGCTGATAAGAACCAATGAAAAATTTTCTCAAAATATCCTAATCGCTTTAAGAGAAAATGCTGAGGAAAAAGAACAAACTAAATCCCAGGAGGATATTTATGCTGAGGAAAGTATATATACAAAATTTACTTCAAACAAAGATACAGCCTTGTTTCCTGCCTGGCACAGCGCATCTTGGAAAGATAAACTTAATCTACTTGACAAATTTGATGATGAAAGAATGAGAGCTTTTGGAAAAAAGATCATATATCAAGAATCGCCAGACACTTTACCAAAAGATATTTTTAACTCTGTAAAAAGAGGAATAGCTAAAAGGATCCTGAGTGAAAAAAAAGAAAGATGGTGGACGGTTAATATGTGTTTTTCAGAAATTGATACACTTAGAGATCAGTATGACAATGAAAACGATGCAGAAACACTTAAAACTTTAGAAACTATCAACAGTTACGTTATGTCGGTTCAACAAAAATATGAAAATGCCTAGTTGACTTTACATCATAATAATTTAAATAAATTAAATGCTTATAGATTTTTTAGACAGTGACTTTGAAAGTAAGGTAAAAAACGAAGATGTTTCAATTCTTCAATTTTCAGCTTCTTGGTGCGGCCCTTGTAAAGTTCTAAAACCGATTATGGAAAAGCTTTCAGATGAGTTTAAAGACAAAGCAAATTTTTACTATGCAGATATAGATGAGAAAGCAATTAATTCAGCATCTGCTGCTGCAGTGCGAGGTGTACCTACAGTAGTCGTCTATAAAAAAGGTGTCGAAGTTGCGAGAAAAGTTGGTGGATTACCCGAACAACAAATGCGAGATTTTTTACAAGAAAATCTTTAATTTAGATTAAGCACTTCTCCTGTTAAATAAATAGATCCAGTTATTATAACAATATCATCTTGATTTAACCTTAAATCTTTCAAAGCTTGCTCAATGTTTTCACTAAAACTTAAATTTGAAAAATTTTTAAATTTCTCTTTTAGCTTTTTTCCACTTATTGCATTTACTTGATTGGGTATATCTATCACAGTCAAAGATGAAATATTTTTAAAATAACTTATGAATTTTTCATGATCTTTGTTTTCCATCATTCCAATAATAACATGTTTATTGCAATTTAAAGTTTGAAGATACTCATTTAAAGATTTGGATCCTCCAGGATTATGAGAAGAGTCAACAATTAGGATATTATCTCTTACTAAATTTTTAAGTTTGCCAGATTTAATTTCCTCAAGCCTAGCTGAATTATAGGCTTTTTTGACCCCATTTATTATGTGATTATCTTTGATATTTAAATTTTCTAAAACTCGCAATGATGCAATTGCTGAAGATGCATTTTCTAACTGAAATTGACCTTTCATACTTGGTTTTGGTATTTTTAAACCTCCATACTTATCCTCGTAATAAAAAAAATCGTTTTTTTTCATAACAAAATTATAATCTTCGTTAAAAAAATATTTATTTGCTCTATTTTTTGAAATATTTTTTTTAATACTTTCAGTAATTTCTCTAGAAGATTGTTTTGCAATTATTATATTCGACTCAAGTAATGATGAAGTCTTTTCAAAAATAATTCTTTCTATATTTCGTTCATTTTCTGGCAACCAATCTAAATGATCTTCGCTAATTGATGTCACAATATTACAAAGATTTTTGTTTAAGATATTAACTGCATCTCCCCTTCCAAAAAGACCAAATTCTGCAAGAACGATATTATCTTTATATTTTCGACATCCATAAAAAAAAGCAGCTGTAAGAGCCTCAAAATATGTAAGAGGTTGGCCATCATTTATATCCTCCACTTCCTCCAATAATTCTGCAAGTTCGTCATCGTTTATAATTTCATCATTATAAATAAATCTTTCATTAATTGACCTTACATGAGGCGAAGTATAAACATTACATTTTATTTTAGCCTCCTTAAGTATCGAATGTAAAAAAGAAATTGTGCTTCCTTTTCCGTTGGTTCCACAAACTTGAATACATTTTATATCGTTATGAGGACTCCCTAATTTTTCGCAGAGGTTTTTTATACGATCTAAGCTAAGATCAATTTCTTTAGGATGCAACTTTTGAAAGTTGCTGAGTATTTTCTGAAGTTTCATTTTCTGAAGAAGAATTTACCTCAGAATTTTTGTTAAGCAATATTGATAATAATATCCCTATTTTTTCAGGTAAATCCTTTCTTGCTATAATCGTATCAACAAACCCACATTTCATTGTATGTTCAGCAGTTTGGAAGTTTTCTGGCAATTCCTCTTTGATTGTAGATTCTATTACACGACGGCCAGCAAAAATTATTTCTGCTCCAGGTTCTGCTATTTGAATATCGCCAAGCATTGCAAACGAAGCAGTGACTCCACCACTAGTGGGTGAGCACATACACACAATATAAGGTAATTTTTTATTTTTAAGTTCATTAACTGCCAATACTGTTCTTGTCATTTGCATCAAGCTTAAACCAGACTCCATCATCCGTGCTCCACCAGTTGAAGTAAAAATTACAAATGGAATTGAGTTATCAATTGAGTGTTGTATGCCTGATATAATTGCTTCTCCTTCAGCAGTACCCATTGAACCACCAATAAAATTAAAGTTCATAGCTGCACAAACTAATTCAATATTATTTATTTTTCCTTTGGCAATTAATACACCACACTCTTGATCATTTTTCTTTCTGGCATCTTTCAGTCTCTTTGTATAAGGTTTTGTATCTTTCCATGAAATTGGGTCATCGATTGGCATCGGTGTTTTAAGAATTTCGTAATTTTCTTTTCCAAAGAAAACATCAAATCTTTGGTTTGAACTTATTCTAAAATGTTTACTACATGGACCTGGACACACCCATAAATTTTCTTCTAGATCTTTCTTTAAAATAGGACCCTTACAGCAAGATGCCCAATCACTTTTTTCCATCTCTTCTTTTGTTGGCCTGTGCTTATTGATAAGTCTTTTTATTTTTTCACCAATTCGAAGAGTTTTTTTTATCCAATTCATATTATTTTAGATTTAAGCTTTTTTACCATATTGTCTACTTTTGTGACAGGATTTTGTCTTTTTTGCAAACTTTTGGTAATTTCTTTACATATTGCGCTTCCAACTACTAGTCCATCAGCTGATTTTAATTTTGAAATAGTATTTTCTGTAATTCCAAAACCAATAACACAGTTTTTACTTGGATTGATTTTTTTTATTTTTTTGTAATTTGCTATGATCTTAGATGGCGAAACTTTTAACTTCCCACCTGTTGTTGAAAGCATTGAAATATAATAAATCATTTCATGAGAGTCTTTTACTATAGATCTAAGTCTTTTGGATGAAGTTGTTGGTGAAAGAAGTTGAATATAACAAATAGATCTACGTTTACATTTCTTTGCAAAATTTTTATTTTCTGGCCAAGGCAAATCTACTATAATTAAACCATCTACTTTATTTTTCTTGCAATGATTTAAAAATTTATTTTCTCCATATTGCAATATCATATTAAAATAACCCATAAGAATAATTGGTTTAGGAAATTTAGTTTTTTTAAATTTCTTAACTATTTGAAAAACATCTTTTATTTTTGTATCATTTTTTATTGCTCTATAAGCACTTGTTTGGATTTGTCCACCATCTGCTATGGGTGTATTATGTGCAAATCCTAACTCGCAAATATCAACATGTCTTGAAATTGAACTTAATATTTCAAAAGATTTTTTTTTTGTATAATCTCCTGCAACTGTATAAGTTAATAACGCGGGCCTGTTTTGTTTTTTCGCAATATTAAATGCTCTACTTATTGGACTAATCATAATGAAATACCTAATCTTTTTTTCAATATTTTCCTGTCTTTATATGCATCTCCACAACTATTAACCACAACAATAGTATCCCTAGAAAGTTTTTTGGCCTCAGTAATAGCCACAGAAAATGCATGGCTGGGTTCCAAGGATGGCCTTAAGTTTTCATATTTTGAAACTATTTTAAAAGCTAGCAAGGCATCTTCGTCACTTGCTGCGGTGTATCTTGCGCGTTTGGTATCTTTTAGAAAACAATGAAGTGGTGATACTCCTGGATAATCTAAACCAGCAGAAATTGATTCTGTTTCCTCAATTTGACCATCAGAATTTTGATTAACATATTGAGCTGCGCCATGAAGTACTCCAATTTTAGAACCATAAGTTAGTGGTGCCGCATGCTTTTTACTTTTAGCTGGTCCTCCCGCTTCAACACCGATAAACTCTACCTGCTTTTTGTCATAATCCATAAACTCATTCCAAAAACCAAAACTCGAACTTCCTCCCCCAACGCAATTGTAAAGCTTCAATTTTTTTGGAATGTTTCCAAATTCTTCTAAAATTTGTGCTTTAAGTTCTCTCGAAATTTGACTGGTTGACCATCCGCATATTCTAACAAAAATATTTGGCCCTACTGTTGAACCTACGCACATAGCAGTTGTATCACAATTTGCTACCCAGAATCTCATACATTCAGAAACCGCATCAACCAAGGTTTGACTACCTGTATAAACTGGGACGACCTCTGCTCCATTCTTTTTCATTGCTTTTACATTTGGTTGTTGTCGCTCCATATCTTTTGCACCCATAAAAATTTTACATTTGAGTCCAAATTTCTTCGCAGCCATACTTAGCATCTTGCCCGCATATCCTGCACCTGTGTCTCCACAGATTACTTTTTTTCCTGACCTTTTTGCCAATAAACAATGAACTGTAGCATTGTAAATTTTATGAGCACCACCATTTGCATCAGATACAACTTTAGACCAAATTTGAGCACCCCCTATAAAATTAGTTAGATTATTTAATTTAATAAATCTTGTAGGCGCCCCAACCCAATTATAAAAATATTTATCTCTCTCTCTCAAAAATATTTTATCCTTTTTCAACTTATCAAATAATAATTCAAGATCATAAATAGGTTTTTTTAGAGTTTCAGGAACAAAATTTCCACCAAATTTACCACCCCAAAAACCAAATTTATCATGTTGGTCTAAAACAGATATTTTTTTTTTTAATTTCATACCTTATTTATTTCAGACAAAAATTTATCAATTTTATCTATATTTTTTTTTCCACTAGTATCTTCAAGGCTTCCACTAACATCAATTATATATTTTTTATTTTTATAATTAAAAATATCATCGATTTGAATATTCCCAGCAATCATTTTTTTAAAATTATCTGGTATATTTTCTAACATACTATGATCGAACCCTATAGACTTTTCATATCCTTTTGAGTCAAATAATATTATTTCAGAAAAGGGTAATAATTCTTTATATTTCTCTATATCCGTTTTAGTTTCTACTGTAATAGCAGAAATTATTTTTTTATTATATTTACTTTTTATAGACTTAATTTGTTCCGGGCTGGTGTCATAGATTTGATAATAATCAAATTTTAAATCTTTTATTTTTTCTAATATATCTTCGTTTGGTTTAACCAAAACAGCTACATATTGTGAATTTCTTTTATCAATGTTAATTAATTCTTTTAGTTTATCTAATTTGACATAACGTTTTGATTTTGGGTAATTTACAATGAAACCAATAAATTGTGGTGAAAATTTATGATTTACAATAAAGTTTAAAATTTTAGAGTCAGAAACTCCACATATTTTACATTCAAGTGTCATTTTTTTAGATGATCGTTTAACTTTTTTAAATTATTTTTAATGTTGCCTTGAGTTATTGGTCTTCCAATTACTAGCCAGTTGCTTCCATTTTTAAAAGCTTTTTTGGGACTCATTACTCTTTTTTGATCATCCAGCCTTGACTCAAATCTAATACCAGGAGTTATAATTTCTTTTTTAAATATTTTTTTTACTAGTTTAACTTCAAGTGGGCTACATACTATTGCATCTAATTTTGCTTTAGAAGCTAATTTTGCTTGGCCCTTAACAATATCTTTAACTTTTTTATTAAAACCAATCTGTTTCACCGATTTATTATCCAAAGATGTAAGCACACTTACGCCAACAAGCTTGATTTTTCCTGAGACCTTTTTTGCCGCTTTAAGTGCCTCAAGACCAGAGCTAATATGAATTGTTAAATAATTTATATTTAAATCTTTAATTGCTTTAATAGCTGAAGCACAAGTATTTGGTATATCATGAATTTTATAATCAGCAAAAACTATTTTATTTTTTAATTTTGATATAAAATCTCTTCCATTTTTTGAATTGAGAAATTGTAGTCCAAATTTGTAACCAATTACAACTTTCGAATTTTTTGTTTGATTTATTATATTATTTATTTTTTTAATATTTGTAGTATCACAAGCAACAAATATTTTATTCTTCTTCATTGTTTATTTTTTTAAACAAATCTTTAGACATTTTAAAGTTAATTGTTTTTTTTTCAGGGGTATTCACTTTTTCACCAGTTTTCGGGTTTCTTGATATACGAGCTTTCTGGGTATTTGTTGACCAGGTGCCAAAGCCCCTAAATTCAACTCTATTACCTCTTTTTAGTGAGTCTTTGATTTCTTTTAAGATAATATCAAAAAACCTATCTATATTTTTTTTATAAAAGTTTGGGTAATTTTTATATATTTTTTTAAGAAGCTTTGATTTTACAATAGCCAATTTATATCATTCTTTCTTTTTCTTTTTCTCTTTTTTCTCAAGTTTGTCTGATAAAGAAGAAAAAGGTAGATTCTTACCCGACAATGGAGAACTGAATTTAGATACAGCCTCTTTATTTTGAAGTTCTTCTAAAAGCTTTATACTTAATGAAACCTTCCTTTTTTTTGTATCCAGTTCTTGAATTGCCGCATCAATTCTATCGCCCTTAATAAAACGATTGGGTCTTGCATCCGCTGCATTAATTGCAATTTGAGACTTTTTGATAAGTAATTCAATTTTAGCTCCTTCAGGCTGCACAGTTAAACCTTTGCTATCAGTCTCAATAATTTTTACTGTTAAAGCCTCGTTCACTTTTTTATCTTTAAACCAATCAAATGGATCACTTTGCGTCTGTTTGTATCCAACCCTCACTTTTTGTTGTTCCGCCTTAATTTCAAGTATTTTAACTTTAATTTTCTGATCTTTCTTAAATTTTTTTAACTCTTCCTCAGGTTTTTTATCGTAAGTTAAATCATTTGCGTGCAGAAAACCATCTATATCAAATCCATCTATTTTTACATAAATAGCGTAGTCATTTATTGTCGTAATTGTACCCTCAACCAAACTATCAACGGGATGCTTATTCTGAAGTGCTATATAAGGATTTTCTTGTGTTAATCTATGGGAAATTGAAACTCTTCTTTTTTCCTTATCGATCTCAGTGATAATACACATTATCTCGTCCCCAATTTTAAACATTTTCTTTGCTGATGGATTTTTTTTAGTCCAGGATAATTCACTAGAGTGCAAAAGCGTTGTTAGCCCTGGCTCTAATTCACAAAAAGCGCCAAAGTCCATTAGTTTTACCACTTTAACATTATATTTTTTATTTAACTCATAGTTAGAAATGTGTTCAAATGGATCCGGCGAAAGTTGCTTTATTGAACAACCTACTTGTTGTTTTTCTTTATCAACAGTAATGACTAACAAATCATGTTTTTCGCCAATATTAAAAATTTCTTCAGGGTGATTTACTCTTGAATAACTTATTTCTTGTAGATGTACTAATACATCTAGCTCAGAGTTTACGTCAAAAAAACAACCGAAGGAACTATATCCTTTTACAATTGCATTTTTGATTACATCTCCAACTTTATACTTTTCAATGATTTTAGCTTTATCCTCTTTTTTACTTGAAGAAATAATTTGTCTTCTTGAAACACAAGCGTTTCCTCGTATACGATCGAGTTTTATTAAAGCAAATTTTTGTGGCTCATTCATTAAATGGGATATATCTTTCATTGGTTTGTCTGATATTTGTGAGCCTGGGCAAAACATTAAAGACCCTGTATCAACATGTTCAACAATTACACCTCCTTTACACTTCGATGTGATCTTACCCACTATTGGTTCATTTTTTTCATAAGCGTCAACCAAACGATCCCATCCTTTTATCTTAAGTGCTTTTGATGCTGATACTACAACTTCCCCATTTCTATCTTCAATACGTTCTAGCAGCACAGATACTTTATTACCGACTTTAATTGTTTCTTTTAAACCTAAGGTTTTTAATTCATTAATATCAATAACTGGTTCTGATTTTAAACCTTCAATAAATAAAAAAACAAATTTTTCTGTGATTTTAGTAATTTTACCTTCTATAATTTTACCTTCTGCGAGGTTTTTTGTTTTTGAAAGTTGACTTTTTAAAAGTTCTTGAAATTCTTTAGAGGCTTTACTTTCTAAACTGTTATAAATTTCCATTAAATTTTAGTTTCCTATCCATAATTGCTTTTATTTTTTTAAAGCATCGTTTTCTACTAAGTTTAGTAGTATTAATCAATATTGAATCTTTAGTTTTTTTTAATGGACCATATTTTCTATTTTTGTCTGATTTATCACGTTTTTTAAGGCTTTTTAGAACATCACTGAAACTCACTTTTTTTTTTAAGGATTTATATTCTTTAAATCTTCTCATCGCTCTTACTTTAACATTGGCAGTTATATAAAACTTAAACATAGCATCTCTCATTTGAATACTTGTTATATCTCTTCCATCTAGCACTGAACCTGAATAAAAATTGGGAGGTGAATATGCACATTTTTGTTGAAACCTATGTACCAAAGATCTTATTTGTTTTCTTTTTGCTAAAACAGAAGCTGATGTTGCAACCTCATCAGTCAATAAACTTTTTTTTTTTAAATCATAAATTTTTAAATTTCTCAATTTATTTTTTATTAATGTAAAATTAAATTTTTTAGGATTGTCCAAATATATCTTTCCAATCAATCTATAAATGCGGCCTGTATCAAGATGAAGAAGATTATAATGTTTGGCAATTAATTTAGCCTGTGTTCCCGCACCAGCTGCAGCTGGAGAGTCAATAGCAACAGTGATAATTTTTGTTTTTTTAATCAATGAATTTTTGCTCCTAAATTTTTTTTTAATATTTTTAAAAATGATGGAAAAGATGTTTTAATGGAATCTGGATTATATACCTTCCATTCTCCCCCTAATGTTAGTGCTGCTATTGTACACAAAGCCATTACTCTATGATCTTTATAATAGTTCTTAAGTTCATATTTTTTTTTTAAACTTAAATTTGGATTTCCATAAATTTTAATAGAATTTTTAGTTAATTTAGTTTTTACACCCATCATATTGAGTATTTTTGAACCAAGTTTCAGTCTTGGACTTTCTTTTTGATTTAACTCAGATAAATTTTTAAAGAAAGATACACCATTTGCTTTTGCGGCAACTAAAAAAATTATTAAAAATTCATCAATAGCGCTACTATTTAGTGATGTTGGACAATTTATACTTTTTAAATTCTTAGTACTTTTGACATGTATATCTCCACACCTTTCTCCATTATAATTTTTAATATTTTTTAATTTAATATTTGCCCCCATTTTATTTAAAATTTTGATAATTCCTAATCTTGATGAGTTTAAATTTATATGACTTAATATAAGATATGAATCATTTGTTAGAATAGTTAAAACGATAAAAAATGCACTAGAGCTTATATCTCCAGGAATATTTATTTTAAAACTATTTATTTTTTTTGGGCTAGATACTTTTATTAGATCAAATTTTTTTCCAACTTTTATACTGATTGGAATATTAAGACTCTTATACATTAACTCTGTATGATTTCTTGATTTTTTTGCAAATATTTCAATTTCTCCCGGGGTATTTAAACATGCAAGCATGATACAAGTTTTACACTGTGCAGATCCAAGTCTTTCTATATATTTTATTGGTCTAAGAAAATTACTTCCCTTTAAGTACAGTGGAAGATTTTTTTTTTTAGTTGGAAAAAAATTAATTCCAATATTATTTAGAGGTTGAGTTACTCTTGAAAAGTCTCTCCTTGAGAGACTTTTGTCGCCTTTTATTTTAATTTTATAGGGTGATTTTATTATTAATGGTAAAATTAATCTTCCTACTGTCCCTGAATTTCCAGCATCAAGAGTTATGTTTTTTCTAAATCTAAAGCCATTTATGCCTCTTCCTTCAATAAAACAGGTATTATTTTTTAATATAATTTTTATACCAAGAGTCCTTAAACAATTAATAGCGCTAAAAACATCTTCGGATTTTAATAAATTTTTAGCTTTAGATACCCCAACAGCTTGTGAAGCAAGTAATAAAGATCTAATTGATATACTCTTATCTCCATCAATTTTAATTTTTTTTTTAAACTTTTTAATTTTTTCTTTTATTAATAAATATTTAGCGCTCATAAAAATTAATTAATTTTAAACGTTTTTCCAAAATACGCATTTTGAGCAGTAGGATTATTAATAAGATCTTTTGGTGTTCCTTTTGCAATAATCTTACAGTTTGATAAGATCATAGCTACATCACAAACGCTTAGAAGGCTCGAGGCTTGGTGATCACAAATTATTATTCCAATCCTCTCCTCACTCTGTAAGTTTACTATTATTTGCTGAAGCATTTGAATTGTCATAACATCTAAGGCAGCAAAAACTTCATCTAACAATAGTAATTTAGGATCTCCTAACAAAGAGAGAGCAATAGCTAATTTACGTTTTTGACCTCCTGACAAAACTGATGCTTTAATATTTCTTAGATAATCAAGTTCGAATTTTGATATTAAGTATTCAATTCGAGAAGCTTGTTGATTTATATCTTTTATCAAAATTTCTGCTACAGCTTTTAAATTTTGATAGGTAGTTAAATCTCCAAAAAAACCACCATACTGCGGAACGTAACCAATCTTAAATTCTCTTGTTCTTGTATATATCGGAAAATTTGTAGCATCCTTACTTCCAAAATAAATTTTACCAAAGTCAGGTTTTAAAATTCCAGTAATTAAATTAAAAATTGTAGATTTTCCAGCTCCATTTGGACCTAATAATCCCAATATTTCGCCAGGGCTTATTTTAAATGATATGTTATCTAATATCTTTCTTTCTTCAAAAGAAATAGAAATATTTTTTACTTCTAACAAAGGCTCAATATTTTTAAATGATTTTATCCTAAATTTTTTAATAATAGCCATTTAATTTTTAATTTTTACTTTTACTTTATCTTTTTTATTTGTCATGTAAATTTTCGATACTTTTTTAATCAAGTCAAAGTTCATAATATCAGCTGCTAGATTATTATTTTTAAAGATATATTTTACGTTATTTGATATCTCTACTTCTTTCTCTGTATACTTTAAAAAAATATCATCACTTGCCACATTATGATCATGATATACTAAACTAGAATCTCCGAAAAAATGTGTATCTAAATTTACTCTGTCGTATTTTGCTTCATTCGAAGAAATATAAACAGTACCATGGCCTATAATTAAAATTTTTGCACTTACTTTTTTCAGCAAAAGTATATTTTCATTTTCTTCAAAAATAGTCCCAGAAACTGAATTGATCTCATAAATATTTCCACTATCATCTAAGGATTTATAAGATAATTCCTCAATTACATTAGAGTTTTTTAATTCAACTTCTTCAACTTTTTTAGAGCTATTAATTTCATTCTCTGTTTTCGTAACTTCATATGCTCTATTATAATTGAGATAATTGTAGGTAAAATAGCTGATTATTAAAATTAAAACTAAAATTGAAATCTGTAACATTTGAGCTTTTTTCATTTAAGAAATATTCCCATCAAGCAAATAATGAATATGTAACACTCCAATTGTTTTTTTTATTTTATTTTTTTTATGAACGCACAAGCTTGTTATTTTTTTTTCGGACATAATTGAAAGACTCTTTACTGCCAACATGTCTTTGTCTACGCTAATTGGATTTTTTGTCATTACTTTTTTGACAGACAATGAAATTAACGAATTATTTTTTTGGGTACTCCTTCTAATTTGTCCATCAGTGATTATACCAGTGGTCAATTTTTTTTTATTAATTGCGATTAAAATACCTAACTTTTTTTTTGTGATTAAACTCAAGGCTTTTTTCATGCTAGAATCTTCATTTATAAATGGTATTTTTTTTCCTGTAATCATTAAATCTTCGACTGTTTTTAATTTAGCTCCTAGAGAACCACTAGGATGGAATTCTTTAAAGTTTTGTTTACTAAATCTTTTTTTATTTAGTGCTGCTACTGCCAAACAATCCCCTATTGCTAATTGTTCACATGTACTACTAGTAGGGACTATTCCCAAACCCGCCTCTTTGACTTCAGGTATGATTAATTTTATATCTGAAGCTTTATGTAGAAGCGAATTTTTTTTAGAAACAATGCCAATTAAATTAATTTTATTTCTGTTTGCATACTTTATAACAGGCCTAAGTTCTTGTGTTTCTCCAGAATTACTAATTAGAATTAATAAATCCTTTTTCGATATGCTGCCAAGGTCTCCGTGAGAACAGTCATTTGCTGAAAGAGAAAATGAGGGACATCCAACTGACGATAACGTTGCTGCTATTTTTGATGCTATTAAGTAGCTTTTGCCAACTCCACACAAAACAATCTTGGACTGACATTTTACAATTGCATTTACTGCTTGATCAAAAGATTTATTAATTGAGGATTTTAATTTTTTTAATGCCTGAATTTCTAAATCTATTACATTTTTTGCAATTACTTTGTAATTATTTACCTTCATAAAAATTCTTAATGTTCGAAAACATTTAATTTAAATCCTGCTATCTCAATATCAACCAAAATAGGTACAACTTTTAAACATTTTTCAAATAAATGTTGTCTTTTTTCTCTAATTAACATTTTTAAAAGTTTATTTTTTATTTCAAAAAGATATTCTGTGTCTTGAGCAGCGTAAGATATCTGTTTCTCAGAAAGATTTGGGTTACCCCAATCACTTTGCTGTTCTTTTTTTGATATATCTTTTCCGCACAGTTCCTTTACTAAGTCTTTATATCCATGATAAGAACTTGCTGTCCGTGCAATCTTTGAGGCTAGTTTTGTGCAAAAAATATTTTTTGGTCTCACATTTAAATGATAACTCAACCACAATAAATCTTGACGTGCATAGTGCATAATAAATTGTGTGTTTGGATTTGATAAAAATTTTATAAGATTTGGTGCTTTATATGTATCTCTATTTAATTTAATTAAAAAATATTTTTTGCTTTCCAAACCAATTTGAACAAGTGTTAACGGGTCTCTACCTAAAACTAAGCCTAATGCCTCACAGTCTAGACTTACCGTTTTTTCCCCAGATAAATCTATATCTGGTAAGTCATTTTCAAAAATTTTGATGTTATTCATATTTTAATTATATATATAAAGACAAAACAAAATTGTCTATTTTTTGATATATGATAACAAAAAAAGTACTCATATTTGGAGCTAGTGGGCAAGTCGGCAGATATTGCATAAGAAGGTTGGTAAAAAACAATTATAAAGTAACAGCAGTAACAAGAAATATACATAAAAAGGGATATAAGCTCAAAACTCAAGCACCCATAGGTTATCTTGATATTGTTGAAGCAAGTATTTTTGATGACAATAAAATAAACGAGCTTATTTCTAAAGCTGATATTTGTTTAAATTTAGTAGGTATATTATTTGAAACAAAAAATAATAAATTCGAAGATATTCATTCAAAATTTCCACAAAGATTGGCGCAAATCTGTAAACAAAGAAGAGTCAAATTTTTACATGTATCAGCTTTAGGATTAAATAAGGCTTACGATTCTAAATATGCATCTAGTAAAATTCTAGGAGAAAAAAATATAAGAGAAATCTTGTCAGAAGCGACTATCGTAAAACCATCTTTAGTTTACAGTGTTGATGACGATTTCACCACAAAATTTATGAGTATTTTGAATATTTTTCCATTTTTCCCTTTATACTACAATGGAAAAACAAAGTTTACTCCGATTCATGTATCTGATTTAGCAGAGCTTATATTTTTTATTATTTCAAATGAAATTTATTCTAAGGATATTGAAGCAATAGGTCCTGAAGTTATAAATTTCAAAGAAATTTTAAATATTTTGTCGACATGTATTAATAAAAAAAGAATTCTTATACCTATTCCAATAATTTTCGCAAAATTATCAAGTTTTTTTATGGAAAAACTTCCAAATCCAATTATTACTTCTGATCAATTAAGGTTATTAAAATATGATAATATAAAATCCGACAGAGGCATTTCAAATTTTGACATTGGATGCCCCAGTGAGCTTTATTTTAAAAAAACGGTTATGAAATATGCATTTAACTGGAGAGATGGTGGGCAATTTTCTAATATAGATACAGAAACAAATAAATAAGAATGTTTATATACTTTATATATTTTCTAATTTTTCTAATATTAATTTACGTTTTAATTTTAGGTCTTAGAGCAGTAAATATTGGAATAGCGGCAAAAAAAAATAAAAAAATTGTTAAAAAGTTTGAAAAAAAAAGAATAACTAAAGAATTAGAAAAATTAAATCAACTATACAGAAAAAAAGCTATAACTAAACTTGAGTTTGAAAAAGCAAAAAGTAGAATTTTAAATGATTAAGCAGACTTAATTTTTTTTTCTATAAATTTTGGAACTTCATCTTCCTTGTCAACTAAATCATCTTTCTTCCCTTTTGGCTGGAAAGCATACAATAAATGCAACTTACAATAAGAGAAATCTTTTAGTGATTTTCTTCCACAAAAATAAAATGAACTTTCGTTTGGATGTCCAATAGGCCATTTGCATGAATTATCATCAAGCTCCTCAAGTTGTTTAGGATTTTCAGGTTCAAAATCTTTTTCAATAAGCAATGATTTAAACCTCGATCTTGACAATCTACGCTTTCCCGTATTTTTGCTTTCTGAACCATTTCCGTCTGTATTTTTGGTATTTGGGCCATTAAATATTTTATTTTTTATTTTGGCAGATAAATTTAATCTGTGCGCTTTTCCTATTACCGCATTCCTAGATATACCTCCAATTATCTCAGCAATCTGGCTAGCAGTCTTTCCTTTTCCCCATAGATCTTTTAAAATTTTTACTTTATCCTCTGTCCACATAACATACCATATGTTGTGTTAATTAAATATAAATATACCATATAAATACACATAATAATAAATAAAAAACAAGTTTTAATTTCATTTTTTCAACAAATTAAAAAAAAAATGGTTAAGAGTATTCATCTATGGTTGAAATACAAAAAAAGTATAAAATTAACGTTAAAAGATTTGGAGTAATAAATTTCACAGGGTTTATTTCGCTTTATCTACGCGAGTGTAGTAGATTTTTTATCGTTTGGGCCCAAACACTTCTTTCACCTTTAGTTTCCAGCTTGCTTTTTCTATCTGTATTAAGCCTAGCACTTGGCGATGAAAGAGGGGAAGTTTTAGGCAATTCATTTATAGTTTTTTTAGCTCCAGGTTTGATTATTCAATCAATGATGCTTCAGAGTTTTTCGCATTCAACTAGTTCTTTGATGATCTCAAAAATGCAAGGTAATATTGTAGATATATTATATGCACCACTATCTGCACTAGAAGTTTCAATTTCAATTATTTTGGCAGCAGTAACTAGAAGTATTATAATAGGAATTGTATCTACGTCAGTTTTCTTTTTTATTGTAGACTTAAAAATTACCAATCTCATATTCATTTTTTATTCAGCATTCTTTGGCTCATTTTTTATTGGTAGCTTAGGATTTATAACTGGTTTGTGGGCTACAAAATTTGATCATACTGCAACCATTACAAACTTTATAATAACACCATTAGCTTTTTTGTCAGGTGTATTTTATACAATTGATAAGTTGCCGTTTATTTTTCAATCTATTAGTTATTTTAATCCTTTTTTTCATATAATAAATATTTTTAGATATGGATTTCTAGGTGTATCAGATGGAGATATGTTTTTTGGAATAGTTTATCTGCCGATACTTTCCTTAATAGCATGGTTTGTTGCATATATACTTTATAAAAATGGCTATAAAATAAAAACATAAAATGTCTTCACTAGCAAATAATTATAATCGTAGAAATATTTCCTTTAAAAGAGGAAAGGGAAGTTTTCTATATTCAACAAAAGGTGTAAAATATTTAGATTTCATTCAAGGAATTGCAGTAAATTCTTTAGGTCATTCAAATACATATTTAAACAAAGCGTTAGCTAATCAGTCAAAACAACTTTGGCATGTTTCAAATGCATTCCAGATTCCAGAGGGAGAGAAGCTTGCAAGAAGACTTACAAAAAAAACGTTTGCAAATTATGTAATATTTCAAAACTCTGGAGCAGAAGCTACAGAAGCCGCAATAAAGGCTGCTAGAAGATTTTTTTATTTAAAAAATAAACCTTATAAAAATAGAATTCTATGTATAAAAAATTCTTTTCATGGAAGAACACTTGCCGCAATTCATGCTAGTGGTTCAAAAAAAATGACCGAAGGTTTTGGCCCAAAAATTCCAGGGTTTGATCATTTTACATTTGGTGACCACGAATCTTTAAAAAAATCAATAACAAAAAAAACAGCTGCGATTATGATAGAGCCGGTTTTAGGAGAGGGTGGTATTAAAGTGATACCAAAATGGTGTTTAAAAGGTTTAAGAAAAATATGTGATCAAAAAAAAATATTACTTATTTGCGATGAAGTTCAATGTGGCATAGGAAGATCAGGTAAGTTTTTTGCCTTCGAATATTCAGGAATAAAGCCAGATATTGTACCAATAGCAAAAGGTATAGGGGGTGGATTTCCTCTTGGAGCAGTTCTTATGAATAAAAAAGTTGCAACAGGCATGACACCAGGAACACATGGCTCAACATTTGGTGGAAACCCGCTGGCTATGGAAATAGGAAATGCGGTTTTAGATAAAATATTGAATAAAAAATTTTTAAAAAACGTTCAAAAAATTTCAAAATATTTTTTAAATGAATTGAATAAAATTAAAATCGAATATCCAGGAATTATTAAAGAGGTAAGAGGAATAGGACTATTACTTGGTCTTCAGTTGTACAAAAACCAAACCAAGTTTATTGAAAAGCTTGAACAAAATAAACTACTGACGATTAGAGCTGCCGATAATGTTATCAGAATACTACCACCTTTAAATGTTAAAAAATTAGAGATCGATATGTCTATCAAAATTATTAAAAAAGTTTGTAAAGAGTATAAATAAATATGAAACATTTTATAAATTTAAAAGATGTCAAAATAAACGATCTTAAAAAAATTTTAAAGGATGCAAAAAAAAGAAAATATAATAGAAAAAATCTTGGTACTCTAGATGCAGACAAAGGCGCTCCACTAAAAGGAAAAATTCTTATACAAATGTTTGAGAAGCCAAGTCTGAGAACTAGACTTAGCTTTTACTTAGCAATTAGACAGTTAGGAGGGGGCACAATAACGTTAAGATCTAATGAGCTGCACCTTGGCAAAGGAGGAGAAAGTCTTGCCGACACAGCAAAAATCCTTTCAACTTATGGCGATGGTTTTATGTTAAGAACAGATAGTGATAAAAAAATTAGTGAATTTATAAAATATCTAAAAATTCCTTTGATTAATGGCTTAAGTCCGTCATCACATCCAACACAGGTTCTTTCAGATATATTTACTGTTGAGGAAATAAAAAAAAAACCAATATCAAAATTGAATATTTGCTGGATAGGAGATTCTAATAATGTGCTAAACAGCTTAATCACTGCTTCAGTTAAGTTTTCATTTAAACTAAATATTGCTTGCCCAAAAAATTATAAACCAAAAAAACTCATATTAGATTGGGTTAAAAAAAATAAGAAGAAAGTTAATATTTTTCACGACCCAAAAAGAGCAATAAAAAATGTGGATGTTATATTTTCGGATAAGGTTATTTCATTAAACGATAAAGTGAACGTTAAAAAGAAAATAAAAGATTTTAAAAAATTTCATATCAACGAAAAGCTATTAAAATTAGCTCCCAAGAGTATATTTCTTCACTGCCTTCCAAGGGGAAATGAAGTTTCGGAAAAAGTATTTCTAGGAAAAAAATCTCATATTTGGCAACAAGCTTTCAATCGTGTTCATGTTCAAAAAAGTATTTTAATGTATTGTTTTGATAAACTAAGGTAGATTTTTTGGCAGGTCACTATTTTGATTTAAATATAACATTACAGAAGCTCTATCTTTTTCATCTTTAAGTCCTGCGAAACCCATCTTATTCCCCTTTATCCACTTTGAAGGTTTTATTAAAAATCCATTCATTTCTTCCCAGCTCCATTCTTTTTTATAGTCTGATAGCGCTTTTGAATATTTGTAATCAGATATAGCTCCCACAGGTCTAAACATCACATTCCACAGTTTTGGTCCTATGTTGTTACCACCACCTTGTTTTATGCTATGACAAGCTTTGCACTTTTTAAAAACTTTTTGACCGTGATCTACGCTACCAAGTGAGAGAAGCGCCGATATATCTGTATCGCTTTCAGTACTGGCTAAATTTACTTTTCCATCATCGTTTGTTGGCTCAACTTTATAGGCTGCTACTGAAGGTTTCTCTACATTGAACATAAAATCAGATACTTTACCAATACCCAAAACAATTAATACTGTAATTATAACTGCAGCTATTATTTTGTTAATTTCAAATGAATCCATATTGTATTTCTAATGTTTGAACGTATAACATGCAATTAAAGAAATTACCTAATTTTTTAATTAGTAATTTTGCGTCTGTTAGACGCATAAATAATGTAAATTATGAGTAACACTTTAATAATTATACCATCTAGGATGTCTGCTAAAAGACTGCCTGGCAAACCACTGTTAAAAATAAATGGAAAATCAATAATCATTCATGTTTTAAATAAAGCAAAAGATTGTAAAATTGGAAATGTTATGGCTGCAACAGAAGATAAGGTGATTGCAAATGAGGTTAAAAAAAACGGATTTAAAGCAATACTTACTTCAAAAAAACATAAGTCTGGCACAGATAGAATTTGGGAAGCTTTTCAAAAGCTAAGGGATAAAAAAATAAAATACATTATAAATCTTCAGGGAGATGAGCCATTAATAGATACAAATGATGTTAGAAATTTAAATGAAATTGTAAAAAAAAATAAATTAGATATTTCAACTTTAGCCATTAAAATCAAAAGTAAAAAAGTACTTAATAACAAAAATATAGTTAAAGTTGTTACAGAAAAAAAAATAAATTATAAACAACCTTGCAAGGCGAAAAAATTTTATAGAATTTCAAATAAAAAATATAAAAACCTTTATCAACATATTGGTATATACCAGTATAAAGTTTCTGTACTTAAAAAGTTTTTTTATTTAAAAAGAACTAAAAATGAAAAAAGATACAGACTAGAACAATTAAGAGCGCTAGATAATAAAATACCTATAAATGTTATTTTGGCTAAAAAAAACGTGGTAGGCATTGATACCAGAGAAGATTATATAGAATTAAAAAAAATTTTAGAATATAAAACTTAAATGGAAATTTTATATCAAGGTAATGAAGGAGCATATTCTCAATTGGCCGCTGTTGAAATTTTTCCAAAAGCAAATTTAATTTCTTGTAAAACTTTCGAGGATTGTTTTCAAAAATGTACAAATGATGAAAGCTTGAGAGCAATAATCCCAATTGAAAATTCAATTGCTGGTAGGGTTGCTGATATTCAGTATTTGATGAATAAATATAAACTACAAATCTACGCTGAACACTTTCATAGAGTTTCTCATAATTTAATAGCAAAACCCGGTGTAAAAATTAAAGATTTAAAATCTGTTAGATCACATTCACAAGCTATTTCACAATGTCAAAAACTAATAAACCAATATAGATTAGAGCCAATAATTGCAGCTGATACGGCAGGTAGTGCTAAGTATATTAGTGAAAATTCTCTTGATGACGAGGCTGCAATAGCGTCAACATTAGCTGCTAAAATTTATAATTTGGATGTGCTAAAAAGCAATATAGAAGATGATAAAAAAAATGTAACGCGGTTTCTTTTTATGGGGAAAAAAATTGAACATCCAGATTTTAAAAAAAATGAAAAATTCATTACTAGTTGTATTTTCAAAGTAAAAGACAAACCAGCAGCATTGTACAAATGCCTGGGTGGATTTGCTACGAACGATGTATCATTAAGTAAGCTCGAGAGCTTTTCTGATCAAAGTAGTTTTGAACAATACTTATTTTTGTGTGATATTGTAGGACATATAGAGGATCCTAAAGTTCAAAAATCCTTAGAGGAATTAGGTTTTCACACCATAAACCTCGAAATACTTGGGGTATACAAAGCAAGTGCATTTAGAAACTTGTAAATAACTAAATTTTGATAGTTGTAGATTGAATTTTATTGCTGATATAATAGTCTTGGAGGCTAGAGGTGAATTCTGCTTGAACCCGATCAGATCTTAACAGAAGCAGTCGTAAAGACAGTTTTTCAGGTTCTAGTCTCCTAGACAAAAATATGAGCACTAATTCAAAAGTATTAGCACTTAAATATAGACCAGTTGTTTTTGAAGATGTTGTTGGTCAAGAAATTGTAAGCGAAACAATATTTAATTCTATTAAACAGAATAAAATTCCAAATGCATACTTGTTTACTGGAATAAGAGGTGTAGGTAAAACAACCTTTGCAAGATTAGTCGCTAAAGCTCTTAATTGTAAAAATGGAATAGATAATATTGGTAATCAAAGCTCTTGTGAAAATTGTCATTGCAAAGCAATTGCGAGATCAAATCATATAGATGTTTTGGAAATGGATGCTGCTAGCAAGACTGGAGTCGAAGATGTTAGAGACTTAATTGAGTTTTCAAGATATGGCCCAACATCATCAAAGTACAAAATATTTATTATTGATGAAGTTCATATGTTAAGTAAACAAGCTTTCAATGCATTATTAAAAACTTTAGAGGAGCCACCTGAATATAAAAATGGAGGAGCGCTTAAATTTATATTCGCTACAACAGAAATAAAAAAAATTCCTGTTACAGTGTTGTCAAGATGCCAAAGATTTGATTTATCAAGAGTGAAATCCAGTAAATTATTTAATTATTTAAAAAAAATAAATAAGTTAGAAAATGGTAATATATCAGACAATGCACTTAAGTTAATTGTTAAAATTTCTGAAGGATCAGTAAGAGACTCGCTATCCTTACTTGATAGAGCGCTTCTATCAAATGATAAAACTAAAGTTCTAGAATTAGAAGATGCGCAAAAAATATTTGGATGTTTTGATAAATCAAATTTAATTACTCTTTTTCAAGCTATTTTTAAAGGAGATCAGGAAAAATTGTTAAATATTTATAAACAAATATATGATCAAGGTGTTGAACCCAAAGTTTTCTTAAATGATTTTCTTGAGTTGTTATATTACTTTAAAAATATTGAACATTTATCGAGTGAATCAATTAGCTTTGATTTAAATGATGAGCAATTTGAATTAATAAAAAATTTAAAAAGTAAATTAGATAACAAAACATTAATTTTATTTTGGCAGTTCACTCTCAAAACACTCGAAGAGTTAGAAATAGTTTCAGATCAGAATATATCGATTGAAATGTTTTTAATAAGACTATTACATGTAAAATCGTTTAAAAATAATTCAAGTTTAATCAATAAAGTGACAAAGTCTGTGGAAAATGCAATACAAATAAAAAAAGACTCTATTAACAATGATGCAATAAATCAAATTAAAAATATTACTCAAGAAAAAAGTATTAATAAACCTAAGATTAAAAATAATGATGACAAAGATATCGAAATTAAAAATTTAAATGATTTAATTAATTTATGCTATTTAAAAAAAGAAGCGAAATTAAAATATGAACTAGAAACCAATGTAAATCTCGTTAGTTTTGAATATGGAAGAATTGAAATATCTTTTAACGAGAAATTAGATAAAGAGTTTATAAAATTACTTACGTCTAAACTTCTAGACTGGACCAATATTAGATGGTTAATAAGTCTAACCAAAGAAAAAGGTGGTAAATCTTTTAAAGACGTTAAAATAGAAAGCAAAAAAAACCTTATAGAATATGCAAAAAAAACAGAAACATTTAAAAAAGTAATAGAAAAATTTTCTGATGCAGAACTAGTGGAAATTGAGAAAAAAAATGACTGATTTTTCAGATATAATTAATAAAGCAAAAGATCTTGAAAAAAAAATGAAAGAGAGTCAAGAAAATTTAAAAAAAATTTCAGTTGAGGGTAAATCGGGATCTGAGTCTGTTAAAGTTACACTTAACGGGGATGGTGAGATGATACAAATTTACATTTCTCCAGAAACTTTAAAAGAAAAAAAATCTATTATCGAAGATTTAATTATTGCTGCTCATAATAATGCAAAAGAAAAACTCAAGTCTAAAACCTCTGAAGAAATATCAAAAGCAGCTGGCGGTTTTGGTATACCTGGTTTTAAGTGGCCACTGTAAAACATGCAAAATATTGATGAAATAGAAAATCTAATTAAACTTATTTCAAAATTACCAGGTTTAGGACCAAAATCAGCAAAACGAATTGTCTTAAAACTAATAAATAACAACGAGAAACTCGCAAAACCAATGGCAAAAGCACTATCCGAAGTATGTAAAAATATTACAAGATGCAATATTTGTGGCTCGTTAAAACCGAGCTCGATTCAATGCAATTTCAATAAATGTGAAGTAGTTAAAAAAAAATATAATAGTATATGTGTAGTAGAAAGTATCGCTGATCAATGGAGTATAGAAAGTTCAAATATATTTGAAGGATACTTTCATATATTAGGAGGGACAATATCGTCTGTAGGACAAAAAAAAGAGGATTTATTAATTAATTCTTTAATAGAAAGAGTAAACAAAGATAGGATTGATGAAGTGATATTAGCAACCAGTGCTACAGTTGAAGGTCAAACAACGGCATACTATATTAGGGATAGTCTTAAAAATTCGAAGGTAAAAATTTCAAAGTTAGGACAAGGTCTTCCTATCGGGGGTGAAATTGAAAATCTTGATGACGGTACACTTCATTTAGCTTTTAAAAATAGAACCGGATTAGATGCAGACTCAGATTGATTTTTTCATAATTCTGTTAAAATGAAGCAAAGGTTCAGTATAACCTGATGGCTGACTTTTGCCGTGAAAAACTAAGTCACAAGCAGTTTTAAAAGCAATAGATTGATGATAATTTGTCCCCATCGATTGATATGGGGCTTGCCCCTTCATACTTTTATCTTTAAGATTTTGATTATCTACAATTTTGGCCATCTTTTTCATAATTTCTAACACTTGTTTTTTACTACATACCCCGTGGTGCAACCAATTTGCTATATGTTGGCTACTTATTCTGCATGTAGCTCTATCCTCCATTAATCCTACACCATTTATATCTGGAACTTTTGAACACCCTACAGATTGATCAATCCATCTGACTACATATCCCAAAATGCCTTGTGTATTATTTTTAAGCTCATTTGATATTTGTGATTTTGACCACTTGTTTTTTAAAGAATTAATTGGAATTTCTAACAAATCATCTAATTTTGCTTTTTTCCTTTTCATTATCTCGTTTTGTTTAGAAAAAACATCAACTTGATGATAATGCAAACTATGTATTGCAGCGGCAGTTGGTGATGGAACCCATGCACAATTAGCCCCAGACTCCGGATGGGCAATTTTTTGTTTCATCATGTCGTGCAATAGGTCTGGCATTGCCCACATTCCTTTACCGATCTGTGCTTTACCAGAAAATCCACAGGATAATCCAATGTCCACATTATTATTTTCATATGCTTGTATCCATCTTGAAGACTTCATATCACCTTTTAAAATCATTGGTCCAAGTTCCATAGATGTATGTATTTCATCACCAGTCCTATCTAAGAACCCTGTATTTATAAAAAATACTCTTTTTTTTAATACTCTAATACATTCTTTTAAATTCACAGAAGTCCGTCTTTCTTCATCCATTATTCCACAAAGAATTTGGTTATTTCTAAGTTTTAAAACTTTTTCTACTTTTTTGAAAATTAAGTCTGTAAACAAACACTCCTCTGGCCCATGCATTTTTGGTTTTACAATATAAATAGCATTCTTTCTAGAATTTCCTTTTATTTTAAAGTCATGCAAACAGCTAGCCGAAGTAACAAAAGCATCCAATATTCCTTCGGGGCATTCTGAGCCATCTCTTAATAAAATACTTGGAGTAGTCATCAAATGGCCTACATTTCTGTTTAATAGGAGTGATCTTCCATGTAATCTATACTTAGAACCATCACTTGAAATATAATTTCTATCTTTATTTAATTTTCTTAAAGTTTTTTTCCCATTTTTAATAAATGATGATTTTAATTTACCTTTCATTAGTAATAACCAATTTTTATAACCAAGAACCTTATCCTCAGCATCTACTGCAGCGACACTATCCTCATGATCACAGATTGTTGTTATTGCAGACTCTAAGAAAATATCATGAATTTTCAATGGATCTTGATTTCCTTCCGGATTATTAACTTCCATTTTTCCTGTTTGGTCAAATATTATATCAATATGCAAGTTATTATTTTTGAACAATATTGAAGATATTTTATTAGCAACTTTAGAATATCCAACAAATTGATTTTGATTTAATAAGTCCAATTTAAGTTTATTATTCAAAATTTTTGGAATTTCATTAAGATCTTTCCAGCTTTTATTTTTTAAAGGAACCATCTTATCTAAAAGGTTTCTACAAAATAAAATGACCTCTTTACCTCTTATTGGGTTATAAGTATTCCCTTTAAGCGCACCCCTTGTTTCAGGAATTATATCTGAACCATATAAGCTATCGTAAAGACTTACCCATCTTGCATTTGCTGCATTAAGTAAAAATCTTGAATTTGAAACTGGACAAACTAACTGTGGTCCACAAATGCTCGAAATTTCCTTATCTACATTTTTTGTTTGTATTTTAAAATTTGGACCGTTTTTTTTTAAATACCCAATTTTTTTAAGAAATTTTTTATAATCATTTTTTTTGAACCTTTTGTTCTTTCTTGATAAGTGGTAATTATCAAGAGATCTTTGTATTTTATGTCTAGCGAGTAGTAACTTTTTATTAATAGGGACAAGTTCATGAACAGCTTTATTAAATCCACTCCAGAACCTTTTGTTTGAAATATTTGTCCCGCGCAAAATTTCACTGTTTATAAAATCATATAATATCTTTGATACCGACAATTCAAATATTTTTACAAATTTTTCTTGTTTTTTCATATTCTAATCAATATTTTTAGATTTTTTATTTTTAGTATTTTATTGCCTATTGAAAATTGATAAAGAAATATATTAGAAAATTATGAAAAATTACTTAAATTTTGAAACAAATATTAAAGAACTTGAGGCAGAGTTAGAAAATTTAAAAGATCCTTACAATAAAGAAGGTCTCTCCGAGGTAGATACAAATAAAATCTCTAAATTGCAGGAAGAAATAGATGACAAGCTCAAGCATATTTATGCAAATCTTGATCCATGGCAAAAAACAATGGTAGCAAGACACGAGGATAGACCTAAGTCTAAATATTTTATTGAAAATATATTTTCTGACTTTATTCCATTGAGTGGAGATAGATATTATGGAGAAGATAAATCAGTAATAACTGGATTTGCAAAATTTAAAAATCTTTCAGTATTAGTAATTGGTCAGCAAAAAGGAGATAGTCTAGAAACCAGGATAGAGAGAAATTTTGGGATGATGAAGCCTGAGGGATACAGAAAATCAGTGAGACTTATGAAGCTTGCAGACAAATTTAATTTGCCGATTATTTTATTTATAGATACACCTGGTGCATATCCAGGGGTAGGAGCAGAGGAAAGAGGACAAGCAGAGGCGATTGCCAAGTCAATTGAATGCTGTATGCAATTAAAGGTACCAACAATATCCATAATTATTGGTGAAGGTGGGTCTGGTGGAGCAATTGCACTAGCATCATCAAGTAAAGTTTTAATGTTAGAAAATGCTATTTATTCTGTAATATCTCCTGAAGGGTGTGCCTCAATTTTGTGGAGAGATCCAAAGAAAACATTAGAAGCTGCTACGGCAATGAAACTTTCATCAAGGGATTTATTAGAATTAAAAATTATAGATGAGATTATTGCAGAACCTGCCGGAGGAGCCCATAGAGATAAAGAAGAGATATTAAAAAATGTTAAAAAATCTATTGAAAAAAGTTTAGTTGAATTCTCCGATTTAAATCGTGATGAAATTCGAGAAAATAGAAAAAATAAATTTTTATCAATGGGAAGAACTAAAGGCCTTTATTCAAGTAGTGCAAACAAAGATAAATTAATTTTACAAATAAATAACTTTAATAAACTTATACAAAAAGTTAAATATAATAAAAAACTTTCTATTTTTGTATTTTTAATCTTTGTGATTTTAATATTTACATTTTTTTTGATTTGAATTAATCAAAGTCTTCCGCAACAATTCTTATACTTTTTACCGGTTGCTTCACATCTATCATTTCGAGATATTTTTTGACCTTTATTTAATACCAATAAACATTTTGGATTATTTATTTGATTTGTCCTTTTTTCCATATTATTTTTTTCATTTTTTTCATTTTTTTCTTCAACAATAGTAAGATTCATCAATATTTTAATTAGATCATTTTTTAACTTTAATAATAAGTTTTCAAATAATTCAAAAGCTTCTTTTTTATATTCTATAAGAGGATCTCTTTGACCATACGATCTTAATCCAATTACCTGTCTGAGTTGCTCTAAATATTGAATATGGAGTTTCCAGTTAACATCTATTGATTGTAAAACAATCCTTTTCTCTAACTCCATTACTTGATTTTCTCCAATTATTTTTATTCTTTCATTTCTTTTTTCTGAAAATTTATCTTTAATCATAGCCTCAAAATTTTTTTCATCACTTACAATTAATTTTTTATATTCCTCATCAGTAAAACATTTACCCAATTTTGCTTTTATTTGACTCTCATAATCTTTACTATCTTTAAATTTTATTATCTCAAAAATTGTTTCTTTGAGAAACTCGTCAGAATATTCAAAAATTTTCTTAGAATTAATAACGTCGTTTCGTTGACTAAAAATTACATGTCTTTGGTCATTAAGCACATTATCAAATTTTAAAAGTGTTTTTCTAATATCAAAATTCCTCGCTTCGACCTTTTGTTGCGCTCTCTCAAGTGCTTTATTAATCCATGGGTGATCTATACTTTCTCCGTCTTTTAAGCCAAGTTTTTCTAAAATATTTGTCATTGATTCTGAACCAAAAATTCTCATCAAATCATCCTCAAGACTAACATAAAATATAGAATTTCCCTCATCCCCCTGTCTTCCCGATCTTCCTCTCGCTTGATTATCTACTCTCCTTGACTCCATTCTTTCTGTTCCTAGAACGAATAATCCACCTAAAGATTTTATTTTATTTTTTTCTTTTAGCCACTCATTCTCTTTTTTATTGTCCGATTTTCCTCCTAGTTTTATATCTACCCCTCTTCCAGATATGCTAGTTGTTATTATTATAGATTTTAATTTACCTGCATCAGTAATTATTTCAGCTTCTTTTTCATGGTTTTTTGCATTTAGAACTGTATGAGGTATCTTTTCTTTTTTTAAAAGATCAGAATAAATTTCAGATTTATTTATACTAGATGTGAACACTAGCATTGGCTGACCATTAGAATAACATTCCTTAATTTTTTTTAATATCGCTTTATTTTTTTCGTCTTCTGTTCTAAAAATTTGATCATTCCAGTCTTTTCTGATCATTTTTTTATTTGTTGGTATTACTGTTACGTCAAGATCATAAATTTCTCTAAACTCTTCAGCTTCAGTTAGTGCGGTACCTGTACATCCTGATAATTTTTCATACATTTTAAAATAGTTTTGGTAAGTAATTGATGCCAACGTTTGATTTTCTACTTGAATATCTATTTTTTCTTTTGCTTCTAAAGCTTGATGCAGTCCATCTCCATATCTTCTGCCCTCAAGAATTCTTCCAGTTAATTCATCAATTATTTTAAGTTGACCATCCTTGACAATATAATCTTTACCTTTTTCAAATAGGTGATTAGCTCTTAATGATTGGTTTACAAAGTGAACAAGGGATAAATTACTTGGATCGTAAAAATTATTATTTTTTAAAATACCTGCGGAGTTAAATATTTTTTCTACATTAGAAATTCCCTCGTTTGTTAAAAAGATATTTTTATCTTTTTCATCAATCTCAAAATCAGATGGATTTAACTTTTTAATTAACTTATCAATTGATAAATATTGATCTTCTCTATTTTCTGCAGCACCAGAAATCACAAGGGGCGTTCTAGCTTCATCAATTAAACAAGAGTCAATTTCATCCACGATAGCAAATTTATGCCCTCTCTGCACAAGGTCTTTAGAATGAAATTTCATATTATCTCTTAAATAATCAAAACCTAGCTCACTATTAGTTGCATAGGTAATATCACAATTGTAATTCTTTTTTCTTTCATCATCATTTTGATCATTGTTGATATAGCCAGAACTAAGACCTAAAAAATTGTATATCGTGCCCATATTATTACAGTCTCTTTTTGCCAAATAATCATTCACAGTAACAATATGAACCCCTTTTTCATGAAGTGCATTTAAATAAGCCGCCAATACTATTGTTAAAGTTTTGCCTTCTCCGGTCTTCATCTCAGCAATACTGCCACCATGTAAAACTAATCCTCCCATTATTTGAACATCAAAATGTCTTTCACCTCGTGTTCTCTTTGATGCTTCCCTTACTAATGCAAAAGCCTCAGGTATTATTTTGTCGATTTTTTCACTATTTCTAATTTTCTCTTTTAGTAAGAGTGTTCTTTTTGGAAAATCCTCATTTTTTAAATTCGATATTTCATTTTCTAGGGAATTTACATTATTCACAACTGATTTAAGTTTTTCTAAGCTTTTCTGATTACTAGATTTAATAAACTTTGATAAAATGTTTAATGGATTCAGCATTTTTATAGGTTTATATATTAAATATTGTTAATTATATAAGGATTAAATAAAAATTTTAAATAGTATGGTTATAAATTTAAGTAGTTTTTTAAAAATTAAAAATAAACACTCTAAAATCAGTGACTTTCAAGATTTAGAACACCTCGATGGAGTGGCAATATCGGTAGTAAATGCAAAATTATATAATCCACCAAGAGATGATGTTGTATTATTTTATTTTAGAGAAAATGCTAATTTTGCATCTGTATATACACAATCAAGCATTGTCTCAGAAAATATAAAGTGGAATAGAGAAATTAAAAGTAAAAAAATAAGAGCTCTATTGGTCAACACCAGAAATGCAAATGCATTTACGGGGAAAAATGGCTATCAAGGCTTGAAAGAGATTGCAGATGAACTTTCAGTACAACTTTCGATAAAGAGAAAAGATGACGATGAAATTTTAGAAAAAATTAAGTCTAATGAAATTCTTTTTGGATGTACGGGAACTATAGGTGAAAATTTTCCATGTGAGAAAATTAAAAAATGTATACCAGAACTAATTAATAAAATTAAATATAACCAAAATAAATATATTTGGGTCAAGGCAGCTATGGGAATGATGACTACCGATCTTGTACCGAAACTTGCAATGGAGGAATGTAAAATTGGAAATACCAATATAAAAATTTATGGTGTAGCAAAAGGATCAGGAATGATTTTTCCCAACATGGCTACAACATTGGGGTATATTTTTACCGATGCAAAAATTTCATCTAAAGTTTTAAAAAAATTACTCAAGAAACATATTGAATCAACGTTTAATGCTATTAGTTGTGATGGAGATACCAGCACAAATGATATGGTAAGTATTTTTGCAACAGGAGCTGCAAAAAATTCAATAATTAATAATTTTAATGATGAGAGATTAGTTAATTTTGAAAAAAGCTTAAATAGTATTTTACTTAACTTAGCAAAGAGAGTTACTGCTGATGGTGAGGGGGCCTCAAAATTTATTTCAATATCAGTTGAAAATGCAAAAAATGAAAGTGATGCAAAAAAAATTGCTTTTTCTATTGCAAATTCTCCTTTAGTAAAGACAGCTTTTGCTGGTGAAGATCCAAACTGGGGAAGAATAATAATGGCAATTGGAAAATCCCAAATTCAAATTAATTTAAATAAACTTAGTATAAATATTGGAGATATTAAAGTTATTGAAAAAGGGGAATTATCTCTTGATTATAACGAAATATTACTAAAAGAAATTATGAAAAATGAGAAGATAGATGTAACTATAGATTTAAAAATGGGTTCAAAAAAATTTACCGTTTACA